>NZ_JMMD01000002.1:0-311111 GCF_000686965.1 Butyrivibrio sp. AE2005
CAATAGACATTTCTGGTGCAGAGGCTATTACGTAGATACTGTAGGTAAGAATGCAAAGAAAATCGAGGAGTACATAAAGAATCAGTTAAAAGAGGATTTAGAGTACGACCAAATGACACTAAAAGAGTATATTGACCCGTTCACGGGTGAGCCGGTAAAGCAAAACAAATAAAAATGAGCCCAGGGGGCTCTGTAGGAAAATGATGTTGCGGCTGGCGAACCATTCGGCGAGTCTTTAGACTCAGCGCCGGCAACAGGCCCTTATAGGGCCAGAACAAACCACCGGCTAAGCCGGTGGTTCTGATTTCTTGATGTAGAGCATGTAACAAGCTCAGTGAAACTTATCTGAACACTGCTCCAAAAACCTCTTCGCCAGTTCCGCATCAGGTGAGTTTTCCAGATAAATCCCATACACATCCCAAGTATAGGTATCAGTTATAGGAATTGCTTTAACGTCGGTATCATCTTTGAAAAACCTTGGAGCAATGCCGATTCCGATCCCATTTTTTACAAGACGGTAAATAGAATCCCCTTCGCCAACCTTTGCAACAATCTCGGGATTGAAATCATTCATGTGGCAGGCGTTTATGAAATCGTGATAAATGTGGTATTTCTCGTTCATGGAGATAAGAGGTTCATCTTTGATCTCCGTAATACTGATCTGCTGTTTGCTTCTGAGTCTGTGGTCTTTGTGGACATACAGGACGATATCTACAGATTTGATGAGTTCCGACAAAAGCCCCGGAACCTGCGGCTTTCCTACAACGAGACCGCAGTTTATCTCATCGTTCAGCACACGCTTCAGGACAGTTTTGTTTTCCTGTTCATCCCAGCTTGCAACAATTTCCGGATTCGATTTCATAAAAGAATGCACCGAAGGAATATCTACAGCTCGCAGTGTCCCAGCCGCAAATCCAATCCTGAAGCGCTTCTCCCTGTCATTCACAGCTCTTATCTCCGAGAACATTTCATTCATGCTTTTAATTATAGTCTTGGATTTTTCATAAAAAATCTTTCCGCTCTCCGTAGGTACAAAGCCGTCTTTAGTCCTTGAAAAAAGTTGAGTGCCGCATTCATCTTCAAGGTTCTTTATGATCTTACTTAGGCCTTGCGGTGACAGAAAAAGTTTATTTGCAGCTACCTGCAGGTTACGCTCTTCATATATGATTTGAAAACATTTTAGATTTCTCGTGTTCATAAAAAAATAATAGCAAGGTGGGAAAAATATGCAATAGTCGCATCGGCGTAGAGTATATTTTTATGTGATATACTCTAGTGAAAAGACACTTTTTTTGAGGGATTAAGGAGAAATAAAAAATGGATGCCATAAAAAAATTTGTAAAAAGCGAACTTAGCGGATGGAAGCCGTTTGATGTTATTTGGCTTGTTTTTGCGACTGCGGTAATCCTGGGATTGTCAATTTACTGGAAGGATTCTCCGGTCAGCCTCTGGGCCGCTGTCACAGGCGTTTGCTGTGTTATTCTGACAGGAAAAGGAAAAAGGTCTTCTTTTATCTTTGGACTTGTAAATACGATTTTGTACGCGATAGTCGCTTTGTGGGCAAAATACTATGGGGAAGTAATGCTGAATCTTATTTATTACCTCCCGATGAATTTTGTGGGCTTTATTGCATGGAAAAAGTATATGAATGATGAGACGGGCGAAGTTATTAAGGAGCGCCTGAGCTTATCAAAGAGTATTGTTGTCTATGCGATAACTGCGGTATCAATCGTGATATATGGTTCTATATTGAAAAGAATGGGTGGAAATTTGCCGTATGTTGACAGCATGAGCACGGTTGTTTCGGTTGTTGCACAGGTTCTTTCCATTAAACGATTAACGGAACAGTGGGTTCTGTGGATCGTCGTTGATATTGTTACCGTGTTTATGTGGGCAGTGGATTTTATGAAGGGAGGAGAATCTATTTCTACTCTTGCCATGTGGAGCATATATCTTATAAACGCTTTTATCATGTTTATTCGCTGGTATAAGGAGGCAAAAAAGAATGCAGTATAACGTTGGTATGTACGGTGGCAGCTTTAATCCGCTTCATTTGGGGCATGTGGATTGCATTATACAGGCTGCAAACATGTGTCGTGAATTATATATAGTTCTGAGCGTAGGAAATAACAGAGGCGAAATAAATTACAGAGTCCGCTACAGATGGCTTTATCAGCTCACAAAACATATCGGAAATGTAAAGATAATAACTTTGTTTGATGATGCTGCCACAAAAGCTGATTATACAGAAGAGTACTGGGACAGCGATGCAAAGAAGGTTAAGGAGCAGATCGGAAAGCCGATAGATATCGTTTTTTGCGGAGACGATTATGATGAAAACAGCTTCTGGAACAAGTGCTATCCGGAAAGCGAGATCTATTTTTTTCCAAGGAATGATATAAGTTCTACAGAGATTAGGAAGAATCCGTATAAGCGATGGGATTGGATCCCGAATGTTGCAAAGCCTTATTTTGTAAAAAAAGTTCTCCTCATGGGCGGGGAGAGCACCGGAAAATCAACGCTTACCATTAACCTGGCAAACAGATTCAATACAAACTATATTGACGAAGCCGGAAGAGAAATCTCAGAGCGAAGCGGAACCGACATGTTAATGCTCTCGGAGGATTTCACGGAGATCTTATTGCAGCATAAGTTGAATGAGATCAACGCCATAAATAACAGCAATAAAGTTTTGTTTATAGATACGGACACACTGGTAACACAGTTTTATATGAGTTTTCTGAACGATCCGGAAATAGACAGGAACAAAGCACTTTCAGATGCGATAGATGCTGTCAATGAATATGATCTTATCCTGTTCCTGGAGCCGGATGTTGCTTTCGTTCAAGACGGTGATCGAAGCGAAGTCATCCGCGATGACAGGGAGACCTACAGCAATAAGATAAAAGACCTGATCACATCTCACGGCAAGAATTTTATAGTTATAAACGGAACATATCAGGAGCGTTATGTTAAAGCAGTGGAAGCAGTGGAAAGATTGCTTTTGGATTAATGTGAAAGCATACAAAAGGAGAGAGTTTATGGAATTTACAACAGATATTTTCAGTCAGTTTGATAAGAAGTGGGCACTTCTTACAGCGGGGGAAAAGGACAATTTTAACACAATGACGATTAGTTGGGGCGGTCTTGGAACATTATGGAATAAGCCGGTTGCTACAGTTTATGTAAGGACACCCCGTTACACTCATGATTTCATGGATAATAACGAATATTTCACGATCAGCTTCTACCCTGAGAAGTATAAGGATACACTTGTAGTACTTGGAACAAAATCAGGAAAAGAAATCGATAAGATGCATTCATCGGGGCTGACTGCCAAAGAAGTTAATGGCTCAATGACTTTTGAGGAGGCAGAGGTAACTCTGGTCTGCAAAAAGCTCTTTTGCCAGAGACTTGATCCAAAGAACATGCATCAGGACATTTCAAAGCGCTTCTATGACGGGGATGCGGAGCATGATATGTACATTGGGGAAGTTGTGGATGTTTTGAGATAACCGCGTACAGTGGTTGAGGTTTATTATGATTTTACTTTTATCCATACCAATATTTCTTACAATATGGGAAATAGCTTTATTTATACGTGAGCTAAAAAAGAATCCATTCGATGAAAGTTGGGCTATTGATGCACTGGTGTTCATTTTCGGAGCTATATATGCTCGCCTATATGGGGTGTATAAATGGATTACATGGGAAGACTGGAATGTACAGCTTGTAAATGCAGAAAGACATGCGCCAATCTATACAGATTCGCTTTTCACGGTTGTAGTTATCTTTATAATCGCTTTTGCAGGATACGTTCTGCTTCAGCGTAAAGAGCTGACAAAAATGCCACCGTTAGTAGTTGTGCTTTCGATTTCTGCTATGTATCTGGGAATGATCCAGTTAATTGTTTATACGATACAGATAGTCGGAGCTAAAATAGATAACGATCCTCTGGATTATTCTGTTATTGTTTTGCCTGTATGTTGCGGCATCATCACTGCAAGAACCATACTGAGAAAAATCCATGAGAGGAAAGAACAGAATACAACAAATGACAAGATACTGGAAAACAAAATATTACGTGTCGCTGACAAAATATTGAGAAAGGCAGATCTATGGCCTGTACTGGCATTTTTATTAATGTTCCCCCTTCTTGGAATACTTATTATGATTCTCATTTTGTTTGGACAAGCGCCGGATTCTATCATAAAAGCCTGGACAGAAACAAGTGAATGGGCATTATCAACAAAGCAGAGCCCGCCCAACCTGCATGTTGACGAGCATTATCTATGTACAGTTGCCGCAGGAGGACATAGAAAAATAGTTAAGCCAATCCGAAAAGGAATACGGCATGGACACGAAGTTATCGTAAATAGACAGCTCTGCATTGCCAACGCCTTCGAGGAAGTCCTGCAAGAAAAAACGCCCCGTGCGCATAGGCTGATACGTGGTTTCTATGACAAATACGGCTTCCCTGTCGCCAAACTTATCAGACATAAGTGGTCAGCGGATATTGTCTACTTTTTAATGAAACCACTGGAATGGATATTCCTTATCGTCCTGTATTCAACCGATGTCCACCCTGAGAACAGAATTGCCGTTCAATATACGGGTTACAAAAAATAAATTATAATTCTCAGACATCATTCCTATTTGGGAGTGGTGTCTGATTTTTTACGTACATTAAATCTGGGAAATTGATTTGTACCCGTAGAAATAAGTGAATGTAGGAACGGCTTTACGGGCATGGAATCCAGAAATCGATTTGTACCCGTAGAAATAAACGAATATGATAAAGATTTTACGGGTATAAAGTTTGCAATTGAATCTGAGCCACGTAGGGGAGGCCACAGAGGCTATCTGGATTACTAAGCTGTCTTTCTTGGAATTAAAGATACAACTAAGTAAATACATGCTAGTGTTAAAAAAGCAGAACAGAGATGCGCTTCTCTGTTCTGCCAAAATTATGCCAAAGACTTCCAATAGTCATTATCATGCATGTAATCAAAACATTCGTCTTCAACAAATCTTTTTATAAGTTTCGCTTTGAAATTTTCATAGAATTCGTCGCTTACATTTCCTGTTTCAACATGTGAAAAGAAATCCGACTTTGCATAATCAAGGATAGTATCGGTGTTATCAATGAGTTTTTTCATTATCTTCGCGGTTGCATCAACATCTTTTTCATGAGCGGCAAGCTGCAATTTGAATGCATTTTCCTGATAAGGACCGAGGTCAAAGCATTTCGCAAGGTTACAGTTAAGCTCTGAAGTACGCTTCGCAAGTTTCATATCATTTTTTTCCAGACAGAATACGTGCAGAGCATCCACGATCATCCGTAGCCTGCTCAGTTGCTCGAACATCAACGACTCATAAGTCCTATAAGCTTCGGTATCCTTACCTGTTTTGGCGAGAATATTTGCGGTGAAAAGCTTCTTATCGGGATTCTCGTCAGAGAAGTATTTAAGATATTCATGTGCTTTCTCATATTCTTTTTTGCTCATTTTAAGGTGGAAAAGAGATTCTGCCGCAGTCTTTCTTATTTTCGGATCTTTGGCGTTGATTAACTGCGAATACCACAGAGCTATTGTGTCACAATACTTATCCTCATTGAGAATGCTCTTCATTATAAGAGCTGAATTGAGCGTTATCGCTACTTTCCACTTGAGATTTTCACAGTTCGGATATTGCTCGACTTTTTCTTTTGCAAGATTGAACATGTCTTCAAAAGGCGCGTTGCCGTAAATCTTCATACTCAGATCTTTTACAAAAAAACTAATCTCGTCATCCGTCAGTTCATCTTTATACGCAAGGAGTTCATCTGTGGTTATTCTAAGAAGCCTTGCAATCGGGGCAAGCAGGCTTATGTCGGGAAGAGTATTCCCGTTTTCCCATTTGTTGACTGCGGGTGTAGTAACACCGAGACGCGTTGCCATTTCTTCCTGCGTAAATCCAAGTTCTTTTCGATATTTTCTAATAGTATTTCCTATATCCATCTTCGTGCCCTCCAATAATCTATTGTAACCGGTTCTGAGATTATGATATCGGAACGCCGCAGAAAATACTATTGAACAGGTGTTAATTATCGGGAAATTTTTTTAACCGCAGGGAAATAACGGCTATTCAATAACCACCGGTAGCGTGGTATAGCTTTGTCTCATCAGCGCCGGATTGTCTATTTTTCTGATTATCATGTCAGCAGCCTGCAGGCCCATGTCGTAGACGTTGATATCTACGATCGTGGGTTTTGGATTGATTATACAGGTGCCGACGGAGCACGCGTTGATGCCGCAAAGTGCATGTCTCCGAAGACAATACATGAACTTGAGGAGTATATAGGAGTACCTACATTCGGTGAGAATTTTGACATGGATGTTGATTTTGTCAGCAAGTGGGTTGGCGATAACGGAGTGAGCGGAATGCTTGACTTCCCGCTGTTTCAGGCAATCGTAAATGATTTTGCACATGGCCGTAACTTTGATAACACTGATGAGATCTCATTAAAGACTATATTCAATTAGGACGGTATGTATGGTGACCATGTCAATCAGATGGTTACATTTATCGATAACCATGACAGGAACAGATTCCTCACAGAGGCGGGCGGCGATATTTACAAAATGAAGAATGCGACAACATACTGGGGACAGAGTGTATATCTTTCAGGAGACTGCGAAGCACTTGGAAATTGGGATCCTGCTCTTGCAGCGGACCGGCATCATGCCCCGATTATCCGAAGTGGACATTTTCTGTAAAGCTTCCTATCGGTAAAAATATCGAATTTAAGGCCATAATGAAGGATGAAAGCGGAAATGTGACTTGGGAATCCGGCAACAATCACAGCTACACGGTTCCTTCAGAAGGTGGAAATTATACAATTCACTGGAATTGATGATCTGAGATTTTATTGCTATTATATTCCTGTCTCGTGTATAGAAATATATGCGAGGCAGGAAAGGAAAAAAATGAACATACAGATTTTTGGTACGAAGAAATGCAATGATACTAAGAAGGCGGAACGCTTCTTCAAAGAGCGCGGCATCAAGTATCAGTTTATCGATATGAAAGAAAAGGGTATAAATGACATTGGGACGGTTCTAATGTCATGCCTTTGACTTTTGACTAAATACATAAATTACAACATGGAGGAGACATAATATGAGTTGGGAAGTGCAATTGATGGAGTGGCTACAGGCCAATATTCCGGGACCGCTTATTTTGCTTATTTCGCAGTTTTCTGCTTTTGGAGAGGAGTTTGCGCTTGTTGCGGTCATGGGCTTTGTTTATTGGTGCCATGATAAAGAATTTGGACGAAAAATAGGATTACTTGTATGTTCTTCACTAATTTTATTTCCTATGATAAAAAACATTGTTTTCAGGATTCGTCCCTATATGGAGCATAGCAGCATAAAATGCCTGCGTCCCGTAGAGCCTGATGCGGATCTTATGGATGTGGATGCGCAAGGGTATTCATTTCCAAGCGGACATTCGACCAATGCGGCAACAGTCTATCCCGGAATTGTTATTTTTGGAAAAAATAAGAACAGGCTCAAATTGGTGTTATCAATTATATTGATGCTGCTTGTAGGTTTTTCGAGAGTTGTAGTCGGATGTCATTATCCTACAGACGTGCTCTGCGGATGGACACTTGGTTTAGCTATGGTTTTTGTTATTTCTTTTTTGTATAAAAAGATAAAGAATCAAAATGTCATATTTACGATGGTTGCAGTAATCGGGACTATAGGAGTTTTTTATTGCAAGACAAGCGATTTTTTTAGTGCATACGGTATACTTTTTGGTCTGTGGCTTTCAATACCTTTTGAGAAGAAATTCGTAAATTTTGAATCTACAAGAAATCCTGTTTCAAGCATTTTAAGACTTGTTGGCGGTGCGGTAGTATTTTTTGCACTTGATGAGATTTTAAAAATTCCTTTTGGCAAGGAGTTCCTAAATTCGGGAACTATGGTTGCTCATCTTGTAAGAAGCGGAAGATATATGATCGCTATTTTTGTTTCGCTTGCTGTATATCCAATGTTATTTAAGTTTAGAATTTTCTCGCTTGAGGTGCCTGAACGTGGCGAAGAAGTTGGCGACGGAATTTACTGATTTGTATTTGATTTAAAGTTATATGGGGAAATTGTAACAATAAGGAAAGGGTAATAAAGAAGCTTGTTATGTAGTACAAAAATAAAATAAAAAGGAGACTTGAAATGGAAAGTACTAACAAGAAACGATTTATAACCTTTATTGCCGTTGCGTACGGTGCTGTAGCTCTAATGTGTATCTTTATGTATATCGGCTTAAAAGCCGGAAAAGATCTTTCAGTCTTTCCGCTTGCACATATGCTTTTTCCTGCATGCGGAGTTATAATTGGAACTTTATTGTTTGGAGATAAGGAAAAAAAGGTTCCGAAAGCAGGATTTTTTGTGATGATTATTACCATGGTAGTTTTGTTGGTTATGAGTTTAGCTTCTATATTTACAACGCAGAAAAAGATTCAGACCGTGACAGGAGAGGGTACAAACTGGTCATCATACGCTCAGACTGTGATTGTTATAGCAAGTGTTGTATGTTACGTCCTTTTCTGGGTATGTGGCAAGGAAAAGAGAAAAAATGTCGGACTTAGTAGGAATGCGGTTGGTAAAAGCATACTTTTAGTTGCTGTTTTCATTGTTTTATATTTTGTAAGACTTTTTATTTGGACTGCTTTGAAGCAGGTCTTTGTAAATGATGGAACAAATGCTGTAGGTGAAATGGCAAAAGTGTTATTTTCGCCTCAGAGTGCATATATAGTTTTTTCAATTCTTATTACTTTTCCTTTGTCATTTACATTGTTTTTGGGAGAAGAATATGGATGGAGATATTATTTACAGCCAATTCTGCAAAAAAAGTTTGGGTTACGACGCGGTGTTTTGATTTTGGGGGTTGTATGGGGAATTTGGCATATTGGATTGGATTTTATGTATTATGCGGTTAATTCCGGACCAATGTATTTTGTAAATCAGATTATTAACTGTATTGCCTTGGCTATATTTTTTGGATATGCATACATGAAAACCAAAAACATATGGGTAGTAACATGGATGCATTATATCAATAATAATTTTGCCTTGTTATTTGCTAATGGGGATACAGATTTGTTTCAGAATCAGACAGTTTTGGCTTCGGATTTACCATTCATTATATTGGGAGCAAGCGTACTCATTGTCTTTATTTTTGCGCCAATCTATAAGGGGAAAAAAGATATGCTTGAATCTGAGCAGGGAAATGAACAGAATGTAGCATAAAAATAAAAGCTGTGAACTAATGAAATTCATCGGTTCACAGCTTTATTTTTTACATCAAATCTGTGCAAGATCTTCCTGAGTAAGCATCTTGAGAGATTTGTTTGCGGCAAGTTTTGCTTCGGCGTTCTTGGTATCTGAAACTCTGAATATCATGTAAGCGTGATCCTTGGCGCATCCGCCTGAGAAAGCGTACATGTATTCGATGTTGACTTTGGCTTCGTCAAATACCGAAAGAAGTTTATCAAGTCCGCCCGTCTCATCCGGAATCTCGATGGCAAGAACCGGAGTGAGGCTTGCTACAAAATTATTTTCTTTAAGAGTATTAACAGCTGCGAGAGCATCGTCAACTACAAGTCTTGCAATACCGAAGTCTTTGGTTTCGGCAAGAGAAGTAGCGCGCATGTCAATCTTGTTCGCTGCAAGTACACTTGTCATTTTCTTCAAGGTACCGGGTTTATTCTCAAGAAATACTGAAATCTGCATTACGCTCATAGCTGTATCCCCCTTTGCATCTTATATTTTCATTATACGATTAGATTTTTCTCTTGTCGATTACACGAACAGCTTTTCCTTCGCTTCTTGCAATAGACTTGGGAGCAAGGAGAGAAACCTTTGCCTTGATTCCGAGCATGGATTTAAGGCCTTCAACGAGTTTCTTTTGTCTTTCTTCAATCTCACCCACATTATCGGTAAACATCTCGGGAGTCATTTCAACCTGAACGTCGAGAGTATCTGTGTTGTTTACTCTGTCTACGACAATCTGGTAGTTTGCTGCATAGCCGTTGTTCATAAGAACAGTCTCAATCTGGCTCGGGAATACATTTACGCCGCGGATGATAAGCATGTCATCTGAACGTCCCATAGGCTTAGCCATGCGGACATGAGTTCTTCCGCAAGAGCATTTTTCTCTTGTGAGCTTGCAGATGTCTCTTGTACGATAGCGAATCATCGGGAAAGCTTCTTTATCTACGGCTGTGAATACCAGCTCACCCTGTGAACCTTCGGGAAGAACTTCTTCTGTGTCGGGATCGATGATCTCGGCGATGAAGTGATCCTCATTGATGTGCATTCCGTTCTGAGCAGAACATTCAAATGCAACACCGGGACCTGAGAGCTCTGTAAGTCCGTAGATGTCATATGCTTTGATTCCGAGAGTCTTCTCGATATCTGCACGCATTTCTTCACTCCAGGCTTCTGCTCCGAAGATACCGGCTTTAAGCGGAATATCATCGGGGCCGTAGCCCATCTCTTTGAAACGCTCACCGAGGTAAGCAGCATAGCTGGGAGTACAGCAGAGGATAGTGGCACCAAGATCGTTGATGAACATAATCTGTCTGTCTGTATTTCCTGAGCTGATGGGAACAGTAAGAGATCCTACTTTGTGTGAACCGCCGTGAATTCCGGCTCCACCTGTGAAGAGACCGTAGCCGTATGCAACATGAACGACGTCTTCATTTGTTCCGCCGGCAGCCATGATGGCACGTGCACAGCAATCTTCCCAGAGGTCGATGTCATGCTGCGTGTAGTAGGCAACAACTCTTTTTCCGGTTGTTCCGGATGTGGAGTGGATACGAACACATTCCTTTAACGGTTTTCCGAGAAGTCCGTAAGGATAAGCGTCTCTTAAATCTTTTTTGGATAAAAAAGGAAGTTTATGGAGGTCGTCAACCGACTTGATATCATCAGGTGTAACACCTTTTTCTTCCATTTTTTTGCGGTAGTAAGGAACATTGTCCCATACGTGTTTTACTTGCTTAACTAGTTTTTCTGATTGAATCTTGCGAATTTCCTCATAGGGCGCACACTCAATGTCCTTTTGATAATATCGCTCCATGTATAATTCCTCCGTGTGTTTGTAGATAGATGATAAAAAGCTTATGATAGCAATATCACTTCATGTTTTTTCCAAGCTCAAATGCCTTCTTGTTCATTTCAAGGAACTTAGGAGGCACATTTGCTTCAAGTGACTTCATCCATGCTTCTTCGGGAAGATCAAAGTAGTGTGAGAGTCTTCCGAGAAGAACGATGTTAACGGCTTTTGCAGATTCTGCCTGCTCAGCGAGTGAGAGGCAATCAAGAGCATCAACTTTAGCACCTGTTTCTTTTAACTTGGAAACAAGATCTTCGGGATACTCGGCAGCACCTGTAATTACAGGCATGGGATCGATCTGCTGTGTGTTCGTAACAATCTGTCCGTCTTTTTTAAGGAAAGGAAGCCATCTTGCAGCTTCGAGAATCTCGAAAGAAACAATGTAATCAGCTTCGCCCTTATCGATAACGGGAGAGTAAACCTTATCACCGTATCTTACGTAAGTAACAACGCTACCGCCTCTCTGAGACATTCCGTGTACTTCGGACACTTTTACATCATAGCCCTGTGAAAGGAGGAGGTGTCCCAATAATTTGCTGGCAAGAAGTGATCCCTGTCCGCCAACTCCGACAATCATAATATTCTTAGTTTCCATTATCATGCCTCACTTTCTGCTGTGCTTTCAAATGCACCAACAGGGCACATCTGTGAACATACATTGCAGCCTACACATAATGTGTTATCAATAGTTGCCTTGCCGTTCTTCATTGAGATGGCAGGACATCCGATCTTCATACATGATTTACAGCCTACGCACTTATCGGTGTTAACCTTAAGAGGTGCGTTATGCTTTACATATTTAAGAAGTGCGCAAGGTCTTCTTGAGATGATTACAGAAGGAGCTTCTACGTTAAGCTCTTCCTTGAGGACTTCGTCGCACTGCTTTAAGTTATAAGGGTCTACGACTCTTACGCGCTCAAAGCCCATAGCTTTGCAAAGTGCTTCGAGGTCGATCTTTCCTGCTGGGTCTCCCTTGATGTTGTAACCTGTTGTGGGATTCTGCTGGTGACCTGTCATTCCCGTGATGGAGTTATCAACGATAACGATAGTTGAGTTTGACTGGTTGTAAGCAACGTTTGCAAGTCCTGTCATACCTGAGTGCATGAATGTTGAATCACCGATTACGGCAACAGTCTTTTTCTCGCTCTCAGCGCCGCGAACTTTGTTAAATCCGTGAACTGCACCGATTGAAGCCCCCATGCAAAGTGTCATCTCGATTGCTCCAAGAGGAGGAACTGCGCCAAGTGTATAACATCCAATATCACCAAGAACTGTGCAGTTATTCTTTTTAAGAGTGTAAAAGAGTCCTCTGTGAGGGCAGCCTGCACACATAACGGGTGGTCTTGCAGGAATCTGCTCATCGATGGTAAAGCCTTCATTTACATCTTTTCCGAAAGCCTTTGCAAGAAGATTCTGTGAGAACTCATCGATAACGGGAAGAAGCTCTTTTCCCGTAACTTCGATTCCGAGAGCCTTAACGTGATTTTCGATGATAGGATCAAGTTCTTCAACAACAAAGAGCTTGTCAACTTTTGCAGCAAAGTTCTTTATAAGATCGCAGGGAAGAGGATTGGTCATTCCAAGCTTGAGAACACTTACTGAGTCACCGAATACTTCTTTTACATACTGATAAGAAGTTGAGCATGTGATGATACCGATCTTGGTGTCACCCATTTCAACTCTGTTAATGGGATTTTCTTCTGCAAATTTGATGAGATCTTTGGTACGCTGTTCAACGATGGGATGACGCTTTTTGGCATTTCCCGGCATCATAACGTATTTAGCGATATTTTTTTCATACGGCTTGTCGGGAACAGTGCGCTCGCCTGTCTCAACGATAGACTGAGAGTGAGCTACTCTTGTGCACATCTTAAGAAGGACGGGAGTATCAAACTTCTCGGAAATCTCATAAGCAAGCTTGGTGTACTCAAGAGCTTCTTTGGAATCTGAAGGCTCGAGCATAGGAACCTTTGCTGCGATGGCGTGATGACGTGAATCCTGCTCGTTCTGGGAAGAATGCATTCCGGCATCATCGGCAACAACTATAACAAGACCGGCATTTACTCCGGTATAAGACATTGTATAAAGAGGGTCTGCAGCAACGTTAAGTCCAACGTGCTTCTGAGCACAAAATGCTCTGCGACCTGCGAGAGAAGCACCAAAAGCTGATTCCATAGCAACCTTCTCATTTGGAGCCCATTCGCAATATATTTCATCATATTTGGCAGCTTCTTCGGTAACTTCCGTGCTGGGTGTTCCGGGATAACTGGAAATAAAGCATACTCCGGCTTCATAAAGACCGCGAGCAACAGCCTTGTTGCCCAGCATCAGCTGCCCATTTTTTGTTTGATCCATGGTAAAAAACCTCCTACAGAATTTTAGACGGCTCATAATTACTGTTCAATCAGAAATGCGCATATACTGCGCATTTCGTGAGAATATGATTCAAGAGTGAGCACATTCCTCGCGAAGCGAATTTTAATGAATGTGCGAATGCATTACTGGAGCGAGCAGTATGCGAGCGAACAGTAATCAATTTAGCGCGATAAAGTTAATATATCATATTTGACCTTTAAATAGAATACGTTTATACTTTACTTTAGCACTTTAAAGCGGAGGATTTCTTATGCCAATTACGGATTTATTGGAACGAAACAGCAAATTGTATGGGGATGAAGTTGCTCTTGTTGAGATCAATCCGGAGATTAAAGAAGAGCAGAGGGTTACGTGGAGAGAATATGAGCTTATTCAGCCGACTTCCACAGCATATTACAGAAGACAGATCACATGGTCGGTTTTTGATGAGAAAGCAAACAGAGTTGCAAACATGCTCATCGAAAGGGGTATAAAAAAAGGCCAGAAGTGTGCGATTCTTCTTATGAACTGCCTTGAATGGTTACCTATTTATTTCGGAATTTTAAAAGCGGGAGCTATAGCGGTTCCTCTTAACTTCAGATTTGATGCTGAAGAAATTGATTATTGTCTTAACGCATCCGATTCGGATGTTTTATTCTACGGACCTGAGTTTATCGGACGTATTGAGGATATCGCAGAGAAGATAAAGAAGGAGACACTTCTTTTCTTTGTGGGAGACCAGTGTCCTTCTTATGCGGAAGACTACTACAGACAGGTTTCCAACAGTTCTTCGGTTGCGCCGAGAGTTCTTATTGAGGATAAGGATGATGCGGCAATCTATTTTTCATCGGGAACAACCGGATTTCCCAAAGCTATTTTACATATTCACACTGCACTTATGCAGTCTGCCAAGATGGAGGCAATTCATCACGAAACTACACATGAGGACAATTTCCTTTGCATTCCTCCTTTGTATCACACGGGAGCCAAGATGCACTGGTTTGGATCTCTTTATACAGGTAGCAGAGCGGTTCTTTTGAAAGGAAATTCACCTGAATCGATATTCAGAGCCGTTTCGGAAGAAAGATGTACGATAGTATGGCTTCTTGTTCCGTGGGCGCAGGATATTCTGGCAGCGCTTGATTCGGGAAAACTCAAGATAGAAGACTATCATTTAAAACAGTGGAGACTTATGCATATCGGTGCTCAGCCGATTCCGCCGAGTCTCATAAAGAGATGGCTTAAATATTTCCCGCATCACAAGTATGACACAAACTACGGCCTTTCGGAGTCAACGGGCCCCGGCTGCGTGCATCTGGGACTTGAGAATGTTGAGAAAGTCGGCGCCATCGGAATTCCCGGATACGGCTGGAAGACAAAGATTGTCGATGAAAACGGCAAGACCGTTGATCAGGGCGAAATTGGGGAACTCTGCGTAAAAGGCCCGGGAGTAATGGTCGAGTATTACAAGAACCCCGAGGCGACGGCCGAAATATTAAAAGACGGCTGGTTATTTACCGGAGATATGGCTCGTCAGGACGAAGATGGATTCATATTTCTTGTAGATAGAAAAAAAGATGTTATAATTTCAGGTGGAGAAAATCTTTATCCGGTTCAGATAGAGAGTTTTTTAATGAAAAATGACAAGATACATGATGCTGCAGTTATAGGACTTCAGGATGACAGACTCGGCGAGATCGCAGCTGCCATTATCCAGGTAAAAGAGGGAATGACTTTAACTGAGGATGATGTCGATCGTTTCTGTATGGATCTTCCGAGATACAAGAGGCCGAGAAAGATTATTTTTGCCGACGTACTTAGGAATCCTACGGGAAAAATTGACAAACCGAAGCTCCGTGAAATATACTGCGGAGAACATCTTGTTGAACGTCAGAATAAATCTTGATGCTCACAAGCTGTCAGGGGAAAAATCCGACAGAAATTGCGGAGTATGAAAAAGGGAATGTTATGGAAAAGTATGTAATTACCGGAATGAGTTGTGCTGCATGCCAGGTGCGTGTGGAGAAAGCAGTTAATTCTCTCAAAGGAGTGACGGAGTGTACTGTTAATCTTCTTACCAATTCAATGACGGTTGAGGGAAATGTTCTTACCTCAGACATTATCAAGGCTGTTGAGGATGCCGGATACGGCGCAACGCTACTTGATGAAGAGAGTCAAAAAAACGAGGAGGAAGAGGCACTTAAAGACAAAGAAACTCCTATTCTTAAACGAAGACTGCTTTATTCGGTCGGATTTCTGCTCGTTCTTATATATTTCTCCATGGGACATAAGATTTTTGGGTTCCCGCTTCCGCCGTTTTTGGACGGAAATGTTATTGCAATCGGAATAATTCAGATGATCTTATGCATTGTCATAATGATCATAAACAGAAATTTCTTTATAAGCGGATTCAGAGGGCTGATGCATAAGTCGCCCAATATGGACACTCTTGTGGCCCTCGGAAGTTCGGCTTCTTTTGTGTACAGTGCGTTTGCGCTGGCTATTATGATGATCTCAAAAGCTAACGGAGCTCCCGAAAAAACAAATCTGTTCTATGATGAGCTTTATTTTGAGTCGGCTGCCATGATACTTACTTTTATAACGGTAGGTAAGATGCTCGAAGCAAGAAGCAAGGGCAAAACGACAACAGCCATTAAGAGTCTTATGAAGCTTGTATCAAAGACGGCGACTGTGATAGATGAAAACGGAGCTGAAAAAGAAGTTCCGATCGAGCAGGTCAAAGTTGAAGATATATTTGTTGTTAAGGCAGGGGAGAGGATCCCTGTCGACGGTGTTATTGTCGAAGGTAGCAGCGCGATTGATGAATCATCTCTTACGGGAGAAAGTATTCCGGTTGATAAGAATGTCGGAGAAGATGTATTTGCTGCAACAATAAATTCATCCGGTTATCTTAAATGTAAGGCTACAAGAGTAGGAAAAGATACAACTCTTTCACAGATCATCACAATGGTAAGTGATGCGGCCGCAACGAAAGCTCCTATTGCAAAGCTTGCGGACAAAGTATCCGGCGTTTTTGTTCCTGTAGTTATGTGTATAGCCCTGGTTACAATAATGTCATGGCTTATAGTGGGAGCAAGTTTTGGTTATGCGCTTGCCAGAGGAGTTGCGGTACTTGTAATAAGCTGCCCGTGTGCACTTGGTCTTGCGACTCCGGTTGCGGTAATGGTCGGAAACGGTGTCGGAGCAAAGAACGGCATTCTTTTTAAAACTGCCGCAACACTTGAAAATGCAGGTAAATGTAATATCGTGATCCTTGATAAAACAGGAACCATCACAAAGGGTGAACCTGTTGTTACCGATGTATTTCTGGCTGAAGCAATCACTGAGAGCGGTTACTCGGCAGAAAAAAATCTTAACGCTGAGCTTGAGTTTGTCAGACTTGCAGGAATACTTGAGTCAAAAAGCAATCATCCTCTTGCAAGGGCGGTGGCAACTCATGCTGTAAATCTCTGTGCGGATATGGATGTTCCCGTGGATGATTTCAGCGAGATCTCGGGTAACGGACTTGAGGGAACTATTGAAGGTGCCGTAATCAGATGCGGTAATCTTGATTTTATTTCCAAATATGCGAACATTCCCGAGGAAGTTTCAAAGAGAGCATATGGATTGTCCATCAGAGGAAAGACACCGCTGTTTTTTGCAAAAGATAATATTTTTGTGGGAATCATTGCAGTTGCGGATACAATCAAAGATGACTCGGCTCAGGCAATCGAAGAGCTCAAGAATATGGGCATACGAGTTGTCATGATGACGGGTGACAATGAAAATACTGCGCGAGCAATCGCTGCAAAAGCAGGTATCAACGAGGTTTACGCAGGCGTCCTTCCGGGTGGCAAAAAAGATATTGCCGATGAACTCATGAAACAGGGAAAAGTTGTTATGGTCGGCGACGGAATTAACGACGCTCCGGCACTTACGGCTGCGGATGTCGGAATTGCCATCGGCGCGGGAACTGATGTTGCCGTAGATGCTGCAGATATCGTTCTTATGAGAAACAGTCTTCTTGATGTTTCCGGTGCGATAAGATTGTCAAAAGGAACTCTTGCAAATATACGTAGGAATCTTTTCTGGGCATTTATTTATAATGTGATAGGTATACCGATCGCAGCGGGCTGCTTTATAGAACTTTTCGGTCTTAAATTAAGTCCTATGTTCGGAGCCGCCGCAATGAGTTTATCAAGCTTCTTTGTTGTTACGAATGCTCTCGGGCTTAATCTCTTTGATATCCGTGATGCGTCAAAGGATAAGAAGATGTACAACAAGATTAAAAAACATAAAACTGATGATGAGGATGATGATTCTGATAATGAGATAATTGTTTCGTCACTTTCAAAAACGGAGGAAATCAATATGACAAAGACACTTAGTATTGAAGGTATGATGTGCGGTCACTGCGAGAATACTGTTAAGGCGGCTCTTGAAGCTGTTGAAGGTGTTACCGAAGCGGTTGTAAGTCACGAGAAAAACAACGCGGTCGTGACACTTAATCTTGAGGTTTCGGATGATATACTCAAGAAGGCAGTTGAAGAGAAAGATTATAAGGTTATTGAGATAAAATAATAGATATTTGAATGGGTAAAATATGTAGTGTTTGTGCGGGTGCAACGTGATGTTGCACCCTCTTTTTGCTTGCAAAATGCCATAATAGATGTCGTAATAAATGGCGTAATAGAAGATTGGATTGCAAGAGAAAATTGTTAGCTTTTCCAAAACTTGATGATTCAAGATTGGATAATCATGATAAATCAATTATAATAAAATTCGTTGAACAAATTATTGGAGAGGATGATAGATAAGTGGGAAAAAATATTAAGATAAAATACTTTAATGATAAGCTTGAAAAGCTTACATATATCGATGGAAAGTCAGATTGGATCGATCTTAGGAGCGCCGAAGATGTGGACCTTAAGGAAGGCGAGTTCCATCTTGTGCCACTCGGGGTTGCGATGGAGATTCCTGAAGGCTATGAAGCGCATATCGTTCCGAGAAGTTCTACTTTCAAGAACTTTGGTGTTGTGCAGACCAATCACATGGGTGTTGTCGATCATTCATACTGCGGGGATAACGATCAGTGGTTTATGCCTGTAATTGCAATGAGAGATACACATATCGGATTCAATGACAGAATTTGTCAGTTCAGGATCATGGAGAATCAGCCCGCGATCGTATTTGATGAGTGTGAGCATCTTGAAGGCGCCGACAGAGGCGGATTTGGATCAACGGGTAAGAATTGATATCGGAAACTTGGATATAACATGTTGCGAGCAATATGCAGCTTGGTATTGAAAAAAAGATATTGTATGCTAAAATTATAAATCGTTTGAAAACATAAGATGCATTCTTGAACTTCATGTTCAAGAATGTTAAAACATATATAAAATAATAATCGAGGTAAAAAATGGCAAAGATTCGTACAAGATATGCACCGAGCCCAACAGGCCGTATGCACGTCGGAAACTTAAGAACAGCTCTTTATGCTTATCTTATTACAAAGCATGAGGGCGGCGATTATATTCTAAGAATTGAAGATACAGACCAGGAGCGTTTTGTTGAAGGCGCTACGGAGATTATCTATAGAACTCTCAAGGAAACGGGACTTATCCATGATGAAGGTCCGGATGTGGGCGGAGAAGTAGGCCCTTACGTTCAGAGTGAGAGACAGAAAGCCGGTATATACATGACTTATGCAAAAGAGCTTGTAGAGAAAGGAGAGGCATATTATTGCTTCTGCGATCAGGAGAGACTTGCTTCACTTGTTCAGGTTGTTGAAGGTAAAGAAATCAGTGTTTATGACAAGCATTGTCTTTCTCTTTCAAAGGAAGAAGTTGAGAAGAATCTTGCTGAGGGAAAGCCTTTTGTTATAAGACAGAACAATCCGACAGAAGGAACAACAACTTTCCATGACGAGCTCTACGGAGATGTAACAGTTGATAACAAAGAACTCGACGATATGATCCTTATTAAGTCTGACGGATATCCGACTTACAATTTTGCTAACGTTGTTGACGACCATCTCATGGGAATCACTCATGTTGTAAGAGGTAATGAGTATATTTCATCATCACCTAAGTACAACAGACTTTATGATGCATTTGGATGGGAGGTTCCCAAGTACATACATTGTCCTCTTATCACTGATGAGGAGCACAAAAAGCTCTCTAAGAGAAGCGGACATTCTTCATTTGAAGATCTTATCGAGCAGGGATTCCTTCCGGAGGCAGTTGTAAACTTCGTTGCACTCCTTGGCTGGTCTCCCGATGATAACAATGAGATTATGAGCCTTCAGGAGCTTATTGAGAAATTTGATTATAAGCGTATCAATAAGTCACCTGCCGTATTTGACTATACCAAGCTGAAATGGATGAATGGCGAGTATCTTAAGAAGATGGACGAGGACAAGTTCTTTGAGACAGCCAAGTCCTATATCGTCGATGCTCTTAAGGAAGAGGGCGACAGCGTGATTTCTTCCGATGATAACAAGCTTAAGAAGATTTCAAATATGGTAAAGACTCGTATTGAGATCTGGCCTGACATTGCCGATATGGTCAAGTTCTTTGCAAAGCTTCCCGAGTATGATACGGCTATCTATACTCACAAGAAGATGAAGACCAACGAAGAGACATCACTTAAGGTGTTAAAAGAGGTACTTCCCATTCTTGAAGCACACGATGATTATACAAATGATGCTCTTTACGCACTTCTTTCCGATTACATCAAGGCTAATGAGTACAAGAACGGTTTTGTTCTCTGGCCTGTAAGAATCGCTGTTTCGGGAAAAGAGATGACTCCTTGCGGAGCTACCGAGCTTATGGAGGTCATAGGCAAAGAAGAGACAATCAGCAGAATTAAAAAAGGAATTGAATTACTTGAGAAATAATAACGTTTACCCATCTTTGGTTGACGTTAAAGTAAATGCCGCTCAAGAGGAAGCAATAACTCATAAAGACGGCCCTGCAATGGTACTTGCGGGGCCGGGAAGCGGCAAAACTTTTGTGATAGTTCAAAGGCTTAAGTTTTTAATCGAAGAATACGATGTTCCTCCTTCTTCGATTCTTGTTATAACGTTTACCAAAGCTGCTGCCATTGAGATGCAGCAAAGATTTTTAAAAATCACGGATAGTTCATATCCTGAGGTTTCGTTCGGAACCTTCCATTCACTTTTTTACAACATACTAAGAGAAAACAGTAAATCGGCCGGCTTCTACAACAAAATTGAGATAGCGGACGAGCTTTTTAAATACAAGCTGGTAAAAGATATTCTCATTAATGCGCTCAAAAACAGCAGGGAGAATTTGAATAAGCTTTCTATCCTTGATGAAAATGAGATTGTAAAAGATATTACGTCTGAGATTTCAAGGATAAAAAACGCGGGACTCTCGCCTGATTCCGTCTCGGATTCTGTTCCGTATAAAGATTATTTCAAGGTGATATTTGAAAAATATAATAACAGTCTAAAATCCTTTGGGAAAATCGATTTCGACGATATGTCTCTTATATGTGCGCAGATTTTTGAGAGCAGAAAAGAAATTGCACAACTTTATAAAGAAAGATATAAGTACATCCTTATTGATGAATATCAGGATATCAATGAGATGCAGCAAAAAAATATCGAGTCGATCCTGAACGGGGATCAAAATCTTTTTGTTGTAGGGGATGACGATCAGGCAATATACGGATTTCGAGGCGCAAAACCCGGAATAATGATGGAGTTTGAAAAGCGCATGAAAAGAGAGGTTCATATAGTAAATCTTTCCGTAAATTACAGGTGTGGCAAGTCTATTTTGGATAATGCGAGTTTGGTCATAGCTGAAAATAAGATGCGATTTAAGAAGAAAATCGTATCCGGAACAGGAACAAACGGATATGTCATAGCAAGAAGATACAGGACAAAAGAAGAACAATATGAAGCGATGAGCGTGTTTCTTAGCGGACAGAGTAAATTAAATGACATCGGTATCTTATGCAGGACCAATTCGGAGTGTAAGACGATTGCGTCATTTTTAAAACAAAAAGGCATAAAGAGCAACATCGAAAACACGGATGATATGGCGCTCTATGACGATGAGGGAGTTATTCTGTGTGTCTGTTATCTTTCTTTTGCGTGCATCGAAAGCTCGAGGGCGCTCTTTTATAAGATTATGAACAAGCCTCTTCGCTATATATCAAGAGAAAGCGCTATGAAGGAAATAGTCAGGAAAGAAGATGTCTTAGCTTTTTATCAAGGAAACAGGGACAGAAGTAAGGTTGTAAATAAGCTGTTTCATGAGATTTCGATGATATCAAAGATGCGACCGGCGTTGTCTGTCAGGTTTATCAGGAAAGAGATCGGGTTAGATAAGCTTTATCCAAACAGTAAAAAGAAATTGGATTTGTTTGAAGATATGGCCAAAAAATATGCAGATACAAAAGCTTTTATAAAGTCTTTTGACGAAGAAAAAGAAAATTATGCTGTTCAAAATAAAAGAAATTCAAAGCATAGTAAAACAGAAGATACGGTAAATATAATTACGCTACATAGCTCAAAAGGTCTTGAGTATAAATGTGTTTGGATTCCTGATCTTAACGAAGGAATAATCCCATCGCGAAGCGCCGTATCCGAATCAGGGAAAGAGGAAGAACGACGCATGCTCTATGTGGGAATGACCAGAGCTAAAGAGGCTTTGATAATGTCTTATGTATGTGGCACAAAAGAAAATGCCATGCTTCCTTCGAGGTTCCTTCGACCAATTAGAAAACTCTGGGAAAAGGAACCTAAAAAGTGATATTATTTAAGGAGAATATAAATGATAAAAAATGAAAAAATAGATGACGGAAATCATTTAAATAAGCGGCAAAACAGTTATGAAGTAAGTAGGATTATCGATAATCTTACACTTTTTGATGATGACATGATGTCATTGGTGTTTGATAAGAATATACCTGCAACAGAGCTTGTACTAAGGATTATATTAAAACGTGATATTATAGTAAAAAGCGTTGAAGGACAAGAAGAATATAAGAATCCACTTGTCGGTGGAAGAGACATTACTCTTGATATTCATGCAATTGATATTGATGGGGAAGAGATTGACATTGAAGTACAAGGAAATTCTGAAGGAGCACATGTCAGACGGGCCCGATTTCACAGTGCTATGATGGATTCTAGGATGCTTCGGGAAAAAGATGCATTTAATAAAATTAAAGATTCTTATGTGATATTTATTTATAAGCATGATAAATTCAGAAAAGGATTGCCTGTATACAGAGCCGATAGAACTGTTTTGGAAACAGGAGAACCATTAAATGATGGCTCGCATATTATATATGTCAACGGAAAGTACAGAGGAAATGATGATATCGGGAAATTGATGCAAGATTTTAATTCGAGCAACTCTAATGAGATGCATTATAAAGAATTGGCTGATAGCGTTCATCATTTCAAGGAAACAAGGAAAGGTCGTATTATTATGTGTGAAGCAGTGAAGAAATATGCAGAAGAGTGTAAAATCGAAGATAAGGCAATGACAACTCTTAATCTTATGAAGAATATGAAATGGACATTAGAGGAAACATTGGACAATATGGGAGTTTCGGATAAAAAAGAACGTGATGTTATAGCCAAGTTGCTTCAAGAATAAGGATATTTGGGGTATAAAAAACAGCAGATTATGTAAAAATCTGCTGCCTTTAAAAGGGTTAACATTCATATCAATTCTGATACCGATTCTCTTACAGATCTTCAGCATCTTCCTCGGGAATCTCAACAATTTCATCAAATTCAACATCGTCGAGATAGAGGTTGAAAGCCTCGGCAACGGCATCGTACTCGGCGTCGTCTTCGATATAGCCAAGTTCAGGCTCTTCATCCTCACCTTTGTAGATGAATTCGTAGAACCATACGTTTCCGTCGTTGTTCTGACCGTTTTTATCAAGCGGAAGAAGAACAATGTAATCTTTTGAATTAACTGTAAGAACTATGATGATCGCACAGGTAACAACTTTGTTGTCATCAAGTTCGATGTCAACGGTCATCTGCTCGTCATTTTCAATTCTGGTATTCATTTCTGTTGCTACTTTGGAAAATTCCATAAAAATCCTCCTGAAAATCTTTTTCAATGGTTATCATGATTATAGCATACTTCGTGCACATAAAGACATTATGTGTTAAAATATTAGGGCTTATGTTGTTTGATACAATAAACAGTAACTTTGAGCACAAATTTCGGAGAGATTATGACTTCAGCGTACAAGATTACTGATGAAAAGCCTTATCCATTGGGCTGCTATATTGACTATGATAAGAGCCTGGTTGTCAGAGCTGTATTTGACGGTGGTTCTAAGCGTGGTATCACGCTTTACCGAGGCGAAAAAGGCGAGGACGACGGTTTTGTCATTGAGCTCCCTACGGAATGTAAGCGCGGGAATATTTATTCTGCGAGAATTTCCGGAATAAAGGATGTGGACGGATTTACGCAGTACAATCTTTTTGAAGATGAGGATTATTTTTGCGATCCGTATGCAAAGCTTGTCATAGGACTTGATAAATTTGGCGAGGAAGTCGAAGATTCCGCTATCAGAGCCAAACTTGACAATAAATCACTCAGATCCGATTCATCTACTTGCTTTGACTGGGAAGGTAGTTCTTCTCCGCAGACCCCGTATGAGGACAGCTTCGTTTATCTGATGCATGTAAGAGGCTTTACGAAGAGTTCTTCGAGTGGGCTTCCGGCTGATATCAGAGGTACGTTTTCGGGAATAATCGCAAAGCTTGATTATCTTAAATCTCTTGGCGTGACTTGCATTGAGCTTATGCCTATATACGAGATGAATGAACTTCAGGATTCCGAGAAGAGAGGCAAAGTTCGCAGTGCCATTAAGGGTTCGAAAGCACTTAAGGGAAGCGATGTTATTTTTTCCAGAAACGGAAGTATTACAAACAAGGGAAGCCTTGATCATAAGGTTAATTTCTGGGGATACAAAAAAGGTTATTACTTTGCTCCCAGGACTTCTTATTGTGTGGATCCCGCAAATGCCGAGGATGAAGTGAAGAACTTTATCAAGACTATGCATGAGAACGGCATTGAAGTAGTCCTTCAGTTTTATTTTGAAGAGGATGAGAGCGAGAGTATAATAATCGATGCGCTCAGGTACTGGAGATGTACGTACAGAGTGGATGGCTTCCATGTCAAAGGAGCCCGTCTTCCTATGCGGAACATCACAAAAGATCCGCTTTTTGCCGATGTAAAGATCTGGCATGAGTGGTTTGACTATGGTGATATATACGGCGGAAAGCCTGTTAAAAAGCGTTTTCTTGCCGAATATAACAATACATTTTTGAATTCTTCGAGAAAATTCTTAAAAAGTGATGACAATACCGCGGGAGATTTCCTTAAGGTAATGATCGCCAACGGATGCGACCACGGTGTGATCAATTATATTTGCAACTACGAAGGATTCAGGCTCGCCGATCTTGTTTCTTTTGAACACAAAAGAAATGAAGAAAACGGCGAAAATAATAAAGACGGTACAGACGAGAACTACAGCTGGAACTGCGGAATCGAGGGAAGAACCAGAAAAAAAGGCATTCTTGATCTTAGAAACAGGCAGATAAAGAATATTTTATCCATGCTCTTTTTGGCACAGGGAACTCCCATGATATTCAGCGGAGATGAGTTTGGTAACTCTCAGGGCGGCAACAACAATCCGTATTGTCAGGACAATGATATCGGATGGGTTGACTGGAAGGCGCTTGATAAGAACGAGGATCTTCTTGAATATGTCAAATTTCTCGTAAATATGAGAAGAGAGCATATTATGTTCAGAGAGCCGGCTCCGTTTAAGCTGATGGATTATATTTCATGCGGTTATCCTGATTTTTCTTGTCACGGGAGAGATGCATGGAGACCTGATTTTACGGCGCAGAGTCATGTTTTGGGACTTCTTTATTGCGGGCTTTATGATAAAAAAGCGGAAGATAAGCCATTTGTATATGTGTGTTACAATATGTGCTGGAATAAATCGGAAATAGCTCTTCCGAAACTTCCGGACGGAAATTCGTGGAAGCTTATATCAGATACCGCATGTGCGGAAGTGAACACTGATTCCGATAACAATTATGTCGTAAAAAATAAAAATGAGTCAGATAAAAAAGCCTTGGATAATGACAAAGTGACGCTTACAGAGCGTTCTGTCAGAATATATAAGAGCTTTAAAGATAGAAAAGATAATAAAAGGAAAAGTAGTAAAAAGAAATGAACAAACCGGACGTTATTGAAAAATTTTTAAGATATGTAAAGGTTGATACCCAGTCAGATTCTGATTCGGGTACGTCTCCTTCTACCATGAAGCAGCATGACCTTGCGAAAATCTTAAGAGATGAACTTTTCGAGATAGGAGCTTCCGACGTATATTATGATGAAGATCATTGCTATGTTTATGCGTCTATTCCTTCGAATATCGATGATGGAAAAAAGAGATACAAGATGGGCTTTGTTGCTCACATGGATACTTCCGATGAAGTTAGCGGAAAAGATGTAAAGCCCAGAATAATAGATAATTACGAGGGTACGGACATATGCCTTTCAAAGGACGGGAAGGTTGTTCTTTCACCAAAGGATTTCCCCGAGCTTTTAAATCATGTCGGTGAAGATCTTATCGTTACAGACGGAACGACACTTCTCGGAGCAGATGATAAGGCCGGTGTTTCGGAAATTATGACAATGGCGGAAACTCTTTTGTCCAATCCCGAAATTAAGCACGGTGATATTAGGATCGCGTTTACTCCCGATGAAGAGATCGGCGAGGGAACAGCTCATTTTGATCTGAAGAGATTTGGTGCAGACTTTGCATATACCGTTGACGGCGGAAAGCTCGGAGAGCTCGAATACGAGAACTTTAATGCTGCGGAAGGAACTATAAAGGTTCACGGAAGAAGCGTTCATCCGGGTGATGCCAAGAATAAGATGATAAATGCGGCTCTTATCTGCTATGAGTTCCATTCAATGCTTCCTGTATTCCAGAATCCCATGTATACGGAGAAAAGAGAGGGATTTTTCCACCTTACAAACGTAAACGGCGGAACAGAGAGTGCAGAGGCAACATATATCATAAGAGATCACAATGAGAAGCTTTTTAACAGCAAGAAAAAGCTCTTTTACGATGCTGCGGAGTATCTTAACAAGAAGTACGGTATTGGAACGGTTGAAGTTAATATAAGAGACCAGTACTTCAATATGCTCGAGAAGATCCGTCCGCACATGCATCTTGTCGAAAATGCTAAGAAGGTAATGATCGGACTTGCGATCACACCGATCGACTCACCTATAAGAGGCGGTACAGACGGTGCTTCGCTTTCATATAAGGGACTTCCCTGCCCGAACCTTTGTACGGGTGGCTACAACTATCATGGCAAGTATGAGTATGCTTCTATACAGGAGATGCGCAAGGTTGTAGATATCCTTTTGGGAATTGTAAAAGTATACGGAGAAGATTTTTAATGGCTAGTGAAAAAGCAAATAATATCAGTATATTAAACGCCAACAGGCAGGACGTTGCCGATGAGGAGAGCGTCAGACAGCTTGAATATATTGAAAAAGCCAAAGCTCAGGTTTCTTTTATGGAAAAAGAGCTTGGAAGAAAGCTTAAGGCATGTGTTGTTACTTTCGGATGTCAGATGAACGCGAGGGATTCCGAGAAACTTCTTGCGACACTTAAGCTTGTCGGATATGAAGAAACAGAATCGGAAGATGCCGATTTTGTAATCTATAACACATGTACCGTTCGCGATAACGCCGAC
The DNA here is from genome assembly GCF_000686965.1 of Butyrivibrio sp. AE2005. Taxonomy (NCBI): domain Bacteria; kingdom Bacillati; phylum Bacillota; class Clostridia; order Lachnospirales; family Lachnospiraceae; genus Butyrivibrio; species Butyrivibrio sp. AE2005. The sequence continues at coordinate 27,311 of NZ_JMMD01000002.1, forward strand.
CAGAGAGTTCTTGGAAGACTCGGTCAGTGCAGTAATTTTAAGAAGAGCAATCCTTATATGAAGATTGCGATCTGCGGATGCATGATGCAGGAGAAAACAGCCGTTGATAAGATTAAAAAGAGCTACAGATTCGTCGATCTTATTTTCGGAACACATAACATTTATAAATTTGCGGAGCTTTTGTACCAATCACTTAACTCTGACAAGATGATAATCGATATCTGGAAAGAGACTGACAAGATTGTCGAGGATCTTCCGGTTCTTCGTAAGTATTCATTTAAGTCGGGCGTAAATATTATGTTTGGCTGCAATAATTTCTGCACTTATTGTATTGTTCCTTACGTCAGAGGACGAGAGAGAAGCAGAAGCCCCAAGGACATAATCAGAGAGTGCGAAAAGCTTGCAAAAGACGGCGTTAAAGAGATCATGCTTCTGGGACAGAACGTCAACTCATACGGAAATGATTTTGAGGACGGAAATCCGGATAAGATTTCTTTTGCGGAGCTGATTGACGAAGTCACTAAGGTTGAAGGTATAGAGAGAGTAAGGTTTATGACTCCTCATCCTAAGGACTTTTCAGATGAGCTTATAGATGTTATTGCAAATAATAAAAAAATAGCAAGACATATTCATCTTCCTCTTCAGTCGGGAAATACCGAGATTTTGAGGAGAATGAACAGAAAATATACCAAGGAAGATTTCCTTAATCTTGTAAATAAGATAAGGGCTAAACTTCCCGATGTTGCGATCACAACGGATATTATCGTAGGTTTCCCCGGTGAGACCAAAGAGGACGTTGATGATACTATCGATGTTGTGAAGAAATCAGCCTTTGACAACGCATTTACCTTTATCTATTCAAAGAGGTCCGGAACACCTGCCGCAACTTTTGAAGATCAGGTACCGGAAGACGTTGTTAAAGAAAATTTCGACAGGCTTCTTAAAGTCGTTCAGGATACGGCGAAAGAGCAGTCTCTTAAATACAAGGGACAGGTTCAGGAAGTGCTTGTTGAAAGCGTAAACGATCATGATGATTCTCTTATGACGGGAAGAATGTCAAACAATACACTTGTACATTTCCCCGGTAGCGAGGAACTTATCGGTCAAATGGTCAAAGTAAAGATTACTGATTGTCACGGCTTTTATTTCTTTGGGGAGAAAGCATAATAACGGAGGAATTATACGTGGAGAGTACCACGACGTATGAGAATGTAGACATAGAAAAAGTATCACCCATGATGCAGCATTATCTTCAGACAAAGAATGAGTACAAAGACTGCGTTTTGTTTTACAGACTGGGGGATTTTTACGAACTGTTTTTTGACGATGCGAAGACTGTTTCAAAAGAGCTTGAACTTACCCTTACGGGGAAGGCGTGCGGACTTGAAGAGAGAGCGCCTATGTGCGGAGTTCCTTTTCATGCGGTTGATACTTATCTTACAAGACTTGTTTCAAAGGGATACAAGGTTGCAATATGTGAACAGACCGAGGATCCAAAGCAGGCAAAAGGCATCGTAAAAAGAGATGTGACAAGGATAGTTACACCCGGAACGAATCTCAATATGCAGGCTCTTGAGGAAACCAAAAACAACTACCTCATGTGCGTGTTTTATGATTCGGAATGCATTGGAATCTCTGTTGCGGATGTTACTACGGGTGATTATTATCTCACGGAAGTTTCAAGCATCAAGGAAGCTTGCGACGAGATTGGAAAGTACATGCCTTCTGAGCTTATCTGCAATGAGGCTTTTACTTTTTCAGGTGTTTCAACCGATGATCTTAAGAACAGACTCGGAGTATATATAAATCCTCTTGATGCAAGATATTACGATGAGGAAAATTGTAAAAAGACACTGATAACGCACTTTAAAGTCAAGTCGCTAATAGGTCTCGGACTTGATGATTTCGGAAACGGAATAGTGGCTGCCGGAGCTCTTTTGCAGTATCTCATCGATATGCAGAAGACAGAGATAGCGAATATCACTCATATTTACCCTTATCTTACAAGTAAGTTCATGCTTCTTGATTCATCTACAAGGCGAAATCTTGAACTTGTTGAGACGATGAGGGATAAGCAGAAGAGAGGAACGCTCCTGTGGGTTCTTGATAAGACCAAAACAGCTATGGGTGCGAGAACGCTTCGAAGCTTTATAGAACAACCTCTGATCGAGAAAGATGATATTCTTTTAAGACAGGGTGCGGTCGAAAAGCTTGTAAAGAATGTGGTCACAAGGGAAGAAATACGTGAGTATCTTAATCCCGTATACGATCTTGAAAGACTTATGTCAAAGATCGTGTTTAAGACTGCAAATCCAAGAGATCTTCTTGCTTTCAGGAATTCAATCAGGATGATTCCGGCGATAAAGACATCTCTTATTGATGTTAAGGATGATCCGGAGCTTTCTTCACTTGAGGAGAGACTCGATCCTTTGAGAGATATTTATGACCTTATCGATATGGCTATCGTTGAGGAGCCTCCGCTTACGATAAAAGAAAGCGGAATCATAAAGGATGGTTTCGACAAAGATATCGATACATTCAGAGAAGCCGGAACCAACGGAAAAAGTTGGCTTGCACAGCTTGAGGATGAAGAAAAGGAAAAGACGGGGATAAAAAATCTTAAGATCAAATACAGCAATGTGTTTGGTTATTCCTTTGAGGTTACCAATTCATTCAAAGACAAAGTCCCCGATTATTTCATCAGAAAACAGACTCTTACAAACTGCGAGAGATATACAACTCCCAAGTTGAAAGAGCTTGAAGATACAATATTAAACGCTCAGGATAAGCTCAATAATCTTGAGTATGAGATGTTCTGCAAGATAAGAGATTCCATCGCTCTTGAGATAGACAGAATACAGGGCACGGCTAAAGCACTTGCGCTTCTTGATGTATATGCTTCGCTTGCGTATGTTGCCGAAAAGAATCATTATGTTAAACCCTCAATAAACGAAAAGGGCGTATTTAACATAAAGAACGGAAGACATCCGGTTGTTGAGCTTATGCTTGATTCTTCCGATATGTTTATCTCAAACGATACATTTCTGGATAACAAAAAGCACTGCATCTCAATTATCACAGGTCCCAATATGGCGGGTAAATCGACATATATGAGACAGACGGCACTTATTTCACTGATGATGCAGATAGGAAGTTTTGTACCTGCAGAGAAAGCTGATATATGTGTCGTTGACAGGATATTTACAAGAGTCGGTGCTTCCGATGACCTTGGCAGCGGTCAGTCTACATTCATGGTTGAAATGAACGAAGTTGCTAATATATTACGTAATGCGACTTCAAATTCTCTTTTGATACTGGATGAGATAGGAAGAGGAACATCGACATATGACGGCCTTGCCATTGCCTGGGCTGTTACGGAGCATATCAGTAACAGAAAGATACTTGGCGCCAAGACTTTGTTTGCTACGCATTATCACGAGCTTACAGAGCTTGAGGGCAAGATGGACAATGTAAATAACTACTGTATTGCCGTTAAAGAAAACGGTGATGATATTGTTTTTCTAAGGAAAATCGTAAAGGGAGGCGCCGACAAGAGCTATGGTATTCAGGTTGCTAAGCTTGCGGGCGTTCCCGATATGGTCATCGACAGGGCCAAGGAGATTGTTGCTGAACTTACCGACAATGATATTACCGATAAAGTCCAGAGTATTGCAAAGGACAATAAGAGTGATAAAAAGGTCAAAGTTAAGCATTATGACGACGTTGATATGGATCAGATGTCACTGTTTGATACTGTAACCGATGAAGATGTGCTTAAGAGATTGCAGGAAATCGATATTACAACTCTTACGCCCATGGACGCTCTGAATACTTTGTACAAGCTTCAGAGTGATTTGAAAAACAGGTGGAAAAACTAAATGGCATTCATTAACGAACTCGACAAAAATACCATAGACCAGATTGCTGCAGGAGAAGTTGTTGAGAGACCTGCGAGTGTCGTAAAAGAACTTGTTGAAAACGCGATCGATTCAGGTGCTACCGCAATCACTGTTGAGATAAAAGGTGGCGGTATAGATATGATACGTGTCACCGATAACGGTTCCGGAATTGAAAAGACCGAGATAAGGAAAGCGTTTAAAAGACATGCTACAAGTAAGCTTAAGTCTATCGAGGATCTTTTTACGATTCATTCGCTTGGATTCAGAGGAGAGGCTTTATCAAGTATTTCTTCCGTTGCCCAGGTTGATCTGATCACAAAGACAAGAGACGATCTTGTCGGAATCAGATACAGTATAAGCGGCGGTGAGGAAGTATGCTTTGAAGAGATTGGAGCTCCTGACGGAACTTCTCTTATCGTAAGAAATCTCTTTTTCAATACTCCTGCGAGAAAAAAGTTTCTTAAGACTCCTCAGACTGAGGCAAGTTATATAGGTGATGTCATGGAGCATCTTGCTCTTGATAATCCTACAATATCATTCCACTACATAAACAACAGGGATGATAAATTCAATACTTCCGGAAACGGAGATCTTAAAGAGATCATCTACAGGATTTACGGAAGAGATGTTTCACTTAACCTCGTTCCCATTAATATCACGGAAAAAGGCGTGACTATTGAGGGGTATCTTGGTGAGCCTTCCATAAACAGGTCAAACAGGAATTTTGAGATCTTTTTTGTAAACGGAAGATATGTAAAAGATAAGATTATTTCCAAGGCGCTGGAAGAGGGATACAAGCAGTATCTTATGATGCACAAGTTCCCGTTTGCCGTTCTTCACATAAGAATGGATCCCGCGATGGTAGATGTAAATGTGCATCCCGCAAAACTTGAAGTCAGATTCGACAATCAGACTGCGCTTTATGAGCTTATCCGTTCAAATGTTGAGAATACGCTCAGAAATCGTGAGATGATTCCCGATGCGGTTCTTGACGATAACAAGAAGAAAAAGCCGGAGACTAATGCAGTCGAGCCCGTGAATATAATTAAGGCCGACAATGAAATTGCTCCCGAGCCAAAGAGCGTTGATGTATTCTTCGATGATGAAGCGGAAGATAAAGTTAAAAAAGCCGCTCCTGCCGTAAAAGAGAATGAGGCTACGAAAAAGAAAACCGCTCCGGAACCGTTTGAAAAGCAGAGATTCGAGGAGAATCTTGTAAAAGAAGAAACTCCTATCTACTCAAAAGATGCAAGCGGCGAAAAGGTTAAAATAAGTGATAACAACAAATCTGCCGTTTGGACAAGGATTTTTGGCGATCTTGAGGGAAAACAGGCTGAAAAAACAGAACATCCTTCACCTATAATTAAGCCTTCGGAAGCTATTATAGTTGAAAAGCCCGTACAGCTGGATCTCTTTGAAGAGAAAGTTCTGAGCAAAGAGAATGTCAAAGAGTATGAGATTCTTGGTCAGATATTCGGAACATACTGGATCATCGGTTACAAAGATAAGATGCTTCTTGTGGATCAGCATGCTGCGCATGAGAAAGTAAACTACGAGCGCATGATAAAGAGATACAAATCAGGCGAAATGCTTTCACAGATGGTAAATCCGCCTGTTATCGTAACTTTGGCTTCTGCTGAGGAGGAACTTTTCCTTCGCTACAGGCAGTATTTTGAAAAGATAGGCTTTAACATCGAGAACTTTGGCGGACATGAATATGCGATGAGAGCTATTCCGGTGGATCTTTTTGGATGTGATGATGAGAAGGATCTCTTTATCAAAATCCTTGATGAACTGTCGCACGAGACAAATCTTGACAGGACACCGGATGTGATAAATTATAAGATCGCGAGCATGGCCTGTAAGGCTTCTGTTAAGGGAAATACCAAGATGACCAAGGAAGAGATGGAAGCTCTTTTGGACGAACTTCTTACTCTTGATAATCCTTATAATTGCCCTCACGGAAGACCTACGATCATATCGATGACAAAGTATGAAATTGATAAAAAGTTTAAACGAGTTGTGGAATGAATAAACAAAAGCTGATTGTTTTAACGGGGCCCACTGCGGTGGGAAAATCCAAATTATCAATAGAGCTTGCCGGAAAGATAGGCGGAGAGATAATCTCCGCTGATTCTATGCAGGTCTATAAATATATGAATATCGGCACGGACAAGATTTCCAAAGAAAAAATGGGTGGTATCCCTCATCATCTGATCGACTTTCTTGACCCGAAAGAGGACTTTAACGTCTTTATGTTTCAGAAACTTGTGAAAGATGCCATTACGGATATTTCATCAAGAGGGAAAGTGCCGATACTTGTCGGCGGAACAGGATTTTATATTCAGGCGGTTCTTTATGATATTGATTTTACCGAGACGGATGAAGATAATACCATAAGACATGAACTTGAAGAAAGAGTCAGAAAAGAAGGCACTTCCGGTATTTATGAGGAACTAAAAAGTGTCGATCCCGAGTCAGCTCTTTTGATACATGAAAATAATTCAAAGAGGGTTATACGTGCTCTTGAATATTATAAAAAGACCGGCAGGAAGATATCCGAGCACAACAAGGAGCAGAGCGAAAAAGTTTCGCCTTATGATTTTTACTACTTTGTGCTTACGGATGACAGGGAAGTTCTTTATTCAAGAATTGATAAAAGAGTTGATGCCATGATAGAAGAAGGTCTTGTCGATGAAGTTAAAGAACTTCGAAAAATGGATATTCCAAAGACCGCAACTTCAATGCAAAGCCTTGGATACAGAGAGATATTCGGCTATCTTGACGGCGAATACGACCTTGAAAGAGCGATATATCTGATAAAGAGAAACACAAGGCATTTTGCGAAGAGGCAGCTCACATGGTTTCGAAGAGAAAAGGAAGTTAGCTGGATAGACAAATCGGCATTTAACAGAGACGATAATCTCGTTTTGGAAGAAATACTAAGGATATATGAAAATGAGTGAATTAAATCAGACAATAGACAAGTTATATGATGAGTTCGGTATCTCCGAGAAGGTGCACAGATTCGGAGAGATAATAATCGAGGAGCTTTCCGAGAGATTTAAGAAGATTGACGAGACTGCTGAGTATAATCAGCTCAAGGTTCTTAAAGCTATGCAGGACAATAAGGTAAGTGAAGCATGTCTTATGGGAACAACGGGCTACGGATACAACGATATCGGAAGGGAAAAGCTGGAAGCTGTTTATGCATCAGTGTTTCACACCGAGGATGCGCTTGTTCGTCCGCAGATAACATGCGGAACTCATGCGCTTGCACTTGCTCTTATGAGTAATTTAAGACCCGGTGACATGCTTTTTTCTCCTGTAGGAAAGCCTTACGATACACTTGAAGAAGTTATCGGAATAAGAGAATCAAAGGGCTCTCTTGCAGAGTATGGAATCACATATTCACAGGTGGATCTTCTTTCTGACGGAAGTTTTGATTATGACAATATCAAAAAGGTTCTTGAAGAGAACGAGAACATAAAACTTGTTACCATACAGAGGTCAAAGGGATATCAGACAAGACCGACTCTTTCCGTATCGAGAATAGGAGAGCTTATTGCATTTATTAAGGGCATAAAGAGTGATGTTATATGCATGGTAGATAACTGCTACGGAGAATTCGTCGAGAGAATCGAACCTACAGATGTAGGCGCCGATATGGTTGTCGGATCTCTCATAAAGAATCCCGGAGGCGGACTTGCTCCGATCGGTGGTTATATTGCGGGCAAAAAAGAATGCGTCGAGAATGCGGCATTCAGGCTCACTTCCCCCGGACTTGGAAAAGAAGTTGGCGCTTCACTCGGAATACTTCCTTCTTTCTATCAGGGACTTTTCCTTGCACCTACAGTAACTGCAAGTGCGCTTAAAGGTGCAATATTTGCTGCCAATATTTATGAAAAATTCGGATTTTCCGTTTGTCCGGACAGCAAGGAAGAAAGACATGACATCATACAGGCTGTCACATTCGGAAAGCCTGAGGGTGTTATAGAATTTTGTAAAGGTGTTCAGGCTGCGGCTCCCGTTGATTCATTTGTAACTCCTGAGCCATGGGATATGCCGGGATATGATTCACAGGTAATAATGGCTGCAGGTGCCTTTGTTTCGGGCTCTTCAATAGAGCTTTCGGCTGACGGTCCCATCAAGGAACCTTACTCTGTATTCTTCCAGGGAGGCCTTACATGGCCGCACGCCAAGATTGGCATACTAAAGACTTTGCAAAATCTTGTAGATGCAGGCCTTATCTTGTGCTAAACTAATAGCTGTATGATTTTGATTCATTCTGATCGCCCGGAAAGCTTGTATCAGGAGGAATCACATGAAGCAATCAGATATCTCTTTTAAAGAGCACAGAACATATGAGGACCAGCTTCCCTATGAGCGCTTTTTAAAGTCAGGTCCGGAAAGTCTGACCGATGCCGAACTTCTTGCAATTATAATTCGAACAGGAAGCAGCAGTGCATCTCCGGTTGATATAGCAAAGAAAGTTATGGCAATGGGTAGAGGAAAGGAGAAAGGACTTAACAGTCTTTTCTGTGTTTCTGTTGAAGAACTTATGAAAGTTCATGGCATAGGAGAAGTCAAGGCGGTCAAACTTAAATGTATTGCTGAGCTTGCAAAGAGAATGTCTTGCCAGAAAGCGGATATCGGCCTTTTATGCAACGATCCGTCTATGGTTGCAAATTATTTTATGGAAAAGCTAAGGCATGAAGAATCCGAGAGGGTCTTTTTGCTTTGTCTTAACAACAGATTAAAGCTTGTCCAAGAAGTTCTTTTGTCCATGGGGACTGTCAATTCAGCCTCATTATCACCGAGAGATGTTTTTATTCACGCTCTTAGAACGGGAGCTTCAAATCTGATATTGGTGCACAATCATCCGGGCGGAGATCCGTCTCCGAGTAAATCGGATGTTCTTATTACCAATAAGATCAGGGAATCAGGGGCAATGCTTGATATCATTTTAAGGGATCATATTATTATAGGAGATCGCTCATATTACAGCTTTGAAGAAAAAGGGCTGTTATGGCAATAAGGAGGACGTTTTGAGTAACATATTTGGAATCGATCTTGGAACCAGCAACATTAAGATTTATAACAGAGATGAGGATGGACTTTTCGTTGAGAAGAACATGATTGCCATCGAAAACAAGACAAGAGTTTTTGCTTATGGTAATTCTGCATACGAGATGTACGAGAAAGCTCCCGATAAGATTCAGATAACATATCCTCTTAGCAGTGGTGTTATTGCTGATATCGAACACATGGAAGCTCTTGTAAAGCTGTTTTTGACAGATCAGATGAAGGGTTCCGTTAAGCCTTGCGAAGTTTATATTGCAGTTCCCAAGGATGTTACGGAAGTAGAGAGACGTGCTTTCCACGATCTTATAAATGATGCCGGAATTAAAGCCAAGAAGATCATGATGGTTAAGAAGCCTCTGGCTGACGGACTCGGAATGAATGTTGACGTTATGAATTCACAGGGTGTACTTGTTGTTGACGTTGGATATGATACAACTGAGATCTCAATCCTTTCACTCAGAGGAATCGTTGTCAGCAAACTTATCAAAGTCGGCGGAAAGAAGTTTGACGAGGCTATCAGAACCGTTATTCGTAAGGAATTCGGTCTTCTTATCGGTGAAAAAACATCGGAAACTGTAAAAATGTCACTTAAGGACCTTGAAAAAGAGGGTAAGGATGCGGTTGTTTACGGAAGAGACATCGTAACAGGTCTTCCCGTAGAGAGAATGATCCCTACAGATCTTCTCAATCAGGCTCTTATCGAAAGCTTTGACGCAATCCTTGATAATATTAAAGCTACACTTGAGAGAACTCCTCCGGAGCTTGCAGCAGATATCTTCAAACACGGACTTTACCTTACAGGTGGTGCTTCTCAGATCTGCCACCTTGCACAGAGACTTTCAAACGGTGTAGGCCTTAATGTTAATCTTGCCGAGAACCCGATTGGTTCTGTTGCCCTTGGTCTTTCTAAGATTATTAAAGATGACCAGTACAAGGTTCTTGCTTATGGAATCGAAGAGGATAAATAATGAGCCCTGTTATTAGGAGAAACGGAGAAGAGTTTACTGTCCCCAGTAAATATCTTCTCTCTATTTTAACTGCATTATGTATTGTTCTTATGTTGATAACTTTTAACGCAGACAAGATCAATGCAGGTCCGCTTGAAGGACCCATAAATGCTTTTGCGAGTGTCTTTATGATGCCGCTTCAAAGAGGTATCACGACTGTCGGAACCAAGATTAAAAATACCGCCGACAGATTGTCTGAAATCTCAAGACTTCTTGACGAGAACGAGAGACTTAAAGCAAAAGTAGATGAGCTTACAATTGAAAACAGCAAGTTGCAGCAGGATAAATACGAGCTTATAGAATTTCGTGAGCTTAAAGAGCTTGATGATCAGTATAATTTTGATACTGTTGCTGCAAAGGTTGTGTCTAAAGAGCCCGGTAAATGGTATGACTCCTTTATTATCAACAAGGGAGAAGATGATGGGCTTGAAGTTGATATGAATATTCTTGCCGACGGTGGTCTTGTAGGACGTATTATCAAATTGGGGCCGGATTGGGCTCAGGTTCGTGCAATCATTTCTGACGATAATAATGTTACCGGAACAGTTTTAGCCTTGAAGAAAAATCTTAATGTTTCCGGTAGCCTTAAAGAGTATGATCTTAGCGGAAATATTACTTTTTCAAGATTTAAAGACGATAAAGTTGCGCGTGGAGATTCTGTGGTTACATCCTCTATCAGTGAAAAATATATTCCCGGTGTTCTGATCGGATATATTTCGGAAATAGAGAATGAACCCGACAATACCAAAAAAGGAACAATTACGCCCGCTGTTGATTTTGAGCATTTGGACATAGTGCTTGTTGTCAAGAATCCCAAACCTTTTAAACAAAAATAAAAACAGATGAGTATAAGAAGATTATTAGTAAATTTTTTATTGACGATATTGACGTTTGCAGTGCAGACTTCAGTTTTTAACAGAGTATTGGATTTCGGAGGTGTTACTCCGGATCTTATGCTTGTTTTTGTGACCTCTGTTGCCTTTTTACGAGGAGAAAAAACGGGACTTATGACAGGTTTTTTTGGTGGTTTATTGATTGATATATTTTTTGGTCACCTCGGTTTTTATGCACTTATCTATATGTATCTCGGGTTCCTTGTGGGAAAACTGAACGAGGTCTTTTATTCTCAGAATATTGCAATCCCCATCACGATAATATCTGTTTCTGATTTTATCTACAATTTTGTTTGTTATGTTTTGCTACTCTTGTTCAGAAAGCGATTTGATATCGGTTATTATATGATGAACACGATAATACCCGGAGTTGTCTATACTGCGCTTGTTGCGATTTTCTATTATCCGGTTATCTTGAAGATACATGAATGGATCCTTGAGAAGGAACAAAGGAGCGAGAAAAAATTTGTTTGACGAGATTAAAGAGAAATTTATAAAGTTCATAACTTCAAGATCTGTAATGCTTGCAGGGGTAATTGTTGCATTTGCATGTGTTTTGCTTGCTCGTTTATTTTATTTGCAGATAATGATGGGAGATTATTACAAAGAAACGGCAACCAACGAAACAATCAAGGATAAGTATATTCCTGCGCCTCGCGGATGCATCTATGACAGAAACAAAAATCTTCTTGCTCATGATGAGCGTGCGGATTCTGTAACAATTGAAGATGTATATCCCGATATGAAACTGAAGGAAAAGAACCGTAAGATCAATGAAACTCTCTTGAAAACAATTGAGATTATCGAAGCCAATAACGATGAAATAGATTTTGATTTTGATATCGTGAGGGACGTTTCGGGAAAATACATTTTTAAGTCGGAAAATGAATCGGATATTCTAAAGTTTCTCAGAGATGCTTACGGAAGAACTTCCGTAAAAGAGCTTAAAACTGAAGAAAAAGTAAAGACAGCCAAACAGGTGGTTGAGGATCTTTGCTATAGCTACAGTATCGGAGATTATACGGATCCTCAAAATATAAGCAGAGAAACATTTGAGGCCATGAAGGGCTATTCACCCGAAATGGGATTTAAGATACTGGTTATCAGATATAGAATGGCTAAACAGGGCTTTCAGAATTATCTTGCTACCACTATTGCTTCGAAGGTTTCGGAAGAAACCGCCGCTGCAATTTTGGAGAGTAAAGATCAACTTGAGGGTGTTGATATTACAAGCAGCTATGTAAGAATGTATGATGATGATTTCTTCTGCTTTTCACCGATTCTTGGATATACTGGAAAAATATCAGTCACAGAGCTTGATGAATTTAATAACGGTGCAGGCGACGAAGCAGAAGAGGATAAAAAAGGCTTATTTGCCAAAAACGGTTCTGACGATGATGAAGAACAAAAATATGATCTGAATGATATTGTCGGAAAATCCGGTATTGAAAAGTCGCTTGAAAGTGAACTTCAGGGAATAAAAGGAAAAGATACAATTCACGTAGATAAAACAGGACATATTCTTGAAGTAAGTGACAGTGTTGAGCCTGTCGCAGGCCATGACGTGTATCTTACCATCGATAAAGAACTTACCAAGGGATGCTACAAGATTCTTGAAAAAAATCTTGCAACCATTCTCCTTGATAAGCTTAAAGATTCAAAACGCGGACCCGTTTTTGATGAGAAGCCCAGTGCAAATCAGATGTGGCTTCCCATATATGACGCATATATAAATCTTTTTGTGAATGATATTATAGATATTTCTAAATTTAAAAACGCTGACGCGCAGGAAAACGAAAAGGCTTTGTATGCAGCATTTGTTCCCAAGAAAAAAGAAACGATCGCTGCGATAAAGGATGAACTTCTGAATAAGAAAACTCCTAAAAATCAGCTTCCGGAAGAGTATCAGGAATATATGGATCATATTCTGAACATCTTAAAGGATAAAAACTATCCTGTAATTTCAGCTGATAAGGATGACGAAGATTTCGTTAAGATGAATAAGGAATGGAAAGCGGGAAACGTTTCTCTTTCCCAGTATATTGACAGGGCGATAATAAACGAATGGGTTGATGCATCTAAGCTTGATATTGAAAATCTTTATTCCGATTCGGATGAAACTTACAGTGAGATCGTCAATTATATTGTCGAGGGAAAAGAAGGTAAGGGTGCCACAAAGCAGTACGGACTTAATAATGATCATGTATTTGATACTTATATATATAAGCATATGCTTTATTCAGATACCATATCTCCGAGACAGGTATGTAATGTACTCTTGGAGCAGGGAATCATAAAAGCAGACAATATTGATCCTGATGAACTTACAGTTTGGAATAATGGTGGAATTTCGCCTTATGTATTTTTACGTAACAGGTTGGAAAAACTGGATATAACTCCTGCACAGCTTGGCTTGTATCCTTGTACCGGTTCCATGGTAATTACAGATGTACAGACAGGTGATATTCTGGCACTTGTATCATACCCGGGATATGACAACAATCGTCTTAGTGAAGGTGATCCCGATTATCTTACCAGTCTATTGATGGATAAATCAAATGCTAAACCTATGTACAATCATGCCACTCTTGAAAAGACAGCGCCCGGATCTACATTTAAGATGGTAACCGCTACCGCGGGACTAATGGAAAATGTTATAACTACAACTTCAACCATTGGCTGTAGCGGAATTTTCAGTAAATCGGATCCTCAGCATCCCGCAAAATGTTGGAAAGCAGGCGGACACGGTTCACTTAATGTTGTAGGTGGTATCAGAAATTCTTGTAACTGCTTTTTCTATGAAGTCGGTTATAGATTGGGAACAAGTGGCAATAAATATGACAGTGATCTTGGTTGCGCCAAGCTTGCTAAATATGCGGGAGAATATGGCCTTACAGATAAATCCGGAATAGAGATTGCCGAAGCGGAACCAGAAGTTGCCTCAGAGGATGCTGTCCGTGGCGCTATCGGACAGGATACAAATAACTATTCAACTGTTGGTCTTGCAAGATATATTACAACTGTTGCAAACCGCGGAAAATGTTTTGATCTTACATTGGTAGATAAGATTGCGCTTGATTCTTACGGCAAAATGAAAGATAACAGTGCAAAGGTCAGAAATCAGATAAATATGCCGCAGGCTTACTGGGATTTCATTCATCATGGAATGAGAGAAGTAGTTATGGATAAGCCTTATTACAGCGAGCTTTCAAATAAAGGATGCCCTGTTGCGGGTAAGACCGGAACGGCGGAAGAAGGATGGAATCCCAACCATTCGCTGTTTGTCTGTTATGCACCGTACAGTGATAAGAACGAGCAGCCTAAAATTGCGGTTGCTACCAGAGTTGCAAACGGATATACATCAAGTTATGCGGCTCAGATCACTGAAAAGGTTCTTGAATACTATTTTGAATATAAGACACTTGATGAAATTCTCGGTGGAGGAGAATCTCTTGTCGGAGGCGGACGCGAGGACTAAAGTTTGGAGAAATTAAATGCGTGAAATGCTGAAAAAATATAAGATAACTGAATATGATTTTTTCCTTGTGGCAATGATCTTAATAACAAATATCTTTGGTATTCTTGCCGTCACTTCCTCTTTTCCCACATTGAAGACAATGGTAATCGGCGGATCGATAATAAGTTTTTTGCTAATGATATTTTTGTCGCTTGTGGACTATACTTTTTTGCTAAAATTTAATTGGCTCTTTTACATTGCAAATCTTGTCCTTTTGGCACTCATTTTTACTCCTATGGGAACGACGATTAACGGTGCAAGAAGGTGGTTGAATCTTGGCTTCAGATTTCAGCCTTGTGAAGCGGCCAAAATAATATTGATTTTATTTTTTGCGCAGTTTATTATGAAATATAAAGATAAAGTTAAAGATATACGCTTTATCTTTGTTTGTTTTGCTTTGTTGGGGGCTCCTATTTTGCTTATTATAGGGCAGCCCGATCTTTCGACATGCATCATGATATTTGTTACTTTTGCGTGCATGTTGTTTGTTGCCGGAATGGACTGGAGACTGGTTGCAATTGCGCTAACCGTGGCAGTTCCGCTTGTTTTATTTGTTATCGGTGATGCTGTAAACGGCTGGGGTATTGTTTTTGGTAAGGTTTTAAAAGTTTATCAGGGTGAACGAATACTTGCATGGTTGCATCCCGAAGATTTTACAACTGACAAGGCTTATCAGACATTACATTCGCTTATGGCAATCGGTTCGGGTGGAATCCGCGGAAAAGGATATAACACAGATGATGTCACCGTACTTAATGCGGGATTTATTTCAGAACCTCAGTCAGACTTTGTTTTTGCGGTAATAGGAGAGGAATTTGGCTTCATTGGGGGATGCGCGGTTATCATTCTGATCTTAATAATTTCGGTCAGATGTTTTATGATCTCCTTTAGGGCAAAAGACAAAGCAGGACAACTTCTTGCTGCAGGAATGGGAGCTTGGGTCGGATTTCAGGGATTCATCAATATATCCGTTGTTACAGGTCTTTTCCCAAATACGGGACTTCCGCTTCCGTTTATCAGCGCAGGAACATCTGCAATTTTAAGTATGTATGCAGGCATGGGTATCGTCCTTAATGTCAGATTGCAAAGCAACAAGTATATCTAGGGAGGGTTATAGATAGAAATGAATATTGCGCTTATTGCACATGATGCAAAAAAGAAGCTTATGCAGAATTTTTGTATAGCTTATAGGGGTATATTAAGTAAAAACGATCTTTTCGCCACGGGTACAACGGGCAGACTTATAGAAGAAGTTACAAATCTCAGCATTCACAAGTATCTTGCGGGACACTTGGGTGGTGCACAGCAACTTGGAGCGGCTATCGAACATAACGAGATCGATCTTGTTATATTTTTGAGAGATCCGCTTACCGTTAAATCACATGAGCCTGACATCAGTAATGTCATGACACTTTGCGATATGCATAACATCCCGGTTGCAACTAATCTTGCTTCAGCTGAACTGCTTATTAAATCTTTGGATAGAGGAGATCTTGAGTGGCGTGAAATGTATAAGTAAGCCTTGTTCTTTTTTTGCTATAGTGTTGATGTTGTCATCCGTTTTTATGAGCGGATGTTCTTCAATTCCGTACGAAGCAAAGTATTCGATTGATAAATCAACAACAAGTAACAGATGTGAGCCTTTTGCGGCAGATAAGTGTATTGCCGACGTAGAGGATATTTCCAGCCAGGACATGCAGGTCAATGACAAAGTAAGTGCCGGTCTGTTTGACATTAACAGAAGAAGAACACTTTATGCAAAGAACGTACATGAAAGACTTAAACCCGCCAGTCTGACGAAAGTCATGACTGCTTATATTGCGCTTAAATATTATGGAGATCAGCTCGATAAGGTGCTTGTTGCGGATTCATCCGTATATGCAAATGAGAGCGGAGCTCAGGCACTCGGACTTAAGGAAGGCTGCTCGATGACGCTGAACGAAGCACTTTGTGCGCTTCTTATTTATTCCGCAAATGACGTGGCAAATCTTATTGCGACTAATCTTGCGGGCTCCATTGAGGCTTTTGCCGATATGATGAATGCCGAAGCCTTAAAACTTGGTGCGACTCAGTCTAATTTCAAGAATCCAAACGGTCTTAATGTTGAAGATCACCTTGTTACCGCATATGATATGTATCTGATCTTCAGTGCCGCTATGAAATATGATAAGTTTTCAGAGATAATCAGCATGAATTCTTATGATGTAAAGTGGACCGATGAAAACGGTGAAGGCCAATCAAGGACAATTGATAATACAAACGGGTATCTTAGAGGAGATGTGGCAGCACCGAGCGGAGTCACTGTTATCGGTGGTAAAACCGGTACCACAAATGCTGCCGGACATTGCCTTATCCTGCTTGCGAAAGATGGAAGCGGTAATCCGTACATCGCAGTAATTATGCGCGATACAGACGGTGATACATTGTATTCAGACATGACTAATATGCTTAATGAAATCGTTAAATGATGTTGTCTTTTAGCACCTAATATCCTATAATTAATATATCGATAAAATACTTACTTGCGGGAGGGTATGCCGATGGTTCAGTTAATTGTTGGGAAAAAAGGAAAAGGTAAGACCAAATGCTTATTGGACAAGGTGAACACCGAGGTAAAAAATGTTCTCGGTTCCGTAGCCTTTCTTGATAAGAGTACCAAGCACATGTATGAACTTAACAATAAGATTCGTCTGATAGTCGTCTCGGAGTTTATGATAGAAAATTCCGATGAATTCATTGGTTTCGTCAGTGGTATTATTTCTCAGGACCATGATCTCCAGCAAATGTATTTTGACAGTTTTTTGAAAATATCCTGTCTTGAAGGAAAAGATATTTCCGGAACTATCGACAAGCTCGAAAAGCTTGGCGAAAAGTTTAATATTGATTTTGTTCTCAGTCTTTCAATGGATGAGTCAGAACTCCCCGAAAGCGTAAAATCAAAGGTTGTTATTTCACTTTAAATTTTAAGTATGAGATATTTGAGCCGCGGATCACCGCGGCTCAATGTATGAAGAAGGTTAATAATATGGCCGGCCAGAATAGCCGAAAAATTACAAAGTATCCCAAAAACATAAATAATCTAAATATCGGAGTGGTTTTCTTTGTTGCCGTGGCAATATATATAATCATCAGTGTTGTCATTTACCTTGGAAAAGACCGCGTTATTCCTTATCAGGTTATGGACGGATCTCTTTCGACCAATAATATTTATGAAGCCATCGCTATCAGAAGCGAAAAGATCGTTCCTGCTGACCGCGCAGGCTATGTGTATTATATTGCATCCGAAGGTACCAGGGCAGCGGTCGGAGATCTTGTTTATACTATAGATGAATCGGGAAAACTTATTGAATATTTAAAATCACAGGGGTCGGAAGAAGTGGAGCTGAATGATGAGAGCATGTCGGAACTTCGTTCTCAGATCATGTCGTTCACTTCATCTTTTGATGAGAAAAATTTTTATACTGTTTATGATTTTAAGAGCGGACTTGACGGCACAGTGCAGAAGCTCTCAAACAGTAGTCTTCTTAACGACATTCAATCTCTTAATCTGAATAATTCCATTGCCAGAGTCAGTGCACAGGATCCGGGCATAGTAATTTATTCAACCGACGGCTATGAAAATCTTACTCCCGATAGTATTACTCTTGAAAATTTTGATCAGTCAAAATATGAAAAGCATCAGCTTATAAATAATTCACTTGTAAAAAAGGGTGATCCGGTTTATAAGATCTGCGACAGTGAAGACTGGTCCATTATAATAAATGTAAAAGATGAAGAGCAGGCCAAGGAACTTGAAAGTCATCAGTATGTTGATGTTAAATTTATCAAGAATCAGGATATTTCCTCGGCAAAGGTGTCTTCGTTTACCAACGGAAACGGTGATAAATTTTTCATGTTGTCTTTTACCAATTCCATGATCACTTTCTGCAGGGACAGATTCTTAAGTGTGGAGATTATGACAGACAGCAATAACGGTCTTAAGATACCTAATTCCGCAATTGTAGAAAAGAGCTTTTTTACCGTTCCGCAGGATTTTATTTCTGAGAACAATGATGAAACGACGAGCGTTCTTAGGGATAAATATGATGAGCAGGGAAATAAGACTGTTGAATCGGTCAATATATCAATTTATAATGAGGATGATTCCGACTGCTATATAGATACGGATTCGCTAAGAGCCGGAGATGTGCTTATAAAGCCGGATTCGAACGCGACATTTACAGTAGGCAAAACGGGTACGCTTAAAGGCGTATATAATTATAATAAAGGCTATGCCGACTTCAAGCAGATTGAAGTCCTTTACAATAACGAGGAATACTCTATAGTTAAGTCTAAAACCAGATACGGCCTTAGAGTTTATGACTATATTATTCTGGATGCCGAATCATATGATAAAAATCTCAGATCCAAAGACGAACCGCAAGATTCACAGGATAGTGAAGAAACTTCGGCTTCACAAGGATCGGCGGATGAGGCGGAGAGCGCATCTTCAGGTGATTCACTGAATTCAGAAGATTCTCAAGCGACAATTGATGAATCGGCAGATGGCGGTTCGACCGCAAATCCTTGACCAAAACCCGAGCAAAGAGCCCGTTTGTCTCAACAGCGATTTGACATACGGTACAAATCTACGATAATATTAAAGTAGATTTTTGTTGGGATTATTATTATGAGGAGCATATAGATAATGAGCGTAATGGATAAGTTTTTAAAAGCAATACAGCTTACGGGAGATGATGAAAGCGGATATTACGATTCTGATGATGTCTACTATGATAGCAGTTCCAAAAACGATATATTTAGCAATACGACTCCTATTGGAAAGGATGTTCCTGCAATAGATCTTTCCGAGGAAAAGAAGAAGACAACTCCCAAAGTTGTTCCTACCAGATCAAGGAAGGCTTTATCTGCGGCAGGCATGGAGGTTTGCGTGATTAAACCTACATCTGTCGAGGATGCAAGGGAGATAACGGAAACACTTTTGGCTAACAGGACTGTTGTGCTTAATCTGGAAGGCCTTGATGTTGATATCGCACAGCGAATCATTGATTTTACTTCGGGTTCGACATTTGCAATATCAGGTAATCTTCAGAAAATTTCCAGATATATATTTATTATTACACCTGCATCTGTAGATATTTCAGGTGATTTCCAGAGTATTTTGAGCGGGACATTCGGTGGTGGAATTACAGAAGGACCACAGCAGATAGATTAAAAAGATCGAGGCTGTTGACACAGATAATAAGGTCAACAGTCTTTTTTTGAGGAGAATGTTATGGAAAAGACATTAAACGTATGCTATCAGGAGAAACCTTGCTATGACATCGTATATAGCAAAGACTTTTCTGACCTTGCTGACGAAGTAAAGAAAATCGGTTTTGAGAACAGAAAAATCTGCCTTATCACAGATTCTAATGTGGATGGGCTTTACTCAAGTGAAGTATGTGATATACTAAATAAAGTTGCAAAAACTGTTATAAAGTGTGTAATACCCGCAGGAGAGGCAAATAAGAACCTCGATGAGATAAATAAGATATATGAACAGCTTATTTTGAACCGGTTTGACAGGCATGATCTTATCGTTGCTCTCGGCGGCGGAGTTGTAGGCGATATGTCAGGTTTTACGGCTGCAACTTATTTAAGAGGGATTGCTTTTATCCAGATTCCTACGACGCTTCTGGCTCAGTCGGACAGCAGTATCGGCGGAAAGACAGGCGTTGATTACAAGGGATATAAGAACATGGTCGGAGCATTTTATATGCCGAAACTTGTTTATATGAATATATCAACTCTTAAGACACTTGACGAAAGACAGTTTGCTTCAGGTTTTGCCGAGGTTATGAAGCATGGAATCATTAAGGACAGCGAATTCTACACCTGGCTCATTGACAATATGTATGAGATTGATGACAGGGATATTGATACTCTTTTGGAGATGGTATACAGAAGCTGTCTTGTGAAGAAAGCTGTTGTTGAGAAGGATCCCACAGAGAAGGGTGAAAGAGTACTTCTTAACTTTGGTCATACACTCGGACATGCAATTGAGAAGTACAAAAACTTTGAGCTTATGCACGGAGAGTGTATTTCGCTCGGTTCTGTTGCGGCAGCATTTATCTCTTGGAAGAAGGGACTTCTTTCGATGGAAGAATATTACGAAGTAAGAGATATGCTTGTTCCGTTTAATCTTCCTATTTCTCTTGAGAGTATTGACGCGGATGAGGTTATAAAACTTGCAAAATCCGACAAGAAAGCGGATGCTGATAAGATCAAGTTTATCCTTATCAAGAAGATAGGCAGAGCCGTTATCGATACTACGGTTACGGATGATGAGATGAGAGCCGCTCTCGAAGAAATTGATTGGTCAAAAAAGGCCAATGAATAAATAGAGGTTTTACGAGGATTTATTATGAACACAAATTTATCTAAAAAGAAAAAACTTTTTTTACTTTCCGATCTTGTACTTATTGTCTTGCTGATATTTTTCGATCAGCTCACAAAGCACCTTGCATTTGTACATCTTCAGGATAAGCCCGCGATCAAGATAATCAACGGGGTTCTTGAGCTTAATTTTTTGAAAAACAGCGGAGCTGCGTTTGGAATGCTTCAGAATCAGAAGGTTTTTTTCGTACTTATTGCCGCAATTATGCTTGTGGTTATCGCTTACGTTCTTTTCAGAATGCCCGATGACAAGAAATATAATATTTTGCATATTGTTCTGGCACTTGTTGCAAGCGGTGCCGCAGGAAACATGATCGACAGAATACATAATGATTATGTTATTGATTTCATTTATTTTGTTATCATCAATTTTCCTATTTTTAATGTGGCCGATATTTATGTTACGGTTGCAACATTTATCTTTGCGGTACTTCTTCTTTTTTACTACAAGGATAACGATTTTGAATTTTTGAGCTTCAAGCAGCAGAAGAAATTCAAGGAGTTCAAATAAGGTATTTTGAGAATGGATGAAACTAATCTCTTTGAATGTGTAGTTACCGATGAATATGAAGGATACAGAATCGATAAGCTTATAAGTGAACTTATCGATTCTTTTTCGCGTTCTTATATAAAAAAACTTATCGATGATAAAAAGGTTTTTTGCAATGATAAGAATGTAAAGGCAAGTTATGTTGTATCTGAGAATGATGTGATAAAGATGGAGATTCCGCCGCTTAAAGTTCCCGAGATTGTACCGCAGGATATCCCTCTTGATATCATTTATGAGGATGAAGATGTGCTTGTTGTAAATAAGCCCAAAAACATGGTGGTGCATCCGGCTCCCGGCCATTATTCCGATACGCTCGTAAATGCCGTTATGTTTCATTGCAAGAATCTGTCGGGTATAAATGGCGTTTTAAGACCCGGAATCGTGCACAGGATTGACAAAGATACGACAGGTTCTGTTATTATCTGCAAAAATGACGCCTCTCACAGGGATATAGCGGCTCAACTTAAGGAGCATTCCATAGACCGCATTTATCATGCCATCTGCTATGGAATAATCAAAGAAGATGAAGGCGATATTGATGCGCCGATTGGAAGAAGTCCTTCTGACAGAAAGAAAATGGCTGTCGTTTCAAAAGGCGGAAAAGATGCGTTTACACATTATCGCGTTTTAAAGCGTTTTGAGCAGGATAATATGACTTATATAGAGTGTAAGTTAAAAACAGGAAGAACGCACCAGATTAGGGTTCATATGGCGCATATCGGGCATCCTCTTTTGGGAGATGAGGTCTATGCTTCCGGAAGAAAGAGCAAATTTAAGACGGAAGGTCAGTGTCTTCATGCAAAAACTCTTTCTTTTGTTCATCCGAAAAGTTCTGAATATATCGAGACAGATGCCCCTTTACCTGCATATTTTCAGCATTTGCTTGATATTCTCAAATAAGGTAAGATATAAATGAGAGTAAAGCTTTTTTATAAAAAGGGGTGATCTGTATGAATACGATAATTACTATCGGTAGACAGTTTGGATCGGGCGGAAGAGAAATCGGAGAGATGGTGGCCGATCATTTTGGAATAAAATGTTATGACAAGGAACTTTTATCAAGAGCCGCTAAGGAAAGCGGATTCTGCGAGGAAATGATCCAGAATCACGATGAGAGGCCTACAAATTCTTTTTTGTATAATCTTGTAATGGATACATATTCTTTTGGATATAATTCTTCAAGCTTTGTAGATATGCCGATCAGTCACAAGGTTTTCCTTGCACAGTTTGATACGATCAAGAAGATTGCGAAGGAAGAACCATGTATCATCGTCGGAAGATGCGCAGACTATGCGTTGAGTGACCTTCCGAATGTTCTTAATCTCTTTATTTACGGTGATGAAGAATGTAAGATCAAGAGAATCCGTGAGAGATTTTCCGATATCACATCAAACGAAAAAGCACGTGAGATGATGATAAAGAAAGATAAACAGCGCCAGAGTTATTACAACTATTATTCTTCCAAGAAATGGGGAAGAGCAGACAGCTACGATCTTTGCATCAATTCAAGCATTCTTGGAATTGAGGGCACTGTAAAGCTGATAATTCAGTATATTGAAGACTACGAAGCCGCAAAGAATGGCTGATAGCCGGGAAATCACGAGCAAGGCAGATTTTAAGTCTGTTTTGCTCTTTTTACGTTATTAAACAAAATATGGTATATTTTGATTTTTTTGTAAAATGACTTAACTAAAATTCGTGTCTTCCGATATATAATTTGTATCTGAATAATTCCAGGGAGATATTTCATTTATGGATTTTAATTTTATGGCATCGGTTGACAGTATTACAAACAAATATCTTAATCAGACTGCAATCTCTTCTTTGAGCGAAGAAGATAAGAAGAAATTCGGGGCTGATTTTGCCGAAGTATATGAGTCAATGACATCAATGAAACTCTTGAGCGCTAATCTTCGTTCAAGCTATGAGAATACTCATACCGACGATCTGAGCGAGCATGCATCAAGACTGGGCTATTCTATAGATAACAGGGTTATAAATATGCTTCATGTGCAGATTTCCGATGACATGAATACAAAGGTTAAATCTGCAATGGATAATGCTGTAAAATCTTTGCTGTAATAAATTTTATCAATAGGTCTGTATCTTATGGATACAGGCTTTTTTCTGCATTATCGGGGGATTCAATTTTTTTAAATAAAGATTTTATCCTTTTTTGCTGGAATATTGCATTTTCCAAGAGTAGAATGTTTTGTTGAGGAGCGAAGTAAATATGAAGAGAAAATTTGAAAAAAAATATGTCGATTATCTTGTAAAGAAAACTGAAGAAATCGTAAACATCGATTCTCCCACAGGTTATACCGAAGAAGCAGCTTCTTTTGTAAAAAAAGAGTTTGAAGCGCTTGGTTTTAACGCTTACTACACGGTTAAAGGCGGTATTATTGTTGAGTTTGGCGGCAAAGATAAAGATAACGGACTCCTTCTCGAAGCTCATGTAGATACGCTTGGCGGAATGGTCTCAAGGATCAAGTCAAACGGAAGACTGGAGCTTACCAATCTTGGCGGCATGAATCCAAACAATGCCGAGACTGAAAACGTAAAGGTCATAACCAAGTTTAACGGTGAATACGAAGGTACTTTCCAGTTAAATGATGCATCAATTCATGTAAACGGGAAATATAACGAGCAAAAAAGAGACTGGGACAGCTGCGAAGTTGTTCTTGATGAAGATGTAAAAGATGCAGACGATGTAAAGAAGCTTGGTATCTCTATCGGTGATATAGTATGTTTTGATCCGAATTTCAGAGTGACAAAGAGCGGATATATCAAATCCAGATTCCTGGATGATAAGCTTAGCGTCGGAATTTTATTTGCTTATGCAAAATATCTAAAAGATAATAATATCACCCCTGAAAGAGCGATATATGCCCATATAACGGTTTTTGAAGAAGTTGGCCACGGAGGATGCGGAAGTGTTCCAAAAGGCTGTACAGAGGTGATATCAGTTGATATGGGATGCGTCGGTGAAAACCTTGATTGTAGCGAAAAACAGGTTTCAATTTGCGCAAAAGACAGTGGCGGGCCTTACAACTACAATATTGTAAGAGCTCTTATTGAGATTGCAAAAGATAATGACATAGATTATGCCGTTGACGTTTATCCGTTCTACGGAAGTGATGCAGAGGCTTCGCTTCGTGCCGGCAACGATCTTAGGCATGGACTTATAGGTGCCGGTGTTTATGCTTCTCACGGGTATGAGAGAAGTCATAAAGATGGCGCAGAAAACACCCTTCGCCTTTTGATAGCATATACGACTGACTAAAGGAGCACAAAAAGACAACATTATGAAGTACATTTATGAAACTCACATGCACACCAAGGAAGCGAGCGCATGTTCCGGAACAGAGGCCCGCGAGTTTATAAAATACATGTCTGAACTTGGTTACAGCGGAATAATTATTACAGACCATTTTTTTAACGGTAACAGCTGTGTCCCGAAAGATCTGCCCTGGGAGAAGAGGGTAGAGATGTACTGCAGCGGCTATGAGCACGCTCTGGAAGAGGCTCAGAAAACCGGCTCGGATCTTACCGTTATGTTCGGTATAGAATATAATTTTCACGGAGACGAATTTCTTCTTTACGGAGTTGATAAAAAGTGGCTTCTTGACAATCCCGACATTCTTGAAAAAGACAGATATGAAGTTTATAAATCTGTTCATGACTACGGCGGAATCATGATTCAGGCTCATCCATACAGGGAAAGAGGGTATCTCAGCGAGATAAATCTTACACCGTCTGTTTGTGACGGTGTCGAGGCATACAACGCTTGCAATCTTGATTATCAAAATTCACTCGGTTATCAGTATGCCGTCCAGAAGGGGTTCAGAATGTCTGCAGGTTCCGATATTCATAATCCCGGTCAACCAGATATGGGTGGCATGTGCTTTGATCATAAGATAAAATCTATAAGCGAATATATCAATGCTTTTATGAACAACGAGGGAATTCCTGTATTTATGCGAGATATATCTGTTAATCGTGAATTTAAGGAAGTTTCAGGAAATAAAGATTTTACAGTTCCTACGCAGGGTCCGACGCTTGAAGTTATCTGGCATTAATTCTGTAAATGAATAAATATATTCCATAATTTTCTTTTCTATAAGGTCAAGAAAAGCTAAAAAAGTCGTCCTAATTGTACGGTTAGGGCGACTTTTTGCTTGTTTTTTATACCAATGGTATGTGTACAGAAGCTTTGTTTTTTTATACTATGTCTATAATAGTACGGCAGCTGAAATATTTAATAGTGTTTTTGATGAAAGAGAGAGAAAAAATGGAAAAAAGAAAATTTGCACCGGGATTGGTGCTTTTTATCATTATGTTTTTAATATCGACAGTAGGATTGACGCTTTTAGGTGAGGGAAATTTTGCACTACCGGGAATGATTGCTCGTTATGTTATTGGTACTGTCAGCGTTGTTTTTATGGCAAATATATATGGAGTGGAATTTAAAATTAAAGGTTTTTTTAAGGGACTTTTTAGTGTTATAGGCTTGGTTGGAGTAGCTTGCTGCATACATAATTTATTAGCTATGAGGATTCCCACTGATATTGGTTTCAAAGAGGGACTTCCAAATGCAATATTCATGTTTCTGCTTATGATGTCAGTAGGTGTATTTGAAGAGGCTATCTATAGAGGTGTACTCTTTAATACATTAAGAAATTGCTTGGGCGAAAGCAAGGGGAGAATAATTTTGGCGGTTATTTTATCTGCGATTCCTTTTGGACTTACTCATTTTCTTAATCTTATTTTCTATCCAAATCTTGTAGTATGGATTACTTCTCAGGTTGTATATGCGACTGCAGGTGGAGTCCTTTTTGCATGTATTTATTATATTACAGACAATTTTTGGCTGGTTGTGGTCTTGCACGGACTCTATGATTACTTAGCCAGTATTTGGTCATGCTTTGTAAGTCAGGCGGAAGGAATTGGTATTCCTGCAGTAGATTCAACAATAATGCAAGGAATAAAAGATGCAATTCCCGACTGTATCTTCGGATTGATTGCATTCATAGTATTGTTAGTAGTTCTCAATAAAAGAGAAAAGGATAGCTAACTTACAAACAGTTATTGCAAGCATATATAAGATTATTCAAAGATTTTACTAAAGATCTTCCCATAATAGGGATGTAAATATACTTTTTCGCAAAATTCTAGTTTTACGAAAAACATGTAACGTGTTATAATAGATATATGGGTATTCTATGCCTATATATCTATTTTTATGCGAATAAAAGTCCTTTTTTGGGGGAAATATAATATGCCTGATAACAAAAAACAATACTCTGATAAAATCAATGAGCTTTTAAGTGAAATGCCTGAGTTTGTTTCTGATTTCATATACAACTTCGGGCGTGTCGAAAATTATGCGACCAAACTCGAATATTGTCGTGACATAAAGGTCTATCTTGAATTTATTGTAAGTTTCCTTCCAAAGCATTGTGATAAAAACATTAAGGATCTGTCAATAGATGACGTGGCCAACATAGAAATTCTTGATATAAACAGATTCCTGACAACGCTTTCCGGAAATCACAAGGAATCAACCGTAAAAAGAAAACGTGCTTCATTATCCAGTATGTATGGCTTCTTTGTAGCTACGGGCAAAATGTCCCGTAATCCGATTGCAGCTACGAAGACAATAAAAATTCCAAACAAGGATGTTATTTATTTAACAAACAACGAACAACGCGTTCTTCTTGATACTGTAAGGCACGGGACGAATCTTCATGATTCTGTCGCAAAGGTCCATTATATCTATGCTGACAGAGATTCGGCCATGTTCATATTACTTCTGGATACCGGCCTTCGTGTTTCCGAGATGCTTGATACGGATATTATTGACTTTAATCTTGAAGAATGCAGTGTTGTTGTTACAAGAAAAGGCGGCGATACGCAGGTAATCTACTATTCCGATGAATGTCGCGATTATCTGGAGATTTACTTTACTTCACAGAAGGCCAAATTTGGATTGACCTCCAAGAATCTTAAATTTCCAGCTTTCACTACTACTTCCGGCAACAGACTGGGAGTGCGAGCGGTTGAGATTCTTGTAAAGAAATATGTTTCTGTGTGCCTGCCGGAAAAAGCAAGGATTATATCTCCGCACAAATTAAGATCCAGCTTTGCGATGAGCTTTTATGCTGCAAGTGACAATGATATTCTGCTTCTCAAGAAAAAAATGAACCATAAGAGCATTCAGACGACAAATATATATGCAAAAGCCTCTGATACAGCCATGAAGGAATCACGTTCATTGCTACAGGGATTGCGATGATATTTATATATTTGTTTTAAAGTATGAAGTTATGTAAGAAAAACTGCTTGAGAAATTTTCCCCAAGCAGTTTTGTTTTATTTATTTTAATGCTTCATTACTTGATTCAATATTATCTTTGTTTTCGTTGGCGATTTCTTCGGGAGTTTTGTCTACAAAAGTAGTGTAAATAGCTACATGATCATATATGCATCTCCATGAACTATATGCTTTCGCAGTAACACAAATATAGTGTTTTCCCTGCGCAGACACTTCATAACTGGCCGCACATGATCCGGCCTGGTGTACATATCCGGTCTTTGCACCAAGTACAGTACCCAAGGTATCTTTATCTTCTATTCTTCTGATAAACAAGTTACTAATGCTTATTCCGTTCGGAGCAGCTTTTGTAGGCGAAGTAGTATACGTTTTTGTGTGTAGAACTTCATTACAAAGCTTGTTCTCTTCAGCAGCCTTAAGAATAATTGCTATATCTAAAGGTGTACAATAGAGGTCTTCATCAAAAATACCGACACAGTTAGTGAAATGTGCCGAACTTGAAAGGCCGAGCTCTGCAACTTTCTGGTTCATAAGCTCTACGAAAGCCTCTTGAGATCCTGCAACATATTCGGCAAGTCCAATCGCTGCATCAGCACCGGATTTAAGAATCGTACCGTACATAAGATCGCGAACGGTCTGTTTGTCACCGGCTTCAAGACCAACGTTACTACAGTCGTTTTCTAAGACATATTGTACTATGCCTTCATTTATTTCATACTCGTCATCAAGACTTTTTATGTGTTCGGCAGCAACCAAAATAGTTAATATCTTGGTCATCGATGCCGGGAACATTCTTGTCTTGGCGCCTCTTCCGGCAATTACTTTTCCTGTATCAAGATCAAGAAGAACGGCATACGAACTGTCTACATAGTCTTCTTTATCTTTGTTATTGCTGTTTAGATGGGCAACATTAGTCTCCATATAATCAACTTTATAGCCCTTAAAGAAGGCACGTGCATCCTCGGATTTTTCCAAGAAAGGATTTAACTCGACTTCTTTTATTTCTGTATCAACAATATCATGTGATGCCTCATCATCGTCCCCTTGCTCGGTGAAAGTATCAAACGGTCCGTCCTTTGGTAAGGTTATATGGACCTTGCTCATGATAAATACAAAAACTGTTACGAGTATTGCAACTCCGGCTGCCAGTGAAGCTGTATGTACAAGTATTTCTTTTCTTCTTCTTAATTTATATTCTCTAACGGACAGTCTTTGACCGTTTCTTTTTCTGTAAGTTCTTCTCCCTAAAGAACGTCTTCTTTTTCTGCTATTTCTCAAATTACTAAATCCACCCTATAAAAAAATACAACAACTAAATGTTATCATTTTTTTATCTATTTGTTCAAGTGGAAAAAGCTACAAAATAATGCAAAAAAAACTTACATGCAGATAAAACTTGAATTTTATGGACGATTTTTCTGTAAATTTGGTAAATTTTACTTAAATTCTGTTGAATAATACGGAACTATCAATGAATCTCCGGCAATTAATTCCGATGCATCCGCAAGATTGTTAATATTGCAAACTTCATCAATATAATCATTCATATCATTGTAGTGCTCGGATGAATACATGTCTCCGGCTATTGTCCAAAGGCTGTCACCGTAATTGACGGTTATTGACTTATAATATTTATATTCGGGTGTATATGTATCTGACTGCGCATCTGAATTAAAAGTTGACAAATTAAACATTATGATGAAAATCAATGCAGATACGACAGCCATAAGCATAACAAACTGCCTTCTGACAATATTCTTACGTCGTATCTTATTATTCCTGATTCTGATCTCACTCTTACTGAAATATCTCGGATCATTGTATAAACTTGCTGCTATCCTCATTGCTTCGCTCATAATTTTCACCTCTCAGTATAATACGAACAAATATTTGCGAACAACCGTTCTGCTATCATGATATCGAACAAACATTCGTTTGTCAAGAAAAATCAGAACATATTTTCGCGAACAAATATTTGTGTTTTGAATTTCTCTATGATATACTTGGATTAGATTAGGAGGTTATTATGGACAAAAGCAAACTTACACCAATTCAGGAAAAGATCCTCGATTATATCAAGGAAGAGACATTAACAAAAGGCTTTCCTCCGTCAGTTCGCGATATTTGCGCTGCGGTCAATCTTAAATCAACATCTTCTGTTTTCACACATCTCGGTAATCTGGAGAAAAAGGGATATATAAAGCGCGACCCCACCAAGCCGCGTGCTATCACTATCTGTGATGACAGTTTCAATATGATAAGGACGGAAATTGTCAGTATTCCTGTCGTAGGCCAGGTTGCTGCAGGTACTCCTATCCTTGCGGAAGAAAATATCGATTCTTACATTCCGATTCCAGCTTCAATGTGCCCTAAGGGCTCTGATGCATTTATACTGAATGTAAAAGGCGATTCAATGATCAACGCCGGAATATATAATGGAGATCAGATCTTTGTTGAGGTCTGCAATACTGCCAAGAACGGCGACCAGGTTGTAGCTCTTATTGATGATTCCGCTACCGTTAAGACTTTTTATAAAGAGAACAATCGCATCAGACTTCAGCCTGAAAACGATACTATGGATCCTATAATCGTTGATGATTGCAAGATTCTTGGAAAAGTATTCGGTGTAATGAGATTTTACAGATAAAACAAGAAAAGTATATAGATAACGGTCGGATTGATTCATATCAGAATCAGTCCGACCGTTTTATTTCGCTGTTAAATTAGAATGATCAGTTAAGACTGTCTTTCTCTATCGGCTTTCCATCGCGCCATATTCTCTCAAGATCGTAAAATACTCTGTTCTCGCTGTCAAAAACATGAACAATAATATCGCCGAAATCAAGAAGAATCCAATTGGCTGATTCATAGCCCTCAACGTTCTTTGTGAGGAATCCGGCTCTTCCGAGAGCATCCTGAACGCTGTCTGCCATTGCCTGAACCTGACTGGAGTTGGTTCCGTTTGCAATGATAAAGTAATCTGCAAGTGTAGAAATTTCGCTTATATCAATGGCGTGAACATCAATTCCTTTTCTGTCTTCCAATGCTTCCATCGCCATCAAAGCCATTTTCTTTGAGTTCTCAATATCTGACATATTCACCTCGTTCTTAATTATAGTATTTCTTATAGAACTCATAAGCTTTCATGGTGGTATCATCGCACTCTTTACCTATGGTCCTTAAATAAATAATCGAATTATGCAATATATGCGCAAGACACTTGTCTAAGTCTTCAAAAGCTTCTTTTCTGATTATATTCATATCATCTAAAGGCTTTCTGTTCGGCTCTATGAAATCCGCGATATATACGATTTTTTCAAGAAGAGACATATTTTCCCTTCCTGTTGTGTGATATCTTATTGCATTTAATATCTCGGGATCGCGAACTTCATATTTGGTGCTTGCTATATAGATTCCTGCCTTTGCATGAAGAAGTGAATGGTTTCTTCTTTCTACATCGGTGACTTCTATATTGTTTTTTTCACATATACTAAGCTGTTCATCGTGAGACAAGCATTTGGCGCAATCGTGCAAGAAGCCTGCTATAAGTGCTTTATCAACATTTGCACCGTGTACCATCGCAAGAGATGCGCTTGTATAGGCAACTCCCAATGTGTGATCGTATCTGTCGGGCTTTAATTCCTTTTCGAGTTCTTTTCTAAGCTTCTGAGTAATTTCCAAGGTCTTCATTTATATAATCCTTTTAAACAAATAAACTCTATACACTCTTTTGGAACCATATATTTAATGCTTCTGCCCGTTCGCACTCTTTTTCTGATCTCCTGAGACGAAATGTCCACTCTGTTAAAAGTAAGTAGCTGAATATCAACATCGTACTGTTTAAGCAGCTTTCTTCTCACATTATCAAGTGCAGCCACATCATGATTATCTCTTACGGCAGCTAAAATGGTGCATGACTGCAAAAGCTCTTTTGAATTATACCAGGTCTCTATATCGACGACGGCGTCTCCGCCAAGTATCAGATACAATTCATCGCCGGGATACATTCCCTTTAAGCCCTTGATCACATCGTATGTATAGGTTCCTTTGGGCTTATCAATCTCAATTCTTGAACATGTAAAATACGGATTGTCTTTTATTGCCATCTTGACCATGTTATATCTGATATCGCCTGATGATAAATTATTGCCCTTCATAAGATGAGCAAGTTTTTCGGGAATAAAAATTACTCTGTCCAAACCATATTGCTCCCTTGCGGCTTCTCCCAAAAGAAGATGTCCGTAGTGAATGGGATCAAAATTTCCAATAAGAATACCGATTTTTCTGCCAGCCATAAGAGTGCCTCCGTAATGATAAAAAATATCAATTTATAGCCTTCTTGGTTCTAGGTAAAACAATCTTTGGTTCATCCTTGAAAGGCTTGTATAAAACAAATTTTCTTCCGATAACCTGTACAAGATCCGAACGTGTTCTTTCTGAAACCATTATCGCAACATTTGACACGTCATCCATGCAGTTCTTCAAAACTGTAATCTTTACAAGCTCGTGTGTATTGAATGTTTCAGCAATAGCATCTATTATTTCGGGAGTCACGGTTGACTTCCCTATCTGAAAAACAGGATCAAGGTCAGCCGCAAGGCTCTTTAAATATGCTCTTTGTTTACTTGTCAAAGTCATTATGTTTCATCCTCTTCATCGTCATATTCATCTGTATCGTTAGCAGGAACAGTATCCGCATTGCGATAGTATTCAAAGCTGTATCCGTACATTCTGACGGTATCACCTTCGTTAATATGGAGTTTCTCGAGCTCGTCAAGAATTCCGTTGTCCTTGAGGAAGTTCTGGAAGAATGCAAATCCCTTTTCGGATTCAAGGTTGGTGTAACCAAGCATCTTCTCAATCTTAGGTCCTTCAATGACAAATTCTTTCTCATCGCTATCATATGTTACCGTAAATGCTTCATCAGTATCACGGGCCATAGTCTCTGGGAAGAATTCCTGCTCGAATACAACAGCATCTTTTGGAAGTTCATCAAGGGTCCTACTTACATAGTATAGCAGTTCCTTAATGCCTTTTCCAGTTAGTGTCGATGTGGCAAAAACCTTTACTCCGAGAGGCTCGTACTTCTCTCTTATCTTCTTAATGATGTCCGAATCTTCGCCATCGGGAAGCATATCGATCTTATTTGCTGCGATTACCTGAGGTTTGCTTGATATATCTGCATTGTAGTTCTTAAGCTCCGCATTGATCGCTTCAATATCTTCCATTGGATCGCGGCCTTCAGTAGATGCCGCATCTACAACATGGATCATCATTCGGGTTCGCTCAATATGTCTCAAAAATTCGTGTCCAAGTCCCAGTCCTTCTGAAGCTCCCTCAATAAGTCCCGGAATATCCGCAACAACAAAACCTCTTGCATCAGAAAGATCGACAACACCGAGCATTGGTGACAATGTGGTGAAGTGATAATTCGCAATCTTGGGCTTTGCATTGGATACCTTGGACAAAAATGTTGATTTTCCAACATTTGGGAATCCTACAAGTCCTACGTCAGCAATGACCTTAAGCTCGAGCATAACTTCAAGCATAAGTGCCGGCTGACCGGGCTGAGCGTATTTTGGTGCCTGCATGGTGGAAGTTGCATAGTGCATATTACCGTTTCCGCCTCTTCCGCCTTTTAATACAACAACCTTCTTGTTTTCTCCGCTCATATCGGCAATTACCTTTCCGGTATTTGCCTCTTTAATAACTGTTCCTTCAGGAACTTTTATATATAAATCCTCGCCATTTTTACCGTGGCAACGTCTCTTGTTTCCGTCCTGACCGTTTTGTGCTTTATATTTACCGCCGTAATGAAAGTCTGCAAGTGTATTGATTCCTTCATCTACGACAAAAATTATATCGCCGCCTTTTCCGCCGTCACCGCCATCGGGGCCGCCGTTAGGCACATATTTCTCTCTTCGAAACGAAACGTGTCCGTCTCCGCCTTTTCCGCTTTGTATAAAGATTTTTGCTTTATCTACAAATACCGGCATAATCAAATTCCTTTCGGATAAATTTCCTTAGATTAAAAATATGGGCTTCAAACATTTTAGTTTGAAGCCCGTTTAGTTAAATTACTTATTCTCTACAGGATGAACGCTAGCCTGCTTTTTATCTCTGCCCTTGCGCTCAAATCTAAGAACACCATCAACAAGTGCGTATAATGTGTCATCGCTACCGATTCCAACATTTACACCGGGATGAATGTGTGTTCCACGCTGTCTGTATAAAATATTACCGGCCTTAACGAACTGTCCGTCAGCTCTTTTTGCTCCAAGTCTCTTGGATTCTGAATCTCTACCGTTCTTGGTTGATCCTACACCCTTCTTATGAGCAAAAAATTGAAGGTTCATATTCAACATGACTTATTCCCTCCTAAATTTAATGTTCAAAAATCTCTTACCGTACTCTCGGAATATACTATTAACACCAAGTTCATAGGATTTTAGAAGTAAATCCGTGTCCTTTGAAGGCTCTTGTTCAAAGGAGATTGAAATGTACCCGTCATCTTCATTCTGATCACAAGTAAATCTATCATCGGTAAATCTCTCAAGCGAATTGATAAGATTTATCGTAAGAACAGATATCGCAGCACATACAATATCTTCGCCGCTGTCGGCAAAACCTGCATGTCCGCTACACTCAATTCTCTTATATGAATCTGCCATAGATTTGGTAATTGTAATAGTAGTCATTATTCCGCTTTGTAAATAAATTACATAGTGATCTTGTTAATCTTAACAAGTGTGAAAGGCTGTCTGTGACCATTCTTCTTGTGATAGCCAGTCTTTCTCTTGTACTTGTAAACAACAACCTTCTTAGCACGGCCCTGCTCAACAACTGTTCCGCTAACCTTAGCTCCGCTAACATCGCCGGCAACCTTAAGTGCCTTGTCATCATTTACTGCAATAACATTGTCAAATGTTACTTCTTTTCCGGGCTCTACATCAAGCTTCTCTACCTTGATCTCATCGCCCTCGGAAACTTTGTACTGCTTTCCACCAGTTACAATAATTGCGTACATAAGTTACCTCCTTCTTCAAAAAACTCGCTAACTTTGGCGGGATAAAACCACTTAAGCCTAGTTATGCGGCATACCAAGATATAATATCACTGATAAATACTGTTGTCAACAGCTTTTTCGACATCCTTCAATATTTCTTTTAACGTTTTATCGTTTTTGTTTCGAGTAAGCTCCATAATGCCAAGCCCCGTCACATCTATGAAAACCGTATGTACCTGTTCATATTTGCAAAAGGCTTTAACTTTATGTATCAATTCTTCGTATTTTTCCTCGTCGTTCATATTGATAAAATCGATGAGGATCATTCCTGTGAGATTCCTAAGGCGAATCTGCCTGAATATCTCATTTACCGCTTCAAGGTTTACCTTAAAGGCTATGTCATCTTTTCCCTTAATGGCCTTACCTGTATTTACATCGATCGCATTAAAGCTCTCAAGCTGCTCAATTATGATATATGCTCCGCTCTTAAGCCAGACTTTGCGGTGTTTCAAATCTTCAATCGCCGACTTTATCCCATGAATGCCCGTATCTTCTATAACAGAGAACTCCGTTTCGCCTCTGATCTTAAGGAAAGCTTCGGCATTTTCTATGAGCTGCCCGGTACTTCCGCTATCGGATCTGTGAATGCAACTGTATAGCGTTCTGTTTCTTCCTTCTGAAAGAATATCCGCAAGTTTATCAAGACAAGTTTTAAATGAAGCTTCGATCACATCACACGCTTCTTCATCTGCTATTTCGGAAGACTTCGTTCTTATGATGATCCCTGCCGTCGTATCCGAAAGCTTCTCGCGGTACTCATCCATTATGTTTTCATAATCAGCCTTTATCTTATCGGAAAGAAGCGCTCTGATATTGTCGGATAACTTTATTGATGAACCGACGCCGTATTTTCCGAGGGTCACGGCAACATAATCATCCGAAACAGAAAGATTTGTCGTAAGCTTGGTCTTCTTGGTCTTTACAGCCTCAGATTCAACCTGAACAATAACGTCGTCACCGTTTTTCAGAGTATCATCGCTTCCAAATGCGCGGCCTATAACGCAAGCGCCTGTTATGTTTTTGAGCGGTAGATATCCGGTCTTGTCCTTATCGTACCTGACAAATGCTGCGCCGATATTTTTAACTATATGATCGACTTTTGCGACATATATGTTTCCAAGTTCGTTCTCTCTTACAAAAGAAAGAAACTCCATCTTGTTGCCTATAAACGCAGTAACGACCGGCGTATTTAAATATTCGGAAACTATGATCTCAGACATTTAAATAAAACCTCTTTTGGATATCATCTGTTATAAATGGCTCAATATAAGGTTTCCCGTCATTCTCAACATATCTGTAGATATCGAGCCTGTGTATAGCCATGGCGTGAGGAGCAAGTTCCTCTTTGATATGGTCAAAAAAACCCTGTAACAAAAGCGCCGGCTTTAAAGTCGCACTGCTGCTCATGCTGAGCAAGAGCTCAATGTATCCTTCTTCCTTGTTAAAAGAAAAATCAAATATCAAGGGCTTCATATCAATTTCTTTTTCACCTTTTTTGGTCTTCTTCATGGCAGGAAGTTTATCAAGCGCCAGATATTCTCTGAATTTCTCAATCCAGTCATATGTAGGCATGAATTTTTCTCTGAAAGAGATCCTGTATTTTGCGGCATATGCAGCGGTCATCGCCTTCTCATCGTTATCCGAAAGCTCTCTTATAGCGATGATTTCGATTCCCTCGTTCATGACAGAGTTTAATCTGTTCATGATATCTTCGGCGCTAATCATGCTATTTACGGAAATATCCATGTATTCACCGTCGCTTGTCGCGCCTACACTGAGAGGCTGGGCAAAAGATATGATCTGATGCGGGCTGAAACCTTCAGAATACTTGATATCAACCTCAGCTCTTCTGATAGCCTTCTGAAAGTATCTCATAACATCAAGATGGCCGATAAATTTGATCGGGCCGTTTTTGGAAAATTTAAGACGTAATTTATTCATTTAAACTTATTATCCCTTTTTGTTCTCAAAGCAGACTCCGACACCGTATGATGCGGCTCCGCAGCCGAGACAGCCGTTTCTGCAATTGCTTGATTTATTGCCGGCAAGCGCATTTTTCCATTCGCGAAGAAGGAAATCTTTAGTGACTCCGCAGTTTAATATATCCCAAGGGAAAACCTCGTCGTCGCCTCTTTCCCTGACTGTATAGAACATAGGATCAACTCCGCATTCCTTAAAGGTATCCATCCATACGTCGAATTTGAAATATTCTCCCCATGCATCAAAAATACAGCCTTTTTGATAAGCTTTAAGAATAACGTTGCAAAGCTTTCTGTCTCCTCTTGCAAGAACACCTTCCATCATACTCGCATCAGCTTCGTGCCAGTTGTACTTAATATGCTTCTGGTTAAGCTGAGACATAATGCCTTTTCTTGTCTTATTTGCCTTTTCAAGGAATTCTTCCTTTGTATTCATAGGCGCCCACTGGAACGGAGTAAACGGCTTGGGAACAAAGAAAGACGTACTTGCAACAATATCAATGGTCCTTCCGTTTCTTTTTTCCTTAGGAACGGTATCAAAATACTCGGCGGCAACTTTATTGGCTATCTCGCCGATTCCGAGTATATCTTCATCGGTCTCTGTCGGAAGTCCAAGCATGAAATAGAGCTTAACTTTGTTCCAACCTCCGAGAAACGCTTCGTGTGAGCCTCTTAAGATATCTTCTTCTGTAAGACCTTTATTGATAACGTCTCTCATCCTCTGAGTTCCGGCCTCGGGCGCAAATGTAAGACTGCTCTTTTTTACATCCTGAACCTTACTCATTACATCAAGAGAAAACGCATCGATTCGAAGAGACGGAAGTGAAATGTTTACCTTTCTCTCATTACAGCTCTTTATCAGGAAATCAATGAGCTCCGGGAGCTTGGTATAATCACTTGAACTTAATGAACTAAGTGAAATTTCTTCATAACCGGTATTTTTTAATGACTCTATCGCAAGTTTCTTGAGGTGCTCAACATCTTTTTCCCTAAGTGGCTTGTAAAGCTGTCCCGCCTGGCAGAATCTGCAGCCTCTGATACAGCCTCTCATGATCTCGAGCACAACTCTGTCCTGAGTTATCTTGATATAAGGAACAACGGGTTTTGTTGGGTAAAAAACACTTGATATTTCTAAACACATTTCTTTTTTAATGGTTTTTGGAATATCATCGTATATCGGAAGCATGGACTTTATCGTGCCATCTTCCTTATATTCAACATTATAGAGCCCCGGAACATAGATACCGGGCATCTTTGCGCACGCATGAAGGAAATCTTCCCTTGAAGTTCCGTCGGCCTTACACTTTTTATAAAAATCAAAAATCTCTCTGTATCTTGTCTCGCCTTCGCCTATATAGAATATGTCAAAAAAGTCTGCGATAGGTTCGGGATTGTATGTGCACGGGCCTCCGCCTATGACAATCGGATCGTCCCATGTCCTGTCCTTTGCAAGGAGCGGAATCTTTGAAAGATCCAGAATCTGCAGAATATTTGTGTAACACATCTCATATTGCAAAGTAAATCCAAGGAAGTCAAAATCCTTGATAGGATCCTGAGATTCCAACGCAAAAAGAGGAATGTCCTCTTTTCTGAGGACCTCATCCATGTCGAGCCACGGCGAATAAACGCGCTCACACCAGACGTCCTCAAAAGAATTGAACATTCCGTATAAAATCTGTATTCCCAGATGTGACATACCAATCTCGTAAACATCAGGAAAACACATGGCGAAACGAATATCAACCGCTTTTTTATCCTTTGTAATGCTGTTGACCTCGTTTCCTATGTATCTCTCAGGTTTTTCGATACTTAAAAGTATGTCATCTGACAGTGCTAAATTGTAATTCATATTTTTTCCTTATCGTCTTGACAGTTCGTCGGTAATATCCTCCCAGCTGACATTTTTTTCAGCCATAAGGACCATCATATGATACAGGAAATCAGAAATTTCGTAAACTATTTCTTTTTCCTCGGGATTCTTTGAAGCAATAACAATCTCCGTTGCCTCTTCTCCGAGCTTCTTAAGAATCTTGTCCACACCCTTGTTGAACAGGTAATTTGTGTAAGAACCCTCTCTGGGATTGACCTTTCTGTCTTTAATAACATCGTAAACGCTGTCGAGAACCTTCTGAGGATTCTTCTCAGTATAGTTCTTGCTTGCAATCTCATTAAAGAAACAAGAGTACTTTCCTGTATGACATGCAGCTCCGATCTGCTTAACCTTTGCAAGAATCGTATCGTAATCACAATCTGTGTAAAGAGATTTCACATACTGATAATGTGAGCTCGTCTCGCCTTTTATCCAGAGCTCATTGCGGCTACGGCTGTAATATGTCATCTTACCTGTCTTGATCGTTGTGTTATAAGCTTCCTCGTTCATATAGGCAACCATAAGCACCTGATCGGTACGGTAATCCTGAACAACAACAGGAACCATTCCGTCTGAGTTCTTCTTGAGCTGATCCCATGAAAATGCAGCTTCAAGTCTGAATAACGGAATTCCCTCGCTCTTGCAGACATCCTTCCAATCATTTATCTTTGCGTAGTTCTTATTTACATAAGTTCCTGTAACGCCCTGAACTTTTTCATTCTTAAGACTTTCTACAAGGCCGTTGTCATCGCAAGTTTCAAGGAATAATACAACGGGTAAAAGAGAATTCGTCTTAAACTTACCTTCATCTCCGATAAATATAAGCTCTGAAGCAAGCTCATCCACATTTTCGATATCATCTGTAATATCCTGAGGATTGCTGTAGCAAATGCCTATCTTATCTTTTCCGAATTTGCTTGAAACTTCTTTAAGGATTTCTCTGTTGCCCTCTTTTGAATAATTAAGAAATGCTTTCTTGCATCCGGCGTATATGAGCTTCTTGATATCCTCCATGCGCTTAACGTTTCCGGCACCCATTACTTCAACGTCTACAGCTTTGCATATCTTCTGAAGCATATGAAGTGAATCTTCATGGAGTTTATCGTCTCCCTCAGGTGAAAGATCAAAGACTATGATTTCATCTGCGCCCGCGTCTGAATAAGCTTCAGCAAGGGCTGCAGGGTCTTCACTGATAACATCTGATTTCTTAAAATCCGACCAAGCCTTATTTTCACACAGATAAATGCAGGGAATAAATTTCTTATTGTCATTCATAATATTAGAGGGCTCCTTTTGTACTAAGTACATCTTTTATTCTGGGATCGAAACATGTAGCTTCATCAAGCGATTTGGCAAAAGCCTTGAACATAGCTTCAATCTTGTGGTGTTCGTTATATCCTGTTATCACTCTGAGGTGAATGTTCATCATTGCCGCATAAGATACAGCATAGAAAAATTCGCTTACAAGCTGAGTGTCGAAATCTCCGACCATAGGTGCATTAAACTCGGCATCCATAACAAAATAAGGTCTTCCGCAAAGATCTACAGCACTCATTACAAGTGTCTCATCCATAGGAAGGATCTTGCTTCCGTATCTCTTTATGCCCTTTTTATCACCGATAGCTTCAAGAATCGCCTGTCCAAGCACTATTCCGGTATCCTCAACCGTGTGGTGTCCGTCGACATCAAGGTCGCCTTTAACCTTCACCGTAAGGTCAAAAAGACCGTGTCTTGCAAATCCTTCGAGCATGTGGTCAAAAAAACCGATTCCTGTTGAAATATCACTCGTACCTGTTCCGTCAATATTGATGGTAACAGTAATCTGAGTCTCTTTTGTGTTTCGGGTAACACTTGCAATTCTGTTATCCATAGCTTGTGTCTCCTTATAGTTAAGTACAAAATGTTGTTGTTTTTTGAGTACGGAAAACCGTAAACTTGCATTTTATGGACTTTTTAGAAAGTACACTTGCAATTTTAAAACAATTATATACAATTGCAAATATGTATTATCGTTATTTACGATATCATGCAATATAATAACAATCGCAATAAATCACTCAAATCTGACAGCTATAGAGTTTGCATGTGCTGTAAGTCCTTCTTCTTTTGCAAATAGTTCGATATCTTCGTGAACCTTGCTGAGAGCATCTCTCGAATAAGAAATGATGCTTGTTTTCTTCATAAAATCGTCAACATTTAAAGGTGAGAAGAATCTTGCCGTCCTGTTTGTGGGAAGAATGTGATTGGGGCCTGCAAAATAATCTCCGAGAGGCTCAGAAGAATAAGCTCCAAGGAAAATAGCTCCCGCATTCTTTATCTTTGTCATAACTTCATACGGATCTTTTGTAATGATCTCAAGGTGCTCTGATGCGATCGCGTTTGCTGCATCTACAGCGGCATCCATATCATCCGCTATGAAAATATATCCGTAATTATCAAGAGATTTCTTGATGATATCTGTTCTTGAAAGTTCCTTCAAAAAGCATTCTATCTCTGCAGAAACATCATTTGCAAGCTTCTCTGAAGTAGTAACCAGTATTGCACTTGCAAGTTCATCGTGTTCAGCCTGTGAAAGAAGATCTGCGGCAACGTATCTTGCATTTGCGGTCTCATCCGCAACAACAAGAATCTCACTTGGACCTGCAATAGAATCAATAGAAACATGTCCGAAACATGCCTTCTTTGCAAGAGCTACGAAGATATTTCCGGGACCTGTGATCTTATCAACCTTGGGAATACTCTCTGTTCCAAATGCCATAGCGGCGATAGCCTGAGCTCCGCCAACTTTGTAAACTTCTGTAACACCTGCGATATCTGCAGCAACTAAAGTTCCCGCATTTACCTTGCCGTCTTTACCGGGAGGTGTGCACATAACAATTCTCTCAACGCCTGCAACCTTGGCAGGAACAACATTCATAAGAACGCTTGAAGGATAAGCAGCCTTACCGCCGGGGACGTATACACCCGAAATCTCGATGGGAAGAATTCTCTGACCGAGGATACTTCCGTCTTCTCTTGTGTCAATCCATGAATTTCTCTTTTGCTTCTCGTGGAATACGCGGATGTTTTCAGCACTCTTTTTCATTACTTCAACAAACTTAGGATCAAGTTCCTTGTAAGCAGCCTTGATCTCGTCCTCTGTAACCCTGATATTTGAAGCGCTGAGTTCGCTCTTATCAAACTTAAGAGTGTATTCGAAAACAGCCTTATCGCCGT
The DNA here is from genome assembly GCF_000686965.1 of Butyrivibrio sp. AE2005. NCBI lineage: Bacteria > Bacillati > Bacillota > Clostridia > Lachnospirales > Lachnospiraceae > Butyrivibrio > Butyrivibrio sp. AE2005. The sequence continues at coordinate 69,164 of NZ_JMMD01000002.1, forward strand.
TTTTCCTTACGTTATCAATTATATCATTAACAATATTCTCATATTCTGTGTAGCTTCCGGGATTTCTGTTTAAAAGATTTCCAAGGAGTTCGCTCTGTGTTTCTTCTGTAAGCTTTAATGTACGCATATCTTATAAATTCTCCTTCATAGCATTGATGAGCTTTCTGATTCGCTCGGTTTCCATCTGCATGCTAACCTGATTAACGATCACTCTTGCAGACAACGGACAGATTTCTTCAAGAACCTCAAGTCCGTTCTCTCTAAGCGTAGAGCCTGTCTCAACTATATCCACGATAACATCCGACAGATTAACGATAGGTCCAAGCTCAACAGAGCCGTTAAGCTTGATAATATCTACAGTCTGATGCTTTTTGTTAAAAAAGTAATCCTTTGCGATATTGGGATATTTGCTCGCAACACGGATCATCTCACGATGCTCCAAAAGACGCTTCGCATCATGCGGTCCGCAGACACACATTCTGCATTTTCCGAATCCGAGGTCCAAAACCTCATAAACGCGCCTGTTTTCTTCCAGGATAGTGTCCGCACCGACAATTCCGATGTCTGCGGCTCCGTACTCAACATAAGTCGGTACATCGGGGCCTTTTGCAAGGAAGAACTTGAGGCCGAGTTCCTCATTGGTAAAAATAAGTTTTCTCGTCTTTTTATCAAGTACTTCTTCGCATTCAATCCCGCATTTATTTAAAAGTTCCATTGTGTCTTTAACAAGTCTGCCTTTTCCAAGTGCAAAAGTTAAGTATCTCATGTCTCCTCCGATCATTCTGCCTCCAAAGCAACGTTAGTGCCATTTTGTCTAAGTTCTTTTGCTTTGCTGAGCATTTCTTCAAAATTATCCTCGTTATATGTGATTACAACGCGCTCAGATTCATGCTCAACTGTAGCATTCTGTCTGTAAAGCGCTGACATAAGATCGTCGATTATGATCGAGAATCCGATTGAAGGAGCATCTGCTCCGTACTTTCCGAGAAGATTGTCGTATCTTCCGCCTTTTGCAATAGCATCTCCCACGCCGTATGTATACGCAAGGAAGATCACTCCTGTGTAATAATTGAATCTGCTGAGGATTCCAAGGTCAAAAGAGACATATTTTTCAACACCATAATTGGTAAGAACCCTGTAGAGATCCTTAAGTCTCTTTATCGCATCAAGTGAACGCTTATTGCTCACTTCGCTCTGTGCCTTATCAAGAGCCTTGTCTGTTCCGATAAACTCAGCAACCTTACCGATAAGACCGCGGTATTTCTCAGGAACGTTTCTCTCGCTCAAAATTCCTTCAACAGCAAAAATATTCTTGTCAATGATCTGCTCTCTGATTTCTTCCTCAGTCTCGGCATCAATCCCGGCTTCCTCGCAGATTCCCTTGTAGTAATCCGCATCACCGATACTGATCTGGAAATTTGTAAGTCCCGTGCTCTTAAGTGCCTCTATCAAAAGAGCTATATTCTCGGCATCGGCATAAACTGATGAATCATTCATAAGCTCAACACCGATATTGTTATTCTCTTTAAGCTTACCCTGAAGACTTGAAGTATTAAGGAAAGTCTTGCCGTTGTAGCAAACTCTCACAGGCTTTGAATCTTCAAGCATCACCTTTGATGCACATCTTGCAATCGCAGGTGTGAAGTCGGGTCTTAAAACCAATGTATTTCCGTCTTTATCAAAGAACTTGTAGAGTTCACGTGCGTCGGAAGCATTTATCTCCTCTGCAAAAACATCAAAAAACTCGAATGTAGGTGTGTCGATATCGCTGTAACCATAGCTTTTTATAACGTTATGAATCTTATTTTCAACGATAAGTCTGTCGCTATATTCACTACCGTAAATATCACGTACTCCGTCGGGAGTATGTAGAAGAACTTTATTCATAAAAACCTCGCTTAATTTAAATGTCATTTTAAATAAAAATCTTTATATATACTTTAGAGACGCGCAGTAAAAAATATTTTCACTTTAGTATTGCGCAGTGCTAATTAATTACTATACTACAGAGTTTAACATCAATTTTATAAAGCTGTCAATCACTTTTGTTATCTGGCATCCAAGTCTTTTTGGAGTGCATCCAGATAAGGAATAAGGAGACCATTTTCACCCGGAGATCTGATCACATAATCTTCGTCAAGTTCCTCGTGCCTGAAACTTTTTCTTCCGCCGTTCTCCGCTCTCTCCCAGAATTCGTACAGCTTTCTGAACGGGAGATAATAAAATTCATTAAGTCCTGTGTAATATATGAGAAAAAAAGCTACTCCTTCCTGCTTTTCAAAGTTTTTCATAAATTCAACCTGATGAGGATGGATATTTTCAAGAGCAAACGTCTCAGCTGCGCACTCTTTTGCATCAAAGCAAACGGGAATTCCCTGCACAACACCTATATAATCGACGGTACTCTTTTGATCAAAATAAGCAAGCGTGATATGCCTCGTACTCTTATCAATCTTTATAGGCGTGATCGGAGTCGGAATCTTCTGGATAAGCGCAAGCGAAAGCTCATGGTATCTTTCGTTAGTCCTGTTTATAAGTTCTTCCAAAGTCGAGCCTCGAAGTCCCCTCGATTTCCATGTAGGCATATTTTTCCCCTTTTATTCAAAGAATCTGCGCAGCAGTGCCTTTTTATCAGTCAAAAAATTTATCGTAAACATCGGGAAGATTGGTCTTAAACTCTCTTCCCCTGATATTTTCAAATTCATCGGGCATATCATCCGGAAAACATACCCTGTAGCAAAAAAGAAGCTGATGATTAACTCCTTTGTACGTCTTTCCTCCGTATTTCACATCGCCTATAAGCGGATGTCCTATACTCGATAAATGCGCCCTTATCTGATGTGGCTTTCCTGTAACAAGCTTAACTTCAAGCATTGTAAGATCCGCATCTTTGTTATATTTAACCGGAACAATTTCCGTTTCAATATAAGAATATCTGTCATCATGAGGATCGTCTTTTTTTATAAAGACCTTGTTTTTCTTCTCGTCTTTATAAAGAAATCCCTTCAGATAAATATTCTCAGACAGATTGCCCGAAACAATAGTCCTATAATATTTATCAAGGTTTCTGGTCTTTAGAAGCGCATTCATTATCCTTGCGCCCGAAAGCGACTTTGCGCAAATGACGATTCCGCCTGTATTTCGGTCAAGCCTGTTGCATATGGACGGCTTGTAGATATCAAGCTCTTTTGTCGCTTCGCTGTTCATGGACAAAAGATAATCAATAAGCCAGTCATTTAAACTGATATCTTTAGGAGAACTCTTTTGCGAAAGGAGTCCTACAGGCTTTGAAGCAAGAAGAATATTGTCATCTTCATAGACAACCTTTACATCCCCGTATTTAGAAAGATCTATCTCTTTTTCAGAATTCTTAAAACTCTTAATAGCGTCAGAATTTCCTTTGAATTTCGCGAATGTTTCATCAGAAAAAAAGATCTTAATAAGATCGTTTTCTCTGAGTTTCTCTGTTCCGTCGGCTTTCTTGCCGTTAAGAGTTATATTCTTTTTACGCAGCATCTTATAGATAAATCCGCTGCCAGCTCCGGGCAGATACCCTTTTAAGAAGCTGTCCAGGCGCTTTCCGGCCGCATTATTTCCGATTTTAATTTCTTTCATGATTATCCTTATAATGAAATGGATAAAAGAATTGATGCCGGAGTTTGTGTTGTTCCGGGAATCCAGCTCTCTTCAATAGCTACAGGATCGATACCCTTATCTGCGCGCAGTTTCTCGAGCTGAGTAAGTCTGTCGCAGAATTTATCAATATCTGTAAATATCTTTATGCTGTGGTTTGAATAACCGCTCTGAGCGATCATCTTCTTGATGTGCTTCTCACAGTCAATCTCATCAATATCTTCATCAGACGAATAGCAACAAATATTCTTATCAAGAACAGTTGTTGCCGATACATAGAAGTTTTTGTCATAAGAAGTTATAACATGATCGTAGTGTATAAGAAGGCCGCCTCTGCAGGCTTCAATCTTATTTTTGTCACTCTCTATGCAGCCCTTTGCTTTAATGAACATTATCATATTTACTGCGCTCCAGCCCGTAGGAAGACAGCCGAGGGCCGCGATAATACTCATTACATTCTTTTGAGAGCCGTATTTCCAAAGACCAGCTACGTATATCCCGACAGTAATTGCAAGACTTATCACCGTCCTGATAATCGCAGCATTTTTCCTGTATTTGATATAACCAAATTCGCCCTTATATACTCTGTGCAGATTCAATTTATTCACCCTCTTATTTTAAAGCCCTAATTTCCTCATCTCTTCATTCGTAAGAGCTCTGTATTCTCCGGGCTCAAGTTTTTCATCAAGAAAAAGCGGCCCCATTGAAAGTCTTTTGAGAAAAAGAACTTCATTTCCGACCGCTTCAAGCATTCTTTTAACCTGATGAAAACGGCCTTCATGAATAGTAAGTTCGATAACGGGATGCCCGTCAAGGTCTGCTTCCTTTGCGCAAACACGAGCAGGAAGCGTAGCCTTAACGGAACCGTCATCGTTTTTATCACCGATATCAACTCCGTCAGTAAGTCTTTTGATATCATTCTCAGAAAGCTCATGGTCAATATGAACTTCATAGACCTTATCTACGTGCTTTTTGGGAGATAACAGCTTATGTATCAAAACGCCGTCATCTGTTATCAAAAGAAGCCCTTCGGTGTCAATATCGAGTCTTCCGCAGGGACTTAGATCCCTTATATTTTCTTCCTTCAGAAGGTCAAGTACCGTTGTGTTTCTCTTATCATTTGTCGCAGACACTACTCCTGCCGGTTTATACAGCATGAAGTAGTGAAAACGTGCATAAGAAAGCACTTTCCCATCGAAAGCAATCTCATCGGAATTTTCATCAATGTGTACATCAGGTTTAACGACAACAACGCCGTTAACCGTACAACGACCGTTTTTCAAATATTCTTTTATCTGTTTACGGGTTCCTAAATTGTGGTCACCCAGATATTTATCGAGTCTCAAGATCAATAATCCTTTACAGGAACAGCGTTACTTTCCTTGCCAAGTTCATAGATATTGTATGAACGGCATACGATAACGGGATTCTCATAACCTGCGGGAACCTTTACATTATAGGACTGTGTCTCCTTAGATCTGTCCCACATCTGGAAAGGACTGAAAGTCTTACCACCGTCATAACTGTATGCAAAATAAGCAACAGGACTCTGGTTATCCTTTGTAGTCATCTGAACAAGAACGTTTCCGTCCTTCTTGCTGGATGCAAGAACCTTTATCTCGCAGACATCGGGACCTGTCTCATCCTGACGAACAGGGCCTGCGGGTGCGGGTGTGGGATCATACTTAAATCCTGAGAAATCAGCACCTGTCTTTGAAGACTTAAGCTTGAAATACTTTGCAACAGCCGTTGCATCCTTTACACCGAGCTGAGCATAGAAGTTAGGTGACTTAACCTTCTGAACATCATAACCGTGATCGATGTAAGCGTGCTCGATGATTACACCGGGAATATTTCTTGCCGTACATGCTCTGATAACGCCATAGTAATCTACGCCCTTAGAACCGATTTTGGTCTTTACGCCCTTCTGATATACTCCGAGGCTTCCGAGCTCTGCAAGCTCGATTTTACCAAAATCCTGTCCCTTCTGGTACTGATTACCGAATGCCGATGTCCAAACTTCACATCCGTAGAAATTATGATCCTTGGATGCATTGAAATGAAGACTGAACAAGAAATCAGCATTTACGCTCTGTGCAAAAGCAGCTCTGTCCTCAAGTGAAAGACCCTGATCCGCACTTCTTGTCAAATATACAGTTACATTGTCGTACTTCTCAAGTTCTACCTTCATTGAATTAGCAACCGTAAGGTTGATATTTTTTTCAATAAGACCGTTATACTCCGCACCACGGTTGTCCGCGCCGTGACCGGGATCGATAACGATAACTACCGGCTTGTCAGCTGCGTTTGAAGTAACTGTGGTTGTCGGCAATATGCCGCTAACCGACAATAAAACAGCTGTAGCAATTGTTGCGATACATCTTCTCATACTACTCTCCTCTTTCTTTCTAAAACTAACTGTGGTTCCTGCAAAAAAATGTAAAAAGCTGTCGCAAATAAGCGGCAGCTTAGATATTCCGTTTATCCGTTTAGCATATCAAGGTTAATGGCTTCCTGTTCCGTTATACCCTGAACCTGTTGCTCTTCGGTGGCAGCTCCTTCTGCGGGAGCTGTGTTTGCCGGAACAGTCTCGGGCGGTCTGAGATCGGCCCTGTTGGATTTGATAACCTCACCGTACTGGGTAAGAGCTGACAATACACTGTCTGTACTCTGTGAGATCTCTTTTACCATATTGATGCTGTTCTGCTTTATAGTCTCAACAATATCATCGGTGCTCTTACTTGTGACATCGATTGACTGAGTGATGATGTCCTCAACTCCTGCAAGGAGCTGGTCTGTATACTGTACAGCTGCCGATTTCATGCTGTTAGCTTCAGTCATAGCGTTGTCCAGGATTTCTTTTGCCTGAACAGCGGCCTGTGAAACGACTTCATTGGCCTGAGCATAAGCTTGCTGCATAATCTCATGCTCATTTATAAGTTCATTTGTTTTTATTGTAGCCTGATTTACGATATCTTCGGCTTTTCTGCGCGCATCGTTTAAGATGGCTTCTTTGTTGCTGATGATTTTCTGATATTTCTTTATCTCTTCGGGAGTTTTTGAGCGAAGCTCACGTAAGAGCTCGTCAATCTCCTCTTTATTGACAATAATCTTTGTCTGTGACAAAGGCTGAGGCTTACAATTATCGATATAAGTCTCTATCTCATCAATTAACTGCTCGATTTTGCTGGTCATTTATACATCCCCCTGATCTTTCTGTTTTTCAAACTTTTGGTATAGAGCTTTTGCGACAAAATCTGAAACACAAGGTGATATATCACCTTTATAACTTGCGACCTCTTTTACCACAGAGCTGCTAAGATATGAGTATTTGATATTAGTTGTGAGGAAAACCGTATCGACCTCATCGTGCGACAGTTCCTTATTGGTCTGCGCGATCTGGAGTTCATATTCGAAATCGGTTATCGCTCTTAATCCTCTTATAACAATATGAATGTCTTCTTTTTTGCAATAATCGATCAAAAGTCCGCTGAATGATTCGACAACTACATTATCAATTCCGATTACGGATTCTTTAATCATTTTAACACGTTCATCCAGTGTGAACAATGGAGTTTTCGCTGAATTACACATTACGGCGACAATAACTTTGTCAAACATTGAAGCCGCACGTTTTATAATGTCCAAATGTCCGTATGTTATGGGATCGAAACTGCCCGGATAAACCGCTGTTTTCATAGCGCTTCCTTTCTATACAAAAAGACATGCTTATTTGTTTTATATTCTTTTTCGCGTCTGACTTCAAAACCGTAATCTTCAGCGAATGAAAAATCCATATCAGCCGAACTCTCAACAATTATCATTGTATGTTCGGTCACGTATTTCATCGTTCCAAGCTGGGCAAGCGTTCTCTCGTAGAGCCCTTCATGATAAGGAGGATCGAGGAAAATAATATCAACTTCTTCCTCGTGAATATTCCTTAGTCCGATAACAACGTCCTGCTTAAGGACTGTGGCATCTTCTTCAAAATGCGTCGTCTTTAAATTCTGCAAAATGCACTTATAAGCCGCCGCGGCGTTTTCGATAAAATACGCTTTGGACGCGCCTCTTGAAAGCGCTTCGATACCAATTCCGCCGCTTCCCGCAAAAAGATCGAGAAATACAGCGCCCGGTACTTCGTTCTGGATCATATTAAAAAGTGTTTCTTTTATCCTGTCCTGAGTCGGTCTGGTATCGTTTCCTTCAGGGGTAACGAGCTTCAGCCTTCTTGCAGTTCCCGCAATTACTCTCATATCCTTACCTTTGTTCCCTTAGTATCTCTGCTTGTTATCTTAAGATGGGCAAGCTCCAGCTTTTTACTGTTGTGCTCAACAGTCATTTCTTCAAGGTCATTCAGATAATAAACGTCTCTTACAAAATCATTTTTTCCAAGTCTCATTCCGCGAACGCCGACAGCCGTCTTCTTTTTCTCGGGAATCGTATCAACCGGGAATCTTAAGAAATAACCATCCTCTGTTCTAAGTATAACAGTCTTTTGCTCTTTAAGCACTTCTACACTTACAAGTTCATCGCCGTCCGTAAGTTTTGTCGCTGCAACGGTTCTCTTGGAAACATCGAATTCGCCGCCGTTTACCGTCTTCATCATAGATGACTTTGTGGTAAAGATAAGTCTGTAGAGATTAAGCTCAGACTGGCTTGCGACAAGAACAACACTTTCTTCGGAAGCGTTGTAATTGCTCACATTATCGATCGGAACGCCCTTATCCCTCATTTTTCCTTGAGGAAGGTCCATAGCCTTTATGGTATGCAGGTTACCTGCACTTGTGAAAAGACATACTTTTCCTGTGTTCTTCATTACAAACGAATACTTGAATTCGGCTTCGATAGTCTCTTTGTTTCTCTCATATGTTGAAGCATCGATTGTCTTTGCATATCCGAATCTGTCCATGATAAATGCAACATCGATCTCCTCAACGGGCTTTTCTTCATATACGGCATTTTCCCTGTTATCGATAACAGTCTTTCTCTTTGCCTGATACTCTTTCTTGATCTTGCCGAGTTCATCCTGGATAACCATGGACATTGACTCGTGACTTTCAAGAATATCCTCGTATCTGTATATGTTTGCGACCGTTTGCTCGTGTTCCTTGATAAGAGCCTCTAGCTCAAGTCCTATGAGCTTGTATAAACGCATCTCAAGAATGGCATCAGCCTGTCTTTCGGTAAAAAGAAGCTGCGCAGCCATTGCTTTTGATTCTCTTGATTTAAAGTTAATACCTTCGGTAACGCCGTTTACAAGGCAGTTCTTAGCCATAGCCCTGTCTTTTGAACCACGTAGAACCTCTATTACAAGATCGATCACATTGCAAGCCTTGATAAGACCTTCCTGGATCTCTTTTTTCTCCTGTTCCTTCTTAAGAAGGGTTGTATACTTTCTTGTTGCTATCTCAAACTGGAAGTCTGCGCACGCCCTCATGATATCTCTAAGAGACATTGTCTCGGGACGTCCGTTATCGATAGCAAGCATATTAACGCCGAATGTATCTTCGAGCTTAGTCTTCTTGTAAAGAAGATTTGTGAAGTTCTCGACATCTGTATCTTTCTTAAGTTCAATAACGATTCTCACACCTTCTTTTGAAGACTGGTTTGAGATATCGATGATGTCGTTGGTAATCTTCTTTTCAGCAAGCTCGGCAACATCAGCCATGAACTTACCGATTCCCATACCGATCATAGTGTAAGGAATCTCTGTGATGACAAGATTGATATGTCCGTTCTTGCCCTTTTCAGTTTCGACCTTACCTCTTAACCTGATCTTACCGGTACCTGTCTCGTAGATATTAAGAAGCTCGTCCTTGTTGATAACAACGCCGCCTGTCGGGAAATCAGGTCCCTTAATATACTTCATGAGCTCTTTTGTCGTAAGCGAGTCATTCTGTATATATGCAATCTCGGCGTCTATTACTTCAGCGAGATTGTGCGGAGGCGTGCTTGTTGCCATACCTACCGCGATACCTTCCGAACCGTTTATAAGAAAGTTCGGTATCTTAACGGGAAGAACCGAAGGTTCTCTCTCGGTCTCATCAAAGTTTGGAACAAAATCAACCACGTTCTTGTCGAGATCTTCAAGGAAATTCTCCTGAGTAAGCTTTGAAAGTCTTGCCTCGGTGTAACGCATTGCAGCTGCGCCGTCGCCTTCAATATTTCCAAAGTTACCGTGACCGTCAACAAGAGGAACAATCTTTTTAAAATCCTGAGTCATAACGACGAGACAGTCGTAAATTGAGCTATCGCCGTGAGGGTGATATTTACCCATGGTATCGCCGACAATTCTCGCACTCTTTCTGTACGGTCTGTCATATCTGATACCGAGTTCATACATATCGTATAAAGTTCTTCTCTGAACAGGTTTTAATCCGTCTCTTATATCAGGAAGCGCACGAGCAACGATTACGCTCATGGCATAGTCTATGAACGACTTTTGCATTATATCCGAATACTCGGTCCTTATAATTCTGTCTTCCATATTTTCCCCTTTAAATATCTAACTCAGCATCTGTTGCGTGCTGATGAATAAATTCACGTCTCGGAGGAACATCCACTCCCATCAAAAGCTCGGTCATCTGAGAAGCCATCTTGGCATCCTCAATCTCGACCGCTTTTAGAAGTCTTCTCTCGGGATCGAGGGTTGTTTCCCAAAGCTGCTCGGGATCCATCTCACCAAGACCCTTGTACCTCTGAAGAGTGAAGTTTCCTTTGTGTGTATTTCTGTATTTTACAAGAGCATTGTCATCGTAGAGATACTCTTCCTTGCCTCTTGCAGGCATAGCCTTATAAAGCGGAGGCATAGCAATATAGACATGTCCCTGATATATAAGCTCGGGCATGAATCTGTAGAAAAGAGTAAGAAGCAGTGTCGCAATATGTTCACCGTCTACATCGGCATCAGCCATGATTATGATCTTGTCATATTTAAGTTTATTTATATCAAAGTCGTTGCCGTATCCTTCGGAAAATCCGCATCCGAAAGCATTGATCATTGTCTTTATCTCAGCATTTGCAAGAACCTTGTCGATACTTGCTTTCTCGACGTTAAGTATCTTACCTCTGATAGGAAGGATGGCCTGATAATTTCTGTCTCTTGCCATCTTCGCACTGCCGCCCGCGGAATCTCCCTCTACGATGAAGATCTCGCACTTAGACGCATCCTTACTTATGCAGTTTGCAAGTTTTCCGTTTGAATCAAAGGAATACTTCTGCTTTGTAAGCATGTTTGTCTTGGCTTTTTCTTCCGTCTTCCTGATCTTTGCAGCCTTTTCCGCACAGCCGATGATAGACTTAAGCGTCTCAAGATTTCGGTCAAAAAATCTTGTCATCTCATCGCCTGTTATCTTGGAAACGATCTTTGCCGCATCTTGATTATCAAGCTTAGTCTTTGTCTGGCCTTCAAATCTCGGATCGGGATGCTTTATGGAAACAACGGCAGTCATACCGTTTCTAACATCTGTTCCCGTAAAGTTTACGTCTTTTTCTTTTAATATATTAAGTTCACGGGCGTACTGATTGATTATGTTGGTAAACATAGTCTTAAAGCCGGTAAGGTGCGTACCACCCTCGGCATTATAGATATTGTTACAAAATCCGAGTACGTCCTCATGGAACTCATTTACATACTGGAAAGCAACCTCGACTTCCACACCATCGCTCTCGCCTCTGAATGCGATAACATCGTGAACAGCCTCTTTTGACTTATTCATATCGCGAATAAAGCCTGTAATACCGTCCGGCTCATGGAACTGTGTATATTCCTCGACACCGGGTCTTTTATCCTCGAATATTATTGTCAGTGAAGGATTGAGATAAGACGTCTCGTGAAGCCTTGATTTGATATCGTCTTCCTTGAATCTTGTCTTTTCAAAGATGGTATTGTCGGGAAGGAAATTGATCGTTGTTCCCGTTTCCTTTGTTGTGCCGATCGGCTCCAAAAGGCCGTTCTTAAGCTGAGTTGTGGGGATACCTCTCTCATAGGTATCCTGATAGATATATCCATCTTTAAAGACTTTAACGCTCATTCTTGAAGAAAGCGCATTAACAACCGATGAACCTACACCATGAAGTCCACCGCTTGTTTTATATGAATTATTATCAAATTTACCGCCGGCGTGAAGTGTTGTCAGAACGATACGTTCAGCAGTCACTCCCTTTGCGTGCATACCGACAGGAATACCTCTTCCGTTATCGGAAACCGTTGCGGAACCGTCTGCTTCCAAAGTCACCTTTATCAAAGTACAAAACCCGGCCAAATGCTCATCTACCGCATTGTCCACAATCTCATACACAAGGTGATTAAGGCCTCTTGTGGTTACGCTTCCGATGTACATTCCGGGACGTTTTCTTACCGCCTCAAGACCTTCAAGGACAGTAATACTGGAAGCATCATATGAATCATACGAAGCCATAAATTATAAACCCCTTTTCATCTTTATGCTGTGGTTTTGACGGCAGATATATATTATATTTTGCTCTGATTGTGCCAAACACTCCAATGAGCCCCATGGTCTCATTTCCGTGGCACAAAATCGCAAAATATAATATATATCTGCCTGTATAAAACTACAGTATAAATCATTTTTTAATAATATTTTTGTTTCGCGTACTTAAAAATGTAATTTTCTCGTTACCGTTACAGCGAGCGCGCCGGGACCGATGTGGCAAGCGACGGAAAGAGAAAGCGGATCCATGTGAATGTCCATTCCGGGGAACTCTTTTTCGAGCTCTTTCTTCCACTCGTTTGCCGTGTCGATATCCTTTGTATAGGCAGCAGCTATCCAGTAGTCATTGGCTTTCGCGCCGCCAAAACGCGTCTCGATATCGTTCTTTATCGCATTTATCATTATACTCTTGCCCTGACTGCTTGTTCTTGCTTTGGCAAAAGCATCAAGTTTCTCGCCCTGAATCTGAAGGACGGGTTTAAGTCTGAGGAGTGTTCCGAGTGCTGCGGCAGCAGGTGTGATCCTTCCGCCTTTTTTGAGATAATAAAGCGTATCGAGCATAATATAGATACTCGACTCGAACTTGGTATCCATGAGCTTCTGAACAATTTCTTCCGCAGAGTAGCCTTTTTCAGCCATATCTCTTGCGTCAATTGCAGACTGTCTCTGTGTTACGGATATTCTCTGGTTATCAACCACGAATACCTTGCCTTCATACTCTTCCTGAGCAAACATATATGCACTCTGACAAGAGCCCGAAAGTCCCGAACTCATGGGAATATAAACGATGCTTTCATGATCTTTTAAAAGCTCGTCCCAAATTTTCATAAGAGAATCAGGAGTAGGCTGACTTGTAGAAACGTTGGCATTGTCGCCAAGCTTCTCATAGAACTGCTCCTGTGTAAGATTTATATCTTCAAAGAACTCTTCTTCGTCAATCATAAAAGGCATGGGAACTACATGAATGCCAAGTTCCTTTGCCTGTGCCTGCGTTATTCCGCTGTTACTGTCTGTTAATATCGCTATTTTTGCCATAAATATTCATCGGTAAAAAGCCGATATTCCTCCTATTTTCAACCTAATCAACTAAAATAATATTACTTTTATAAAGTAGTAAAGTCAACAAAATTTGCCGATTTAGTACTTAACGTACTTCTAAGTACACTATATTGTATATCGTCAAGATTCGGATCTTCGGATAAAATTCTGTCCGCGTCCATCGACGCCTCCTTCAAAAGGTCGCTGTCATGATAAATATCTCCGATCCTGAAATTAAGTTCTCCGCTCTGCCTTAGTCCGAACAATTCTCCGGGGCCTCTCTGCCTTAAATCTTCCTCCGCAATCTTAAATCCGTCATTTGACTTGTTCATTATATCAAGGCGATTTTTTGCATCATCAGACTTTGATGTGTTCAAAAAGATGCAATATGACTGCGCATTCCCTCTTCCCACGCGTCCTCTGAGCTGATGAAGCTGCGAAAGCCCAAATCTCTCGGCATTTTCTATCATCATAACCGTCGCGTTTGGAACATTGATTCCAACCTCGATTACCGTCGTTGAAACAAGAACATCTATATCCTTACGCGCGAAGGCTTCCATTATATCATCCTTCATCGAAGGTTTCATCTTACCGTGAAGCATTGCAACGGAAATATCGGTCGGAAGCATGGATTTAAGCTTATCCGTATAGTCCGTAACATTCTCAACGCCGTCAAGCTCGCCTTCTTCGACCATTGGACATATCACATACGCCTGATGTCCCGCTTTTACCTGGTCGCAGATAAATTTATACGCGGTATTTCTGTAATCCGTTCCTACAACGCAGTTCTTGATCGGAATTCGGCCACCCGGAAGCTCATCGATTATGGAAATATGAAGGTCTCCGTATAAAATAATGGCAAGCGTCCTTGGTATAGGCGTTGCACTCATTGCCAGAACATGGACGTTTTCTCCCTTGCCTGCAAGAGCTTCTCTTTGGCGGACGCCGAATCTGTGCTGCTCATCGGTTACGACAAGAGCAAGGTTCTTGTACTCGACTTTATCCTGTATAAGCGCATTTGTTCCGATGATGCAGTTTACTTCGCCTTCTTTTATCATCCTCTGCGCTTCTCTCTTATCTTTTGCAGAAAGAGCTCCGGTCAAAAGAACCGGTTTAAGGCTTGTAAGTCCGTATTTCTCGATCATTTCCTTGAAACTCTCAAAATGCTGGGCCGCAAGTACCTCCGTAGGCGCCATTATTGCTCCTTGATATCCGTTTGCGGCAGCAGTTAAAAGAGTAAGAAAAGCAACCACGGTCTTTCCCGATCCCACATCTCCCTGAATAAGCCTGTTCATGACATACGGACCGGAGATGTCGTTTATGATATCGTTATACGCATTAAGCTGCGCATTTGTAAGCTTATACGGAAGTTTTTCCAAAAAACGCTTTGCCTCTGCAACTTCCATCATGGGAAAAGTATTTTTGTTTTCTTCCTGAAGTTTTTTTAAAAGTCGAAGTTTTAATACAAATATGAAAAATTCATTATAAGCAAGCCTTCTTCTTGCCTGCTCCAAAGAAGCTTTGTCTTTTGGAAAGTGGATACCGTAGATGGCATCAAAAAAGCTCATAAGTCCAAGTCTTTTGATGATATCTTCAGGAACAAATTCTTCGAATCTGCCCGCGTTATTAAACGCCTTCTGAACAGCCTTTGTCACGGTATTGTTGCTAAGACTCTTTACAAGAGGATATCTTGGCATAAGTTTGCCGCATAGAGCCGCGTATTCTTCAGGTTTATACATTTTAGGCTGGTCTATGGTAAAGAAGTTACCTTTTTTCCTGACTACTCCTCTGAAAATATGGGCCGTTCCGGATTTTAGGGAGCTTGCAAGGTAAGGCGCATTAAAATAAGTCATCTTAACTCTGCCCGTCTGATCTCCGCCTTCAAAAGAAATGATAGAAAGATTTCTTATACTTCTTTTCATAATGCTTCCGATGATCGTAAGAGAAACGGCGCAGACTTCACCTTCTACAAGTTCTGATGCGCGAATGGGAGCTTTGAACTCATCATAAGTTCTGGGAAAATAGTATATAAGGTCTCTGCACGTAAAGACACCGCACTTATTAAAGAGCTTCGCCGTCTTTTCTCCGATTCCTTTTAGATTTTCAACAGATTCTGTAAGTTCTCTTTCTCCCATACCGGTCCTCGTTTTAGATAAAAATTATGTCTTATATAAAGTAAATATAATGAAAAAGCCGGGCTTTATTGCCCGGCCGGTATTTACAATAATTACTCAGCTGAAATAACGTAGTAATAAATAGGCTGTCCGCCGTTTTGAAGCTCAACGTCGCACTGAGGATATTTCAAGGTAATCCTATCCTTAAGATCCTGAGCATCACTTTCTTTGATCTCATCACCATAATAAATACTGATAAGCTCGAGATCGTCATTCATCATCTTGTTGAGCATGTCAAAAGTAACATCGGACATGTCAGTACCAACAGAAAGAATTCCGGAATCGCCGATTCCCATGAAGTCACCCTGTTTGATCTGAACATCATCAATAACAGTATCTCTTACGGCGTAAGTAACTTCACCGGTCTTAACTGTTGTGATAGCTTCTGTCATAGCAGCTACATTGTCATCAACCGGAATGTCAGGAACATAGTTTATGATCGCAGTAACACCCTGAGGTACAGTCTTTGAAGGAACAACAATTATCTTCTTATCCGAATCATCATCCTCAGACATGATTGCAGCCTGATTTGCAGCAAGGATAATGTTCTTATTGTTGGGAAGAACAATTACTGTATCTGCATTAACCTTCTCAACCGCATCAAGAATATCTGCGGTACTGGGGTTCATTGTCTGTCCGCCCTCGATAACGTAGTCAACGCCAAGACCTCTGAAGATCTCGGCAAGACCTGCACCTGCGCATACAGTAACAAATCCTACATCCTTACGAGGCATCTTGGGCTCTTCCTTAGGAGCAGGCGCTTCATCCTTTGTCTCAGGCTCTTTTGCAGCCGCAGTATCAACCTTAGCATTTTCTTTTGCCTCTGTCACAGTCTCAGCCTTAGCGTCAGACTTATTCTCAGAAACAGCCGATGAATCTACTTTTCCTGCAAGAGGAATATTCTCATCATTAGGTTCGTATGTAGGAGTGAGCTCAGCTGCTCCGTTTATCTCTGTCTCGATCTCTGCCCATGAACCGTCTTTGTTTTCATGGAAGAGCTTCTCTCTGTGTTCCATTCTCATGTTGTCGATCTTCATATTGGAAAGCTGACCGTACATGAGAGCTCTCTGGATCGCAAGTCCGGGATCGTTTGAATGAACGTGAACTTTGCAGATCTCATCATCGGCAACAAGAACGATACTGTCACCGATAGACTCAAGGAATCCCTTGAAGTCAATTTCCTGTTTTACATTAAGAGGCTTGTTCAAAAGAACTATAAACTCGGTACAGTAACCGAATTTGATATCAACCTCTTCCTGAGCAGATTCTTTTGCCCTTGCACCGGGGGTAACCTGCTCTTCAGTGATAGAAAGATCTATCTCTTTTCCAAGGAATCCGTCAAATGCTCCCTTGAGCACCTGAACAAGTCCCTGTCCGCCTGAATCTACAACGCCGGCCTGTTTGAGAACAGGAAGCATCTCAGGAGTCTTTGCAAGAACTTCCTCGGCATATTTAATAACTTCATCGCAAAAATAAGTGATATCTGTTGTGCCTTCTACAGCGAGTTCGTGAGCCTTCTCTCCGGCCCCTTTGGCAACCGTAAGGATTGTTCCTTCCTTCGGCTTCATAACTGCCTTATATGCAGTCTCAACAGCCTTGTCAAAAGCTTCTGCAAGTATTGCCACATCAACTTCATCATGCTGCTTAACAACTTTGGTAAATCCTCTAAGGAGCTGTGAAAGGATAACACCCGAGTTACCTCTTGCACCTCTCAAAGAACCTGAAGAAATAGCTTTACAAATTGCTTCCATTGAAGCGTTGTCGCCCAGATTTGATACTTCTTTTGCAGCAGACATGATAGTCATTGTCATGTTGGTACCTGTATCACCGTCCGGAACGGGGAAAACATTGAGTTCATTTATCCATTCTTTTTTCGCTTCCAGATTCTTGGCGCCGCTTAAAAACATCTTAGCCAGCAGTTTAGCGTCAATTATATTATTACTCAAAACAAAATTCCTCCTAGAACTTGATCTCTTGGCTTAATCAATCACGCGGACACCTTCGATGTAGATGTTGATCTTCTCGATTTCAAGCCCCGTAAATTCCTCTACTTTATATTTTACATTGTCGATCAAATTGTCTGAAACAGCTGAAATGCTAACCCCATAAGCAACAATTACATGGAAGTCAAGTATCAGTTTGTTATTTGCATCAAGAGAAACGTTAATTCCTCTTGTCATCGAATCAATCTTAAGAAGACTCACAAGTCCGTCTTTTACATTAACATTTGCCATCCCAACAATACCGAAGCACTCCATTGCTACAGCTCCTGCGTACTGAGCGATTACTTCGTTGTCAATAGATATACTACCCATGTGAGTATTCATAGAAGAAGCCTTCATATTTACCCTCCTTAATACCCGAAGCTCTTTAATTCTCATGGAGCTCCGTTTTAGCATACACATGTATTATAATAGCAATTTATCGAAAAATAAACCATATAATTTTTAGCGACATATTTTTTCGTATATTTTGCTTGCAATTCTGTTTTTCTTCTGCTAATATATCAATGTTGCGGATATTTGCAATAATATGCTATTGAACGAACATGGCTTATAAGGAGGTGTCAAAATGGCTAAATGTGATATTTGTGGCAAAGGCGTTCATTTCGGTAACAATGTAAGCCATTCTCATAGAAGATCTAACAGAGTTTGGAATTCAAATGTTCACCGCGTTGCTGTTAAAGTTAACGGCGGCACAAAGAGAATCCACGTATGCGCTAGCTGCCTTAGATCTAACAAGGTTGAAAGAGCTTAATAAGATCAAAAATTAAACCACCCTGATGGGTGGTTTTTTGTTGTAGATTTTTAATATAAAAAGAACAGCCCCCTCATACATCCGGAGCTGTCCGTATAATTAAAACAGTTTATTAGTCTCATACTACTGAAGGAATTGAGATTCCGTGTTCAGAAAGTAATTTTTCGGTTGCCGACAAATCGAGTCCAAGCTCTTCTGCAGCTTCACCAAGTGTAAGCTTGCCCTTTTTTACCAAGGAAAAAACTGTATTTTGTTTCCCTTCCGTTTTTCCTTCTTCTCGTCCTTCTTCTCGTCCTTCTTCTCGTCCTTCTTCCTTCATTAGCTCGCCCCATTTAATCTCATCAAACTCAGTTAAGCACATATCAACAACCTCCTTTCTATGGATTGTCAAAAACTCTTTTAAAACATTATTTTTTATGCAATCTTCAACAGATTTATTGACCGCATCTTTAATATTCATTGTTTTATTGTTTTCAATTACCTCTTCGACAAAAGTCGAATATTCCTTTAGCATCCGACATTTTTCAAGAATATCTCTGTTTTTGTCAGCACGTATATTGATCATCGTAGCTGTCCATTCGAATTTTCCGGGCTCTGTTTCACCAATAAAAGCAGATGATAGCTTTAGCTCAATTACATCATCCGGCATCTTGGACGAATCACCATTATAAAAAACAATATACTTTGGAGCTGGAATTCTTACAAGTTTGGACATATATAGGCTTTCCGTATTAGGTAAAATTTTCCTGTATAAATCTGCAAAATACAGCAAGCCTCTCAATGGCATATTCGGATTATATGTACTCTGATGCTCATATAAACTAAGTGATGAATCAAATATAAATGAAACATCATTCTTGGCTTTCATGTAAATAACATCTTCCAGCGTTGTAAATTCAAGTTCATCCTCATTTGTATATGATGTACCATTTACTGCATTATATAAACTAAGCGCATTCTCTTTGCTTTCTCCAAAAAGTTTTCTAAAAATAGTGTCTTTATAATTTTTGTTTATCTTTACATCCTTGTTAGCGGTCATGAATCATCTCCCTATAGTCATCTATATTATAGCAAAACCGCTAAAATACGCAACTTTCTAAATTATCAATAAACTGATTTCCAAAAACTAAATCATAATTTTATATATCAAACACATTATTTTTAGAGAGCTCATCATAAATCTTTTCTGCATCATAATCATCCGTATGTTTCATGACAACATCAACGATTTTCTTAATCTTATCTATTTCATCATCAGCTTCAAGCTCAGATGCAATAGTATATACATCCTTGCCCTTTGTGATTTTTTTGCACATCCACTTGATAAGCTGTATGTCCTCGCCTATTTTTCGTCCAATTCTTTTTTCTTCAATCACATTGATTCCCTTGAATCCTTCAAATAAATCACTCATATGGTGTTGGCCTCCTGTTTTCATCAATGCTGTTAAATATTTCTTGAATTTCATCTTTTGAAAGGCTTGGAATACAATCTACAATGACATCCAAAGAAATACCATTTTTATAATCAGTAGATATATAATAGCATAATAATAGGAGGAACCCAAAATGTGCTATCTTGTTGCCAAAGATATTAACAAACGTGGATGCATAGCTCTAAAAAGCAAAGCTTGGCCCAGCACTTATATCATTAAAAGCAGAACTTATTGCTCAAGTAGGCTTAGACCGGATAGACTTCCACTCCCCCTCTTTTAATTCTAAAAAAAGCTCATCATCCATTACTAATCATTCTCTGAACTCTTCAACCGAGGCTTTTCTGAATTTAAAAAAAACACTAATCAGCATTCCAACAAGCACAAGTCTTTCAGACAGTTTATTCTTTACATAATACACTTTATTAGGATCCCGTTGCACAAAAACATAGCGACTACTACGATATCCTTTCTTCCACAATCTATCATGCGGAAAGACAACAGTAACATCTTTCTTGGATGGTAATAGCTTTCCGTTTAATGTTATCTTCTTATAAAAAGGTAAATGGACATTCTTTTCTTTATACATGCATATAACTTCTTCAAATGAAATCAATCCATTTTGGAATGACATAATATCATCCTTGCATGTTCTAATACGATTATCATCTAAATCAGTAATCATCATCTTCTCTTGCCAAACTTTAACATATTTCAAGAGATATTGATGATGCGCTTCGGTATCCAATGATTCAAACCACTTACGCCCTTTCAGATAATCCATTATTCCCATGTAAATCAAATGCATTTTTAGATAACGGTTATCCAAACAATTACCAATCAGCATTCGGCACAGCCTTTTCTTTATAATACGGCAACTTAGTTCAGGTTCCAGTTTTGATGATAAAATAAGCGAATTACGAGTGTTGTAATAGGTTTTAACTCCAAGAAACTCAGTATCAAAGGGCTTATGCCATACTCCTATTCCATTGAAAAAGGCAATAGGATTTCCATTAAGTCGATTCCTCTTCTCGTATTCAATATCATCCATATGAATAAACATCTGCTTTATTGGAAGGTTATCCATTCTTACGGTATTAAGGCTGTAACAACAGCACCACCATCCGCTGTATCTTTGATACTCATTTTCTGTAGTACACATTTCCGGCATAATACAAGCTTCATAAGAGCGCAGATCAAGAGATGGTATCTCATTAGTTATATCCATATGCTCATACCACTCACCTGAAGCGTATTGTATAAAAAGATAATCCTGACGCCATAGAGCTCCACCAACAGTTAAATTCTTGTACTCAGGTTTTAGAAAACTCAATATCCCATATAATCTTATAAAAAGATCCGGATCAAACACCGCATCATCATCCATCAAAAGTATATGTGTTAAATGGTATTCTTCCTTTTGCTTAATAGCTTCTACCATTCCACGTGTAAAGCCTCCGGCGCCTCCCGTATTAGAATTTTGAATAACATGGATACTCTCGCCCGGAATTTCTTGATCATCTTCAACAAACTCTAAAAAATCTTTATTCATCATAAGGGTTCTGCCATTATCTACGATGAATACATGCATATGATCTGCAATTTTTGGCATTTTTCCGTCAATATCAGGAGTCGTCATCCAACTAATAAGAGATTTCATATTTCTAACCACATATTGTTCTCTCTTATAAGTACATATATTTACTGCAAGTTCAACAAAATCGCACGAATCATTTATCCCCATTTCACTGTCTAAAGCGCTGTAATATCCATTTAGCAACCATTCCTCAGAATAATCGCACACTTCTGCCTTGAACCACAACACCCCCTTATCAAAAGAGGCATAAGGTAACTTAATCGAAATCCTCTGCTCAATTTGCCGGCTAGGTACTTTCCCCGCAAGCCTTTCCATCCCACTTGGAACAACTGCTTCAATTAAATGCTCATCCACAACTTCTCTGTCGTGCATCACTACAATCTTTTTTATTCCTTTGACTTTCAGTTCAAGACTCATCTCATCTATCTCGCAATACTTCTTATGCTTCTCCAGATAAAAGAGATTAAAATATCCATCAAACAGAATAAAGCTCCCATCTCGATGGAGATAAAGAGCTTCTTCATTACATATTTGTTCAGTTGGATACAAGATTGATTGTAAGTTCATGCGCATTAGCGCCTCCATCACAATAAAGCTTTTTAAGAATTCATAAAGCTCTTATAATCTTCAAGAACTTTTTCCGGTTCGCCAATTTCCTTCAATTCTCCTTCATGTAACCACATTACACGATTGCAAAGCTTTTTTAATGTCTCAGCACTATGAGATACTATAAGTACTGTTCGCATGTCATTTTCAATCAGTTCCTTCATTTTATTAAAACTTTTCTGTGCAAACTGCTCATCACCTACAGATAACACCTCATCAACCAACATAATATCCGTTTCAAGCATTGCAGTAATCGCAAATGCAAGCTTAGAATACATTCCACTTGAATATGTTCTCACAGGACGATCTATAAACTCTCCTATATCAGCAAACTCGATAATATCTTCTTCTCGCGCATGTACTTCTGCCTCCGAGAATCCCAGTAACATCCCCGACAAAAGGATGTTTTTTCGACCTGATAAGTTTTCCTTAAAACCAACGCCAAGTGACATCAATGACACGCTATGACTATGAAGATCGATAGTTCCACTATTTGGCGCAAAAACACCGGCAATTGATCGTAAAAGAGTGGATTTCCCGCTTCCATTTTTTCCTATGATTCCCAGTATCCCTCCAGGTTCCACGGCAAAAGAAACATGCTTCACTGCTTGAAAAATTTCAGTGTGTTTATGCTTATGAAAAAGAGTGTCTCTTAAAGAAATATTGTTGAATAAACGATAATCAATACTTACATCTTTTACTTCAAGTGCATATTGTTCCATTAGCGTTCAACCTCATTCCAGTCTCAGATTGCCTTAACATAGCCATTCTCATTGCTATATACTGTAAAAACACCTAATGCAATGAGTATAATTGAGATACCGGTCCAAAATAGGAGTAACTGTATGTCAATCCCCTTCTCATACAATAAAATATTACGCATTGAGGCAATCAAAAAAGCTATTGGATTATACTTTTCAAGCACCTCTCCAAAAGGAGCCGGTATTCGTTTGGAAATATTATAAAATGTTCCTGTCATATACATAAACATCTGAAGTACAATACCGATAATGTATCCAAGATCTCTTACAAATACTCCATAGTGCATAATTATAGTTCCTATTCCAAAAGTTATAAGAAAAAGAACCACAATAATCGGAACAAACCATAAGATATTTACAGAAAGCGGCACGTGATAATAAATCATCAATAAAGCTGCCACACCAAATGAAATCAACATCTTAAATGTATTTACACACATCTTTGAAAGTAATAGCACATATTTGGGCATATATATTTTATTTATAATTCCCTTATTTGCCCTAACTATACCAACACTGGCTATTACATTTCTTGAAAAGAACCCCCACATTGTCAATCCCAGATAAATAAACGCTGTGAAATAATTTTCACTTATACGAAAAACAAATCCAAACATAATTGCATAAATAAACATCATACAAAGAGGCTCAATCAACCACCACATCCAGTTAAGATATGAACTCGATACTTCAGATTGAAGATCAGCTTGCGCAGAGCGAATGGCATATGGCGTATACTTATGAATGTCATTCACAAATCGTCTAATATAACGCTTTAATCCACCCAAAGTAATCTGATCTTCCGTAAGTAGGCATACTATAAAAGGAACGATAAATCCCAAAACTATTCCCAAGCCTATCCACTTAGCTCGAAAAGATATTGTCATATTTGAAGGATCAAGTTTCTTGACTCCCCTAAACCATGAAACAATATACAAAACACCATTCATCAGAAAGAAATAAACAGCAATAAAAAATAGTTTTCTTTTATCTGATAAATCACCATGTCTAAGATAATTATGTATAATCCATGCAAACAGCGTAGGAATAATCAGCATACATAAAAACAATAAGCTATTTACCATATATATACCTGCCAAATAAAATCAATCTAATACCTGTCTAATTCAACTGCATCTTTTACCACATAAGCTATTGTTCCATCATTTAAATCAACGGAAACCCATGAACCTAAATCTCTATGTAAAACAAAAACATTTCCCGCTTCGCCAAATCCAACAATCTTACTATTTCTATTAGGTAAATCTCTAAGATTTACACGTTCCCAACATATTTTACATTTGCCTCCACTCTCAATATTAAGTGCTTTTACTGTATCTTTTGTTAATGTAACCCCTTTTCTAATGAGATAAGCCCTTCTTCCGTTTTTTAAATCAATAGCTACCCAAGAACCATAGTTTCCAATATATGGAAATACATCCTCTTTTTTTGCTACATCAAGAATTGGCGCTTTAAAACTCGGTAATTCTCGTATATTTATGAGATCATATTGAACAACAACATTTTTAATATCTGTTTCAACGCTTTGAATCATATTTCCCAATAATTCCGGATGATATTTTGATGCACAAAGAAGCACTTCATCATAATAATGTGCTTCATTCATATTTTTATCTTTATCATCAGCCAAGGAAGAAAACCATTTATTCCGCTTCTCCTCTTTATATGTAGCCAGATTAAAGCTACCCCCCCACTTTTCCAGCACATCATCACCAAGTGCATCCAGTTCTAATAGTGTTCTTTTACATTTCATGCATCCCCCGCAATTTCCTGATTTAACCAAACATACTTGTAAGTAATTATAACATTCTTTCATTTGACTTATCTTTTCAACTTTTTCCATTCTGGTCCATTCCTGATTTGCACTGTAAAACTCAATACTTCCAGTACTTAACAAAGGTATAAACCATTTTTCAGAATAAGCAATATCTCCTTCAATTTTGAATTTAAAATCAGTTAAATTATACGTTGAAGAATAATAATATCTATGAATTCCCCTTTGAAAAAGTGTTGCAATCCCTAAATTTCTAAATGTATGAGTCCTATCAAAAGAATGCTCTCTAAAAAGATCACTGTGTTCCAAAACATCATCAACATTTGTCTCCACGACAAGAAGAGGATAGCCTTCTTGTTTGCAAAATTCGCGTGTTTTTTCCATTTGATGCTCAAATAGTTCTTGTCTACTTTCTTTAGAATGGCCCATAGTTTCATCATAGCCATGATGAGCTCCTACTTGAAAATATGTAAGAAGATTTAAGCGATATCCATCAAGATTGCATCGCTTTCCGTATTCATATAAAGTGGCAAATGAGTCTACACCACGCGACATTCCTGTTGCTACCCTATCCCCACAAAAACATGAGTCAATAAGTGGAATTTCAAGCTTTAATCTAGAAAGTGAGCGTTTATCAATAGCGTATAACTGAGGAATAATATGATAGCTCAAATTATAGTAAAGTTTTTTTGAAATTGGATATTTTGAGCATATTTTAGTATAACCATATTTCATTGCAGCAAAAAACAAAGTTATAATAACAGCATCACATCTATCAATGCATAAATAAGACTCAAATTCTTTTTCAAACAAATACCATAGAACTATTCTTTTCTTTTCCTTGGCACATACTTTTTCTAAATGGAATTCCATACGCATATGCTTTTTATCAAAATCAAACCATCTTATTTTTGCAATATTAAGAATTACCTCAGACATCACGCCCCTCCTACTCTTAATACAAAAATCATAATCTACATTGTTATTCTATCTAGCTATTTTTATTCCATTATTCTTTGCATATTTATCAGCATAAGATCCTCTCGGCGCATGAATTGTTAATGTTTCGCAGTTAACAAACGCCTCATCCCCAATCTGTTTTACTGAAGCAGGTATAAAAATATCCTTAAGTTTTTTGCAATTTCCAAATGCTCGATATCCAATATGTGTACATCCATCAGCAATTCTAACACTTTCTAAATTATCACACGTACTAAAGGCACTTGCATCAATAATCCTGACACTTTGCGGAACATCAATTTTCGTAATACAATTCGCTTTGTAAAATGCACAATACCTAATACTAGATAGTTTCGAGGGAAACTTAATTGATTGAGTATATTTACTTTTACAAAAAGTATTACTTTCTATACCAGTAATTGGAAGCCCTTCTATATAATCTGGAAATACAAGGTCAGCTATATTTGATTTTTTATTAAATATTGTCACATGATCAGTGTAGACACGATATTTAAAATTATCATCTTCTGCAACATGTGTTTTGAAATCGTAACGTTCAAATTCTTCGTGATACCATGTTCCCCAAATCATATCAACTACATGTTCTAATTCCATTGAATGGCTTCCTTTAAATAATGTAATATCATTAATTTTAATATTCTTTTTAATTAACAAGACTAATTCTTCAATACTGTTTGCATAATAAACAGGAATGTTTTTGCATTGTTTTACTTCTTCTGCAATATATGCAGCATTACTTCCATAACATATCAATAATTCAATGCATGATTCAGCAACATTTCTACCAATTGTTCTATGATACTCCTCAGCTTTATCCCCCACCTCCACAACATCTGCCAACACACCAATTCGTCTTCCTTTAGAAACAACCGGAATATCCTTAAATGCATTTAGTGCAACTGCTATAGACTCTGGCGAAGCATTATAACAATCTAAATACAAACCATATCCACCAAATCGCACATAGTTTTGTCTTATTCCACTAGTACGATATTTTTGTAGTCCAGATACTACCTCATCATCTGTCATCCCTGCCATTTTTCCAACCACAAAAGCAGCTACTGAATTAAGGATATTATGACGCCCAAAGCAATGAAGTTTAACATGTGTAATCATATCTCTATTTTTAATGTCAAATTCCAGAAATTCATTTTCATGGTGAATATTAATAGCACAATAATCTGCTTCTTTGTTATCTATGCCATAATAAATAATTTTTCTAGAACAGAGTTCTCGTGCATTCCATTGAAAATAATCATCTGCATTTAAAATCAAAGTACCATCTTTAGACATTCCATCTTGAACGCCCAGACAACTTTTTAATATACGCTCTTGTGAACCAAACGCTTCAATATGCGAACTACCAATTTTAGTTACAATAACCATATCAGGACGAACTAACTTAGAAATAGTTGACGCAGCTCCAAAAGGCGGCCCCTCCATTAATTCTTGTACATAAAATTGATGCGACTGCAATAATCCTTGGATAACAGTTCCAGAATATCTCACATTGTTTGCGCTTCCTGTATTTCTATGTGTAGAAAACTTATTACTTAATACCGAATAGACCATTTCTGTTTCAGTCGTTTTTCCTATACTTCCAGTAATACTCACAGTACATGGTTTAAAATTACTCCTAAGTGATGAAATGATTTTACAATATGCTTCGAATGGATTTTTATAAATCAATGTTGGGTAATCCTTATATTGTCTATTGGCAATTAGAAGTCTTGCCCCATTGCTTATTGCAATATCCGCCAATTCAGCGCATCTTTTATCCGGAGTAATATAATTAGGATCAGAACTGATTTCTGTAATAACAGCTACTCCATTATTTTTAGCATCCATTGCAAAATTAATCATAGTATAGTTTTCAAAATGATCTATAGAATTGCGTACACCTAAAACATCACATATATAATTAGTATCTAAGTAATCCGAACACTTTTCATGATGCTCATTTCTAGTTCGGCTTATAACTCCGATAACATTTTTTATATGAGATAGTGCAAAGCTATATTCTCTTTTTAAATCCCCAAAATCTTCTCCACCTAAAAAAGGAATAATCGGATAATTGATATAATATTTTTTATCAGGAACAAAACAAGGCACAAATTGTTCATCTGCAATATGAACGCGACCATTTTTCCTTTTTAATTCAATTTTTAATAAACCTGTTTCTCTACTATTACGATTAATATCGCTAGTAACAAAATTCCCTAAAGAAAAGCAACACGGAACAAATCGTCCATCGGAAGCTGTAATCAGCTCATGCGGTTGAAGAGAATGTGTATGCGAACCAACAATATAATCAGCTCCGCAATCTGCTATTTCACGTGCAATTCTCCTCATTGAATCACTAGGTTGAAATTTATATTCAGCATCGGTTCCCCAATGAATATAAACCAAAACAAATTCTGCCCCTTCACTTTTGACCAATTTAACATCATGTAAAACTTTTTCGGGTGAATATTCATTTAATATCTTATTTCTTCCAAGCTCAGTAAATCGGCTTTGATTCCGATTAAACCATGTCGAATATGCCATCACGCCAACTTTAATGCCATTTACATTTGCAATAATATAACGCTTATCATCATCAGGCTTAAAAAGTCCTGTTCTCATAATATTACACTGTTCAACGTGATGAATTGTTTCCATAACACCGCTAAATCCAGAATCTAAGTTGTGATTATTTGACATCACTAGCAGATCAAAGCCTGCAGCCTTAATAGCATCCAAAAACTCAATAGGAGAATTACAATGATACTTGCCATCAATTTTATATTGCTCACCTGTATAAGGAGCACTACTACATATCGTTGTCTCTAAATTACCCATTGCAAGATCCGAATTCTTAATAATGGATTGTACAAACGAAAAAACATCATAAAAAAAGAATCCTTCTCCGTTCTTATGTGACTTAAAAAGCTTATCTTCACATAACATATCACCAACACAAATCAATGTGGCTTCGTTACTTTTTTGAGAATTAATTCTTAAATATTCACCACTTATTTTCTTATATCTAGCATTATGGAAACATCTATCTATTGGATCAAAATGTGGAGTTTCAGCTTCATATATATTAGATTCATTTTTATCTGATAAATACTTATCCATCAATCCGTCTCCCATAATTACATCTTTACCCCACGTTCAACAGCATAATCACAAAGCATAGTAATAAGATTCGAATAATCAATACCGCTGGCTTCAAAGAGTTTTGGATACATGCTTATTTGCGTAAATCCAGGAAGTGTATTTATTTCATTAAAAACAACTTCTTTATCAGGGCTCAAAAAGAAATCTACACGAGCCCCGCCTTCACACCCCAGAGATTGATAAACACTAATTGCCGCATTACGTAGCTTGTTTGAAATTCCCGTAGGAATATTAGCCGGTATTTCTGTTCGTGATTGATCATTCTCGTATTTAGCATCAAAATCATAGAACTCATTTGCAGCAAAAACTTCTCCAACGCATGATGCAATAGGTTCTTTATTGCCAATAACAGCAATTTCAACTTCACGACCTATAACAGTTTCCTCTACCAATATCTTTTTGCAAACTTTCAACGCCTTTTCAAAAGCTTCACACAACTCCTTACGATTATGTGCTTTTGAAATGCCTACTGAAGATCCCGCCGATGCTGGCTTTACAAAAACAGGATTTTGGCTCCCGAATTTTTCTTCAATATTCAAAAACACTGACTCCGCATCATTATCAAATTCCTCTTTCGTAACAATAATATATTTAGCTTGCAATATACCAGTGTTCTCTACTATCCGCTTTGTAACTGATTTATCCATACTACATGCAGAAGCGCAGATATCAGATCCAACATAAGGAATACCACATAATTCAAATAATCCTTGTATTGCACCATCTTCGCAAAGTTGACCATGCATAACCGGAAAGATAACATCAATCGGAATTTCAACAATTTTATTATTATCGATAACCTGAAGTCCATTCATTGCTCTATTTGGGGACAAAAAGCAACTTTTATTCGTGGATAACTTTTCCCAGTTTTTATTAACTATTTCATCTGGAGATGCATCAGTAAGATACCAATTTCCAAATTTAGTTATTCCTACCACTAAAACATCAAACAAAGTCCTATCTATATAAGGAATCAACGAAGCAGCTGATTTACATGACACTTCATGCTCCGACGACATTCCCCCAAACAAAATTAGTAACGTCTTCATTGCTTCTCC
This sequence comes from Butyrivibrio sp. AE2005, assembly GCF_000686965.1. Taxonomy (NCBI): domain Bacteria; kingdom Bacillati; phylum Bacillota; class Clostridia; order Lachnospirales; family Lachnospiraceae; genus Butyrivibrio; species Butyrivibrio sp. AE2005. The sequence goes on from NZ_JMMD01000002.1 coordinate 98,612, forward strand.
TCTTTTTTTAGATTAAGTATATTGCCAAATAGATGATCTGCTTTCTTTAACCTTCCGGTATCAAGTCCAGCTGAAGGAGTAAACGTCAACTCCCCAAATATGACTTTCCCGTTTACATCATATAAATCTACTCTTACAAAAGGAAATGGCTTACAAAGCCCCTCTGCTATTTCCCACATTTCATCTAAATTGTCAGGTCGCGGAATCTTAAAATCTTCCGGGCAATTATAACTATCTCTTGTGAGTTGGCACATCTTCCACTTTTTATCAAAGAAAAAGAATTTGGGATCTTCATATCCGGGTTCATGACTATGTTTTCCATCGATTCTTCCAACACAAACAAGAACATATAACGCTTTCCCATTAAAACAATAAAACTTGTAATCTACTAAACTATCCCCCAAATATTTTTCACATATGATTCGTTTTGGTATTTTCTTATATTGAAATTCTGCGAATACAAGCCAATAATCTTCATTCATCCACTTATCCAGTTTCGTAAGGGCTTCTTCATAATCAAATGCACTTTTATCAGGGTAAAGCAGATTATATCCACAGCCATGATTGCATTTAAGAACAAAAGATGATGGTAACTTATCCCAGGTTATATCTTTTGCTTTTTTCCATACACCATATAGCTCATTTAGTATTTCGGGATAACCACACTCCGTAACATATTCTCGTACAGCATATTTGTCCGAACATTTTGATACAAGTAGATTGTTCCTATAAGTATTTAGTTTTAACCATGTAATCTTTTCATTTAAACCAATCGGATTAGATAAGTTTAAATCCTGGCCCAGTATTTTTTTAAATTGTTTTTTACAAAAATATCTAGGAAAAAATTCACATAAATACTTCATTAAAACTCTTCTTACATGAAGCATATTTTTTCCTTTCGCTATTTATCATTTAAAATGCGACTTACATTTTCTTTTCCAAGTGTATTAAGCGTTCTTCCCTCTTTACGTAAATCCCTTCCGAGTGCAGAGCTAGCAATTGAAATAAGCGAACTTGTAATAGGTGTATCTATCTCCAACTCCTCACCAAGAGCTTCTAACATTACAAGTCCCTGTGGCACATCTTCAGAAATATAACGCGAATCAACTTTCGTTGGTCCTTTAGCACGAGTATCCATTTCCGCATAATCTAAAAATACTTCTTTTGCATCAATTTCATCATCAAGGGAATTTCGAAACTTACATGCATCTACATATCTAATTCGAGGAAAGCCAAGTTTGTCCAAAACATTCATTTTTTCTTCATCAAGTGCTTCCAAAATTCGCCATGTTGCAGGATTATCACGAGTATATGCTTCATGATACATACAAAAATCTCCATGTGATTTTTCTATCCTTGGAATACTCATAACACTACCAACTGTATGTACAATCAAATTAGGGTTATGAAGCGCAGCTTCTACAATAGAGTTTAAATAAGTAAAACATTCTTGCATTTGATCAAGCTTTTCTATAGCTTCTTTTTTCCTCGAAATAGGGTATATTCCAATGGGGTTACGTACATTTCGAAATCCTACTCTAAATAGTCCCGGTTCAATGATTCTTCCATCAATAAAAGAGCTCTCTGCTTCTGCAATAATAATATTTTTATTACAATGCTTTAATGCATATGCTGTTGAAAGATACCCGGGATTAATTAGTAAAATCTGATTATCTGTTAGATATGGCGCCAACCGTTCGATTAGTTGCTCGTGATATCCTGTTTGGATATAGATCACAACAATATCCGTTCCTATAATTTGAGATATATCACGTGTTACCTTATGAATATTTACAGTCGTTATTTTTCCAAATTCGTTTAACGTCATTTTCCCATTGTTGGCTACAAGATATTCGAAATTATCCTCATGCATTGAATGGGATGTTTTTATCAGTGTAACCTCATGTCCTTTTACTGTAAGGTCTGCAGCAACTGCACACCCTGCGTTACCCGCTCCTAAGATTGATATATTCATATTTTTCCCCTTTTAATGGTTTGATACTGTAACGCATTTTTTTATCAATAATTTTGCGACGGAAAAAATCATTGATTTCATTGTTAAATGTTGCAACTTTATGAAGATCTTGATGGATATTGATTTCCAATATTTTAAATCCGTCTTCAGTAACAGCAATGTCAAAGCCAAGATATTCTAACTCACATAGATATTTACATATTTCTTTAATGCTTTTCTTTAAGTTTTTCCAATCAGGAATATAACCGCTTATCGGACATCCTGTGTCCGGATGATTGTCGCATGGAATATATCTATGATCTTTTAGCTGTTCAGGTTGAAATATTTTACCTGTTTCAATATCTACAAAAGCACATATTCCACCATATCCAACATTATCTGTATATCCAGAATCACCGGCCCCAATACGCATATAAGTTTGAAGAATACGTGGATCATAACCATGATCATTTATCACCATCATCCGCACAGTATTAACTGATTTAGGATATATTTTTTTAATCGCGCTATGCATTTCCAAATACTCAGTGATGACATAAAAAGATTTTGTTTCCATAATCAGGGATTCTAAACTACTTTTACTAATTTGTTCTCCGTTGGCATATAAAATCTCATTTTCATATTCAAGGCAATAAAACCCGTCTCCGTGAGCCCCTGCTGATGCTTTGAACGCCAATTTTCCTTTCTTTTTTAACATTTCAAGTACGCCATCAAATCCATGTGGTACATCATTCGGACAATCCCACATTTTACTTATTACTGTTTTTCCACTCCTTTTATAAACAGAAAAAAAGTATTGTGGAATGAATTCTTTAAATGGCTCCATAACATATCTAAACGTCGTTTTGTCATTGACCCATATCTGATAGTGATTATTTATTCGATTTAGCCAATAATAATCATAATCTGATAAGAAGTTAGAATAGTTATCTTTTGTTAAGCCATATTGATATAAGCGCCATGAAAAAAAACCGTGTCTATGTGCCCAAAACTTCTTTGGCAAAGAAACACCTTTGGTATGAAACATATCATCCCTTGCTGCTGTACGCCAAAGACCATACATAAACGGTCTCATCCCTTTACGGCAGAAAGTTCTTTGCTCAATTGAACGTATTTTCCTTCCAAGCGCAGCCAACTGTTCTTTTGCGGTGTTTTTTTTGAATTGAGTATCATATTTGTTTTTTAAATACTTATTAAGTTCATCTCCAAAGCACGTTTTCGGAAGTGTGGGATTCCCCGAAAAGCGCAGATATGTATATTCACGAGAGTTATTTATTGCTATCGATGTTGAATAAAATGCCAATTGTGGAATTGATTGGGCATCACAACAAATATCTTTCTTAAGTTGATTCCAATTTGGAACAAAAAGCGTTTTATTCTGATATACAAATGTTCCTTTATCCAGATTGATTGCTATAGCAAAAGGCTTTATATTCTCTATATCATCACTTTTTTCATATATCCAAATTTCTGCAGCCATAATTTGGGGTAAAGGTGAAAAATCATTAGCAACCCAAAACTTAAGCGCATGATTAAAAGTAGTTCCACCAAAATCAAAACAAACCGGTACAACATCTGCCAAAATATAATTACTTCTTAGATCATTAATTATTTTTTCAATTGTTTCTGCATCAATTTCTTCCTCATTGCAGAAATATTTTTCTGTTTCATCATTTTTATAAGAAAGTGCATATCTTTTTGCATTACTATTCCACCATGATGGTCTAAGTTCTAAATCTCCTTTTTGGCGTATAAAATCCAGTAAATCACTTATGGTGTATTCTCGGTCTTCCTGGCCTTTTTTTAAAATAAGCTGTCGCCCTTCACGTTGTATAATACTAAAATAGATATTTCTAAAATGCTTACCTGCCGGTAGCATAACTCGCTGTGTAGTCAACATATCTGTTAACCATTTGCTGAAATCTGAATTGATTGGTGTAAGGCAACAGTATTCAAAATCGCTTATATAATCAACTTCATGCTTATCTGATAGCCCCCATCTGGCAACACTTGTACTTAAATATCCGCGCTTACGCCAATATCTTATTGTATTAAGATTATATTCTTCGTAATGTTTCTTTTTATCTCCGCGTACTTGCCAATACCATTTTCTGCCAATCTGATGCGGAATACCTTTAAATACAAGTGGAACAGCAACGCATTCAAGTTCAATTTTCCTAAGCATGTTCATACGTTTTCATCACCTCTATGTTGTGAACACATATATTTCATATTTTCAATTTTTTTATCAGAAAGCCTTCAAAACTACTATTCGGAATAAGCATAATTAATATATATTGCAAAAGTTCTTTTCGACGATAGAACTTATTACTCGACTGTCCTGTTATTCCAAGTTCTTTAAACCACTCAGTCTTAAGCTTTTTATATAGCAATGGTCTTGTCTGTCCGTGCATTGCATTTAGATTTTCGAGAGAAAAACGTAAACTATAATTTATATAATCCTGTTCAAAGCGCTCATAAAGATTCCTATCTTTTAGACAATCTCGTAAAGCAAGTAAAGCTTGATAAAAGCATATATATGACTTTTCTCTTGTTGCTTCCAAAGAAGTTGGAATACGTATTCGATGATGAGCAAAAATATCATCCATAATTGTTATTCGCTTTGCACTTGCCAATGCCATATATGTAAATAACAAATCATTTGTCGTTCGTTGTTCTTGAAAATGTAATCCATTCGCCTTTACATATTCATGTAAAAAGAGCTTATCCCAAGTCCATCCAACAAATGCAGAAAAAAAATCACGTGTAATATCAGTTCCTGCAAAAGCTGTAGATTCAGGCATATATTTCTTTGAAACAGAAAAACTTAGTTCGCTATATGAATTACTTTCTGTATTAAAAGCGTCAGATCTATATACAACAATTTCTGCATTTTCTTTTCGAGCTTTTAAATAAGCTTTCTCCAACATAGAAGAATCAAAAAAGTCGTCAGCGTCTAAAAAAGAAAGGTATTCTCCGCTGGCAATAGACAGTCCTTTGTTTCTTGCTGCCCCCGCGTTAGCGTGCTTCTGGTAAACGACACTTATTCGAGAATCCTTATTCTCATACTCTTTTAAAATAGATACAGATTCATCTGTTGATCCATCATCTACAAAAATAATCTCGATATCTTTAAGTGTTTGATTAATGATACTTTCAATACACTCTCTTAAGTATTGCGCTGCATTATAAACGGGGACAATAACCGACACCTCTGGTGTTTCTATATGTTTTATTTTATTCTCGCTCATATTTAGTTTTGTCCCCAAAATATAGGGAAACCGCCGTCTGAACAGACGTAAAGAAATTATTTGATACACAGATTGCTTTTCTATAAATGCCCATCATAAAAGTGTTCCCCTCAACAAGTACTCTTCTACTAACGCAATACAATAAAGCTATTTGTGAACTAAAAAATATAATAAATTTGAAACTTGGAAATTATTTTAGAACTTTTATCTATCGAACTATTACCATTGTACCGCTTATAAGTTAGCAGCGCAACGATAATATCAATGTTTTTTATCGATATAACAAAGAACAGCCCAGAGCATGCGGATCTGAGCTGTCACTTCTTAAACTATTCAAATACCTTTGTGGTATAATCTTCAAGATTATGAAAGAAACCAACCACATAAATTATCTTATCATCTACCCGAAAAATAAGTTTGTAATCCATTTCTGAAACAAAAGCTTCTTTATAGCCGCAGCTTTTAAGAAAACCATCTTTGCTATCAGCAAATTGAAATGGGGTTTCTTCTAAACGATTATAGATATCTTCAATCATGTCAAGCAAATGTCCTGTAGCATTAGGATTCTTCAATATATTATAGATATAGTATATATGAGAATCAATCAATTCATTAGCACGTTCTGTAACAATAATTCTATAAGTCATACTTCTCCCTTATAGATGAAAGTGCTGTTCTTGCATCCTTAACTTTGCCATTCTTTATTTGCTGTTCTGATAATTCTAATTCACTATACATTTTAAGCTTCTTTTGAGTTGATTCGTATAACTCAATACTCATCAGAACCATATCACCATATCCATTTTTAGTGATATAAATTGGTTCATCTGTTTTATGACATTTTTCAGAAATCGTGGATGTATCTTTTAAATCTTTAATTGGAATAATCTGTGGCATATAATCTCTCCTTTTTGATGATTATGGGATAATTATACCATATTTATGTCTTTATGTATAAATTTCTCTGCATGAAAAGACACTGCCGTAGCATAAAAACCTTTACAAAAATCCTTGTATTCTTTCCCTGCTGAAACATCTATATTATCAAAAACATATATTGTCCCATGAAATAAAGGTTTCAATTAATTCTGCCCCCTTGCATCTGAATATAATCCTGTAAATCATCAATAATACCTTGATTTCCGGTAGAATTATAATTTTCATAGCAAACATCAATGTAGCTTAGCACGTCATATTCTTTTAATATATCTGATAGCTCGGAATACGTTTTGTTCCAAGCCTCTGCTAAGGCCGGTATCAAAGTCAGTTGCATATTAAGAACTTCCTTATCTCTTATACGCATATAGCAGAAGACCTCCTTAATCATATCAAAAATAAAGTTGACAATGATAATATATTATGCCATATCTACTCCCTTATATAAAACACCACGATTTTAATATAGTACTGTATAATTAGTTTCTTCTAATATTGAAACAATACGATTTACCTTATCCATAGATTCTTTATCAGACCTTTGCATAAGTTTGACAAAATCAATTATTATATCCATTCTATGAATCATAGATTTATCTGTGCTTGTTTCCTCAGAATCAAATTCAATATAATTTAAAAGCCTTTTTCCAACACAAACTTTTTTATAACGATCGCCATACCTTTTTTCATCCAATAAGTAACTACTTATCCCCCTAAGATGATTTCCGACAGCAAATGTATCAACTATCTTCTCAGGAATATATATTTCGACAAATACTTTATCATCTGATGTAGGCATAGGATACTGTAACTGTACATCATATCTGGAAAACAAATTAAGTCCTGCATATTCTGCAGCCTTTCGAATATCTTGGATATGGTCAATAGCTTTTACAGAATTATTTGCAAACTCTAGTTGAATCTTTTTTGTAACCATTCTCTCCCTCCTTCATATCTAATAATATTATTATTTGCACCAATAATATAACAATGCAAACTGCAATTGTCAAGAATCAAGAATTCTAAAATAGTACATTTCAAGACAACACTTCACTGCTGATTATAGAAAAACTTTTGGTTTAATTGAAGTAGTACATCCTTTATGGTATATTGAAGCTAATAAAAGATAAGGATGCATTCAATGGATACCATAAAACTACTTGAAAACAGCGGTTTGTCAATTGAGGCTTTAACAATGCTGTCATATAGAACAAATCTTCCTAAAAATCTAAAACGAAATCTTCATCATTTCGATAAAGTTGCTCTTTTAGAAGATGTAAAAAACGCAATAAGATTTTTAGATTATCAAGGTGAGTTGCTCGAAGATATTGCCATTGATTATAGAATAAAGTCAACACAATCAGCTAACCACAAATACGAACGCTATTATCCTGACGCATTAACAGAAAAGGTCTTCAATGATTTGCTTGGATTCAGATCTCTATGTGATTCTTATTCTGATATATTAGCTTTATCAGATGAAGCAAACTTTAGAGTTGCTGACATGACAAAAGGCAAAGCTAATGACGATGGATACAGAGGAGTTCATGTTTATTTTCAAGTTGACCACTATCACTATCCTATTGAAATACAATATAATACGTATTATGATAGGCAATTAAACAATTGGCTCCATTCCTTCCTGTATAAAAAAGGATATGATAACAGCATCGGAACAAAAATGCGTCAGGAATATGAATTAGGAAATATAAAATCCGATATAGATTTTGAGGAGGTACTTAAAGATGTGCTATCTGGTTGCTAAAGATATTAACAAGCGAGGATGTATAGCTCTTAAGACAAAGCATGGCCCCGCACTTGTATCATTAAAAGAAGAATTGATTGCTCAAATAGGTCTTGATAGAATTCAGCTTGTTACCATCAGTAGACCTACTGCATATGGCGAATATGCACCATACAGCTTTGTAAAAACTGAAGACGAAATGAGAGAAGCTGTTCTTCATATGTAATATTTGCCAATGAACTATAAAGTGCCACAGAACTAATCTGATTACAACAATATCATTTTAGTTATGTGGCACTTTAGCATTATCAATTCTATTTTCTATACTCTAACCTATACATCATACGTAATGCCCATAAAAACCGTACTCTACAAGCCATTGTAACCGCAACGAGCTTCGGCTCAAGGCTTTTGAATCGAATGCCTTTGAATGCGAACTTATAAGGCGATGATGAAATATAGTTTTTAAGCTCTTTGTTGATTTCTTTATTGTTTTTGGGATTAGATGGATTGAAGTAGTACAGCCGCAAGCTGATGGCAAAGCTTTTTATTATGCGTGCATAAAGGGCATGATAAAATCTTGAAGCCTCGGATTTATTGAGCTTCATTTCATCGATAGAATTCTTGAGATACTTAAAGACTTTAATATCCTGTTGTACGCGGTCTTCTCTATAGCTGTTTGTAATTGAAGACTCATCAACCATGTAGTGGTACAACGTGACCGGAATATATGATATGTTCTTTGCTGCACCAAAAGCATTGAAATTAAAGCACATATCGTCAAGAACTCTGAGTTGTTCAGGGAAATCGAGGTTATTGTCTATCAGAAACTTTCTGCGATACATTTTATCCCATGGCGCAGCCAAAGGGATATCTCTGTTAAATCTCATACCACTTGCTTTTGCAGACATGTATGGATATAGAATCTGTCTTTGCATGGATCTTATTTCTCGAATGTCTTTAGAATTAAAGCTATACTTTGCGTGATTCCAAAGCTCTTTTTTGGCATTTTCACCCTCGCCTGTTTCTCGTACAGCATCAAAGATAACAATGTCAGCATTATTATGAATTGCATTTACATATGGTACTTCGAGATATTTCCCGTCAACCATATCATCAGGATCAACAAAGGCAATGAACGTTCCCTTTGCTTTTTTAAGCCCTGCATTTCTCGCTGCTGCAGGCCCTGCATTTTTCTGGTGAATCACAGACACAGAACAATATTCCTTTTCATACGAGTCGCACATCATTCCGGAATCGTCCGTTGAGCCGTCATCAACATATATGATCTCATATTCATCATGGGGCATTGTCTGATTCCACAGGCTGTTCATGCATCTGTTAAGGAATTTTGCAGAATTATATACAGGAACAATTATTGAAACCTTAATTTCACTCATCGATCAACCTCATTCGTAACAGCCTTAACGATTCTCTTCGAATCGCCTCTCGGAACAAATATGTGTTTATCATCGGGCTCAAAGATTTCTCTGTTTGCTTTGGTATCACCCAAGATCATAGTCTTACCCAGAGCTTCATAGATCATCGCTTTTCCCGGAATGGTTCTATCCGCCTTATCTATATCGGGATCAAAGTGTCCTGCAAGACACACTGATGCATTTGCAATATTTTCGTATAATTCCTTCTGTCCAAGCCATTTGTAATATGTTATGCTTCCTTTTCCACATCTAATGGCTCTGTCTTTACAAGATAGCAGTCTATTCTTATGCTTTCTGTTCATATTACTTAGCCCGCCGATATAGATGCAGTTATAGCCATATTCTTCTGCCAGCACATTAAATGCTTTCGCAACATAATCCGTCCCCTGCAGAGGAAGTCCGGTCCCAAAATATAGAACAGTTTTAGGCTCTGCATCATCATTTTTATCCAAAACAACGTTAGCAGAAATATAATCACCTAAATCCGCTTCCAGATACAGCGTTTCAAATTTCTCTCTATCTTTTTCTGTTCCAAATTCTTTTACAAAAAAATCAGCATCTGCCTTGGTATCGGTAATAATGTAATCCGACTTTTTAACAACTGTTCGGTCAAAAAGTTTACAGATATGAGCAATTATTCCCCTTTTCCAAACAAGTCTCCTGTCAAGAACAACCGTGTCGTAGAGAGAAATGAACATCTCTGCAATAACAATAATTCCTGTCCCTAAAGTGTACTTAATTAAATCTTTCCATATAAGCTGCGGCAGAAATCCGGCTATAACGACATCTACTCCTTCAAAAGAAATACTCCGTAATTTCTTTCTTATATCAATCGCTCTCGTTACAGGATTCCCTTTTTCTGACGAATAGATTCTGAATTTCTTTGCGTTTTCAGCAAGTATCCATTTGATCTGCGAAGTTCTTATGTAGTCTTCATTTTTAACGGTAATATATACGACATTTTTCCCTTTTAACAGGTTCAGCAATCTTGACTCCGTCATAGTACTGTTTCCTCGAGTGGTATTGAATATCCTGTAGTATCTTGCGGTTTGCCCCAATCGTATCTCCGAGAATTCCTATCATAATACATACAAAGCCTATAATAATAAGCGTACATGCAAGAATCAGAGACTGTATGTGTCCTGCTCCGCCCAATGTAAAAAAGAAATATAGAAACCTTATCCATATAATAATTCCGGGAATTGCCGGAAACAGAGACAGAAACAAAAATGCTTTAAGCGGCTTATAAACAAGATATGCTCTAAGAATCGTAAGCATAGAGGTTCTGACATAACCAATCATTGTCTTGGCAAGTCTAGAAGGTCTAACTGCCGGATTTGTGCTGATAGGAACAGAGACAATCGGTATCTTCTCTCTTCCTGCCTGTACAATGGTTTCAAGTGTATAAGTATAATCGTTAACTACATTAAGACGCAGCGCAGCTTCCCTTGAAAACGCCCTGAATCCGCTTGGTGCATCGGGGATATCTGTCTTGGATGCCTGTCTAACCGCCCAGCTTCCAATCCTTTGTAATTTCTTTTTTAAAGGCGAAAAATCTGAAATATTAGAGATCGGTCTTTCACCGATTACAATATCTGACTCCTGTTCCATGATCGGTTTGATGAGTTTAGCGATATCTTTCCCACAGTACTGATTATCTGCATCGGTGTTAACGATGATATCCGCACCGTTTTCAAGCGCGACATCGATGCCGGACATAAAACCTTTAGCAAGTCCCTTATTTTGAGTAAAGTTAACAATATAGTCAACTCCCCACTCTTTGGCAACTCTTGTGGTTTCATCGCTACTTCCGTCATTGATTATCAGATATTCGATTTCATCAATCCCCTCAATACTTTTTGGGAGATCATCAAGTGTATTCTTAAGGGTTTTCTCTTCATTAAAGCATGGAATCTGAATTATCAGCTTCATATGCACAGTCCTTTTTCTTGAATACTTTTAAAATTAATTCGAGTATGTATTTTTGTTTAGTGTTTTCTCTTCTTTTTTCTCTTTTTCTTCTTTCTTACTTCATCTGATTCTTTTTCTTCTTTATTCTTCTCGCCGTCAATTTCATCTGCATTCTTATTGTTTTTGGCATCTTTATCTATATCATTATCATCGGATTCTTTATCATTTTTATACGACGGTGTATCTTTTTCCTTTTCATCTATATCCCCAACCGTTTTTTTGCTATTATCATTATTTCCTATATCTTCGTCCTTTTTATTTTTATCATCTGCATTATTCTCTTTTTCACTTTCAATCTCTTTAATGGCATTCTGATTCATTATTCCAATAATAATCGACACCACAAATACAGCTGCGACAAGCACTCCAATGGTCACTTTCCATATCAAAGAATTTAGTTCCTGCTTTTGTTTTCTAAGATAATTATCTATTGCAATGCTTGTTTCCAAGTCATTTTTCTTTATTTCCTCAGTAACACCAACTCCGAGATCGTGTGCTGATTTTTCAGCAGTAGCCATGTTTTCATTACTGATCTGATCGGTTGGAATATACCCGGTCTCGCCCTTGTAGAAGATCTCTGTCCAGGCTTCATCTGCCTCTGTTATAAAAACACTTTCTCCCTCAGAAAACTCTGCGATTACTTTAGAAGAAGTGTCCTTTTGCTCATATGCGGTTGCAGGAGCTGCCAGCTGCGTTACCGTACCGCTCTTGGTCACAAGGGCACTTTCCTCCGCTTCGATATTCCTGCTAAAAAGAACCAACAATGCAAATACTACCAATAATACAACTACTCTGAATCTCTTTGTCATATCTCCCCTCGCTAGTAGAACAAACTAAGATGTCCAACTGTTATATTGTTTTTGTAATAGTCGTTTGCAAGTGATGAAATAGGGCCGTCCATGTCAACAATTAATATAGTATTGTCATTAAGATATCTGTCAGACGAAATCTCCTCTATTGTGCCATCAATCACATTTATTTCTCTTGCTCTGTCAATGAACTGCACAATCTCGATATACTGTGCGCCGTCCTCATATACATGCAAGAGTTCTTTGCCCGGATTTTCTCTGATCACATCTTCAAGCATCTGCCCCATCAGAACATCCCCGTATATATTGTCCTGATTAAAGAAAACATAGTGATCACATACTTTTAGGCTAAGTAGTATCTGAGGCAGAACAATCAGGAACAACCAGAGATTTTTCTTTTGGTAGCGATACAAAATAACAACAAGCAAAATAAATATCAGCAACCCGATGGAAAGAGCCGATTCTTTATAAAAATACGGTATAGTATCCGCGCCTCTCTCATGAAAATAACTCATGCCTACCATGGTAAATCCGTGTCCACTTGCCATATGTGTCTCATTACCAAGAATCACAAAGTATGAAACCACCATAAACAAGACATGGAAAACTGTAATCAAAATCGTCTTGATCCATAATTTATTGCAGGTAGATAGTTCCATAATTCCGAACGCGATAACTATCGGAAGGAAAAAATCTATATATCTGCCATGAAGAAACAGATCAAGTCTTTTGTTCGTAGGATCCGATGCCCCGATAAGATATACAAGAGCAACAAGATACTGCATGAAACAAGCAAGAAAAATAAATAATCCTGCCATTTGCGAATTATCATTTTTCTTTTCACGTAAATGCCTAACCGTGTTATATGCAACTCCAAAAAGCCCCACTATCCCCCAATATCCAAGGCCATATGTGGCACAGCCAATATAATACAACTTGCCGCACATTTCCTTAATAATTCTCATAAAGCCTTCCATGCTGAAGACTTTACTGAGCCTGTATATGATGCCTGAATAATCGTTCCAGGACAGAACGCTATCCGGAACTTTTCCGTATATTTTTTCTATTATGAAATCTTTAAAGAGAAACGTCCCCGCAAACAGGACAAGTATTACAATCGGAACAATAAGATAAGCTGTCTTTTTTTTGCTCGAAACTTTTGTCCCGGTAACTTCCTTAGAATTACTCACAAGCAAAAACGCCATAAATATCACAGTCGCAATTATAGTCCCGATGCATCTCATATGAACAACATACATAAATAGCGACGTAATAAATACCAAGACCGATCTTGCAATCGTCCTTTTTTCCAGAAATCTGACCATCAAAAAAATAGTCAGGACAAAAAGGAAATTTAAAAGCCCCTCGACCATAGTCATCTGCGTATAATATACCCACGCAGGATAAAGCACAGAAACAGCAGCTACAATCTGTCGTGTTTCTTTTTTTATACTTGGGAATAAAAAAGTAAGAATCTTATGCATCATAGGTATCGAAATGCATTGAAGTAGCATATTTACTACAATTGCAACCCTATATGCGATTACCGAATCATGAAAAAAGAAAAGGATTGGAAATAAAATCAGGCTATATCCATACGAATAGTAGGAACCAAGTGCTGTGATATTCGACCAGTCATATCCAAGAAATGCTGCGGCCGGCGCCCAGTAACCGAATTCATCGGGAAATGCCGAAAATCCATAAATAGAAAACAACCCATGCATGCATAAAAAGACAACAATCATTATCCCCAACAATACAAATATGTTTTCTTTTAAAAAAGAGAGACAACCTGAAATAGGTTGCCTCTCAGGACATTTATGATCCATAGATTAGTATTCAACGATAGCGTAAGCTGCTGCGCCGCCCGGGATATCACTTGTGATAGCTGCGGGATCTTCACTTACGTTCTCAAGAATCTGTGTTGCACCGCCCTTAGCTGCTCTTGCAAGTGCATGCTTCTTATTCTTATCGGCGTTCTTAGGCAATGTAATGGTTGTTCTGGAAACAACGCTAGGGTCAAGTTCTGAGAACTTACCATATGTCATCTTACCAAAGTTAAGCTCGATGCACTGAAGAACGTTTCCGCCGATTGATCCTGCAACATCAGTAAGTGCCTGATAAGCAAGTGGCGACTGTTTAGCTGTGAATTCCCAGCCTTTAAAGTAAAGTGACTCGCCTGCTCCAAGGCCGGCTTTAGAAGCAATCTCACCTGAAGGAGCTACAACAGCAATTACTACATTACGTGTAATAAAAGCGCCGCTTACGGTTGATTTGATAACCTTACCGCCTACGATAACCTGAGGTGTAGAAACTACGCCTTCAACAGTAGCTGAACTGCTTGAAGAATCTGATGAGCTTCCTCCACCACCGCCACTTGAGCCACCTGAGCTACCTGAGCTACTTGTTGTGCTATCGCCCGCTGAAGTATCAGTTGTTGCATAAACTGATAAAGGCATAACAACAATTGTTAATGCTACGGCGAGTGTAAGCACTCTCTTTACGAATTTCATGTTCATTGACTAAACATCTCCTTTCATCATAAAAAAATATTTTTTTATGCGATATTGATACTTGTGTCAAAGAATTCAAATTTCGTTTTTAATTATAAAACTATTTAAAATAACATTCAACAGATAAACGTTTTACCGAATATCAATTCAAGCCTAAAGTACTTTGCAAACGCCGATATTTACTAAGCTCATGACAGTTTATAAACATTTATAAACTTTTTATAAATCAGTTTTTTATACGCTAAAACCAAAAAGCGCCAATTTCGACAAAATAAGCTCTCTCACAATAATCCCCATCTTCTCTTTCTCATCCGCGGGAATCTTCACAAGGCTCTCAATCGTATAAACCTTCTCCTTAAATCCTTTTTCCGGTTTATTCATATCCTTGTACTGCGAAACTCTTATTCTGCTTCGGAGCTGCTTGTAGACTCTGTAGTCATAAGTCTCTTTGGTCATGTGATAAAAGTGACTTTCCAATGTCACATCAAGATCCACATCATCTTTTATATATTTCGTGATGATTGTTTTGAATTTAAACGGAACCATCTCGTTCTTAAGAAGCTCATCGTAGCTGTATCTTGCACCAAAATAGTTCCTCTCAAGATCTTGCATGCAGTATTTAAAATCATCATCGTTTACAATGTTATTCATGACTCTTTTTTCTCTCCGCTGTCGAGATCTTCGATATTATCACCGCTGAACTTGATGGCTGTTCTGATCTTATCCTCATCCCATCCGGTCTCGTCCATAAGTTCCTTTACGGTTACTTTTCTTCTGAGGTCGTCAGCAAGCTCTTTTGCCTTATCCGCAACTTCCTGAACGAGTTTCACTACCTTCTGGCCGCCTGCGGCTTCTTCGAGGTCCTGTTCGATGATGTTCTCCATCGCATCAAGCATGAGCTTGTACAAAAAACTCTCAATTTCCTGAGGCTCACCGACGGCATCGAGCATATTTACGCCTTTTGTAAGCGCATAGTTTCCTTCACCGATAAGATCCTCAATATATACGCCCTGATCGGCATACATCTTGGCAACGTCGACTACGAGAGGAAGATACATATCAATAAGTTTAAGCTTGGCATCGCTCTCGCCTGCAAGCGCGCCGATCTTGATAGCTTCTTTTTCCCCATCGGAGAATTTAGGAAGCTGCTCTAAGCTGCTGATATAATCATCGAGATAGTTCTTTTCCTCCTCGGTAAACTCCTCTTCGGTCTCGGGAGCCGGCTCATCTACGCCGATCTTGTGATTTCTGAGATATTCAAATACCATCTCGAACTGCTCGGAAGAAAGATCAAGGTCTGCAAATGCCTCTTTTACCTCTTCCTTGGAAATGATATTTCTGTTCTCTCTCGCTGTTCTTGTGACGAGTTTAAGTGTCTCTGCAAATTCTTTTTCCTTGTTGTCTATATTTCCCATTTAAGCCTCACTTTACATGTACATGATTAAACAAATGATCCTGACAATACTCGTAGTTTCCGTTACATTTTGAGCAGAATCTGAATTCGAGATTGGGATCGTCAAGTTCCGTTCTTCCGCAAACCGCGCATTTATGCCTTGTTATTCCCTTAGGCTGCATCTTAACGCTTGATTTAAATTCTCTTTTTCTCTTGATCTCCCCCGGTCTGAACTGGTTGAGATTACCTGTACTCATATAAAAGAGTAGCAAGTTGATAAACTGGGAAGCTATCGCAAAAAATGTCGCAAAATCCTTATTTATAAGCGCTCCGATGCACTGATATGCAAGGATAAGCCCGTATGCGATCGCAATCCATCTCACCTTGATCGGAATGAGGAACATCAAAAGCACCTGAATATCCGGGTACATAACAGAAAAAGCAAGAAATACCATCATCTGGATAAAATATGTGCTAAACGAACCGGACGCCCTGAACATCACCATTCCGAGCGCATCACCTGTAATACCGAAAAAAACGTGATACACAAGCATTGTCGCAAAAGAAGCGAGGATCATAAGGATCATTCCGCCAAAAATAAACACATTATATCTGAATGTCCCAAGTGTCCTTTCCATTCCGGTTCCGACAAAATAATAGAACATCAAAGTTATGATAATAAGAAGACTGAAGCTTCCAGGCGGTATCAGAACCCATGAAACAAGTCTCCAGATCTGCCCATGCAAGATCAGATACGGATCGAGCGTAAGAAAACGTGTTATATTCACGCTCTGCGGCGCAAGCTGCAGCACATAACCCACGGCATACAGCATAACAATGTACTTTGTAAGATTTACGATCGCGTATTTACCGATTTTTCTCTCAAGATCATTCAAAAATTTGTTCATTCACTAAGCCTCTGTTTTTTTATTTGATATTTTTTGATTTTATCATTGTGAGAATTTATTGTAAACAAGCCACTTACTTATATTATAGGTTATATTTATTGTTCATTTTCAAGTTTGTTTGCTTTTTTCAGTCTGTCTTCAAAAATGCAGTCTTTAAAGAAATAAAAAAGTTGGTCAGTTGTGAGCATCTTAGTTATTTCATTAATAAGAATATTTGCCGGAATCTGGATCAGAACGCATATCGTAAGCGTCGTAAACCAGAACACAACTCCGTACAATGAAATCCCAAGAAGCGGCACATTATTTGCAAGTATCATTCCCTTATCATAAAGTCCGGGGAGCGAAAAAAACGCAATCATCATCTGCTCAAACTTTGAATCGACAAGCTGCGCCACGCTTGGAATGAGCATCGCCGCAAATATTATTCCGATTATCTGTTCGTGATGAAGGCCCAAAATACTGTGCCTTTTCTTAAAAAATCCGCCAAGAAAATAGATGTTTAAGTCATCCTTTGTACACCCTTTTGCCTTGGCCAAAAGAGCTATTGCCTTATATAGTTTTTCCTTATTTGAATCTTTATCGTCGAAATATTTTCTAAGCCCAAGTTTATGCTTGTTTTCAAATGCTTTTATAATAAAAAAAACTGCGATCATTGAAAGCGGCGCCCAGAATATTCCTGCGACACTTCCAAAGTAAACTGATAATGTCAGAAGCAACAAAAAGATCATACATGCTACGAGATATATGAAGTACATTATTGTCTTTTTCTTTTTATCCGATTCATATTTCTCAATAGCCTGTGTCTTGATTTCCTCCGTTACTATCACCGTTCCGAGCGATACTTTATAATTTTTATTATTTGAATCTATTGAAAGTTCGTAGAAAAGTTTGGTCACATCTTCCCACCACTCTCTTGCACGATCTTTTTCTTTTTCGAGATTTTTTTCCTGCTCTTTTTTTTGTTTGATTTGTTCTTTCTTTAATATCTTATCTATTTCTGTTTCCATATAACATCTCCAAAACTGATGCTTAAGTATACCATAAAGTGTTTTATCTTAAACAGAGTTTGGCAGCGTATATCGTATTCAGTAAATTGATTTTTAATCACTCGTGCATTATAATCAATATAATTATGCATATTAATAAGAAGAGGTTAACAATGATTTCTAAAGACTATACTTTAGGTATTGACATCGGATCCACCACAGTCAAGGTGGCTCTCTTGGATAAAGAAAGAAATATAATCTTTTCCGACTATAAAAGGCACTTTGCAAACATTCAGGAAACTTTGGCTGAACTTCTTGTAGAAGCAAGTAAGAAGTCGGGTAATGTCCTGCTTCACCCCGTTATCACAGGTTCGGGCGGACTTACACTTGCCAAACACCTTGATGTACCTTTTGTTCAGGAAGTTATTGCAGTATCAACTTCGCTCAAGACTCTCGCTCCCAAGACTGACGTAGCGATTGAGCTCGGCGGTGAAGATGCGAAGATTATTTATTTCGAAGACGGAAATGTAGAACAGCGTATGAATGGAATCTGTGCCGGTGGTACAGGTTCTTTTATCGACCAGATGGCGTCGCTTTTACAGACAGATGCCTCAGGGCTTAATAAGTATGCCAAAAATTATAATTCACTGTATACAATTGCGGCCAGATGCGGCGTTTTCGCTAAGTCCGACATTCAGCCATTAATTAATGAAGGTGCAACCAAGGAAGACCTTGCAGCTTCTATTTTTCAGGCCGTTGTCAACCAGACAATCTCAGGTCTTGCATGTGGAAAGCCTATTCGCGGACATGTTGCTTTCCTCGGCGGTCCTCTGCACTTCCTTGACCAGCTCAAGGCTGCATTTATCAGGACTCTTAATCTCGATGAGGAACATACTATAGAGACCGACAACTCTCATCTTTTCGCAGCTATCGGCTCTGCCCTTAACGCTGATGAGAACGTCTGCTATGAGATGGATGAGATGGTAAAAAAACTGTCTCACAAGATTGTCATGGATGCCGAAGTATCACGTCTTGACCCTCTTTTTGAGAATGAAGATGATTACAGAAAATTCAGAGCGCGTCAGGATCAGTACAAAGTAAAGACAAGAAAGCTCGATGATTACAAGGGAAATGCATTTCTTGGAATCGACGCGGGCTCTACTACAACAAAATGCGCACTTATAAGTGAAGACGGCGATCTTCTTTATTCTTTCTATTCAAGCAATAACGGAAGTCCGCTTAAAACAGCGATTTCTTCCATTCAGGAAATATATAAGCTCATGCCCGAAGGCGTTAAGATCTCAAGAGCATGTTCAACAGGTTACGGCGAGGCGCTTCTTAAATCTGCGCTTCTTCTTGATGATGGCGAAGTTGAGACAATCGCTCACTACAACGCCGCTGCTTTCTTTGATCCCAAGGTTGACTGTATCCTTGATATCGGCGGTCAGGACATGAAGTGTATTCATATAAAGAACCAGTCCGTTGATTCTGTACAGCTCAACGAAGCTTGCTCATCAGGATGCGGCTCTTTCATCGAAACTTTTGCAAAATCTCTGTCTTACAGCGTTCAAGACTTTGCTAAGGTTGCTTTGTTTGCAAAGTCTCCCGTAGATCTCGGAACAAGATGTACTGTATTTATGAACTCAAGAGTTAAGCAGGCTCAGAAGGAAGGCGCCGATGTTGCCGATATTTCTTCAGGTCTTGCATACTCTGTTATTAAGAACGCCTTGTTTAAGGTTATCAAGGTATCTGATGCCAAGGATCTTGGCTCACACATCGTTGTTCAGGGTGGAACTTTCTACAATGATGCGGTTCTTCGCGCATTTGAGATTATTTCAGGCGCAGAAGCAATCCGTCCCGACATTGCCGGAATCATGGGTGCTTTCGGTGCTGCTCTTATCGCAAGAGACAGATTTTTTGAAACAGATGATTACAAGACAACCATGCTCACGATCGATCAGATCAACAAACTCGAGTACACAACGAGCATGACAACATGTCAGGGATGCACCAACCACTGCAGACTTACTATCAACAAGTTTACAGGCGGTCGCCAGCATATCTCAGGAAACAGATGTGAGCGCGGAATCGGCAAGGTGAAAAATGCCGACAATATCCCTAATCTTTTTGACTATAAATATAAGAGAATTTTCAGATACGAGCCTCTTACCGCCGACAAGGCAACAAGAGGAACCGTAGGTATTCCGAGAGTCCTTAATTTCTACGAGAACTATCCTTTCTGGTTTACGTTCTTTACAAATCTCGGTTACAGAGTTGTTCTTTCACCAAGATCGACTCACCGGATTTACGAGCTCGGAATCGAATCAATCCCGAGTGAATCGGAATGCTATCCTGCAAAGCTCTCGCACGGACATATCGAGTGGCTTATTAAGCAGAAGGTTGACTTTATCTTCTATCCCGGTCTTTTCTATGAGAGAAAAGAGGTTGAGGGTGCAACCAACCACTATAACTGCCCTATTGTCACTTCATATTCCGAGAACATAAAGAACAACGTTGAGGCAATTACAAACGGCGAAGTTAAGATAAGAAATCCTTTCATGGCATTCACAAGCCTTGAGATTGCTACAGATGCTCTTGTAAAAGAGTTTTCTGAGATTCCTGCAGGTGAGATCATCAAAGCCGCTAAACTTGGCTGGGATGAAATGGAAAATGCAAGAAACGACATCCGCAAAAAAGGTGAAGAAACCCTTAAGTGGATGGAGGAAAACAACAAGCATGGTATCGTTCTTGCCGGAAGACCTTACCACGTGGATCCGGAGATCAATCACGGAATCCCTGATATGATCTGCTCTTACGGTGTTGCGGTTCTTACGGAAGACAGTGTTTCGCACCTTGGAAAGCCCGAGAGACCTCTTATCGTTTCCGACCAGTGGATGTACCACTCAAGGCTTTACGCCGCTGCAAGCTTTGTAAAGACAAGGGATGATATTGATCTTATTCAGCTAAACTCCTTCGGGTGCGGACTTGACGCCGTTACAACGGACCAGGTAAATGACATTCTCGCAGGCTCAGACAAGATCTATACATGCCTTAAGATCGACGAAGTAAATAACCTCGGAAGCGCAAGGATCAGAGTAAGATCTCTTCTTGCCGCGATCAGAGTTCGTAAGCAACATAATAAAGAAAGAACAATCAGGTCAAGTGCATACAACAGGGTGATCTTTGATGAGAACATGAGAAAGAATTATACAATTCTCGTTCCTCAGATGTCTCCCATCCACTTTGACATCCTTGAACCCGCCTTCGCATCCTGCGGTTACAATTTTGTCGTAATGCAAAACGATAACAGGCACGCAGTCGAAGTCGGACTTAAATATGTAAATAACGATGCCTGCTACCCTTCACTCTGGGTTGTTGGTCAGATAATGGATGAACTCTTATCAGGCAAATATGACCTCAACAAAGTTGCAGTCATGATGTCACAGACAGGTGGCGGATGCAGAGCTACAAACTATGTAAGCTTTATCAGACGTGCTCTTAAGAAAGCCGGAATGGAACAGATTCCTGTTGTTTCTCTTAACTTAAGTAAGCTTGAAGCAAATCCGGGGTTCCATTTAGATGCCAAGATGTTTATCAAGGCTGCTTATGCGGTTATTTTCGGTGATATATTCATGAGATGTGTCTACAGAATGAGACCTTATGAGAGAATTCCGGGTTCTGTAAACGCATGCCACGAGAAATGGCTTGAAAAGTGCAAGAAATTCGTGACATCAAAGCATCCAAGCCTTTTCAAATTTGAAAAGATGTGTAAAGCTATCGTTGAAGACTTTGACAGAATCGAGATCACAGACGAAGTTAAACCTCGCGTAGGTATTGTCGGAGAAATTCTGGTTAAGTTTGCTCCCGCAGCAAATAACCACCTTGTTAAACTCCTTGAGGATGAAGGCGCAGAAGCCGTTGTTCCGGATCTTATGGACTTCATGCTCTACTGCTTCTACAACCAGATCTACAAGGCAGAAAACATCGGAACTTCCAAGAAGACCGCACTCTTCTGCAGATTTGGAATATGGGGATTAGAGAAGCTTCGAAGCAGCGCTTCTAAGGCATTTGAAAAGAGTGTTCACTTCGATCCGCCTACAGACATCTATGAGACTGTCGAGTACGCTAAACCTATCGTAGATATCGGAAATCAGACAGGTGAGGGATGGTTCCTTACAGGTGAGATGGTTGAACTTATCAAGAATGGCGCAAGCAATATTGTATGCACACAGCCTTTCGGATGTCTTCCAAACCACGTTGTCGGTAAGGGTGTAATCAAGCAGATGCGACACCTCTATCCCGGCTGCAACATTGTTGCGATAGACTACGATCCCGGCGCTTCAGAAGTAAATCAGCTCAATCGTATCAAGCTGATGCTCTCCACCGCTCAGAAAAAAGTCGAAGAAAAAGTCAGAAAGACAAGTTAATATAAGAGAAAATCAAAAAGAGCCTGACCGTTACCGATCAGGCTCAAACAACAATTATTATTTATACTTTGCATTTAGCTTCTCAATCGCATCCTCATGTCTCTGAATGGCATAAGTTGCAGATTTAATTTTAAGTTCAGTATCCATGCGCTTTTTGTGAGTTTCGTTACACTTTACGTAGTACTCATAAACTTCTTCATCCTCAACTTCGAGGTATTTATCAGCGATGCAACCGGGAAGGACAAACTTCTTAACTACATCCTTGAACTTAACTTCAATGTACTTTCCATCCTGAGAAATAACCTTGCCTTCACCAAATTTTCTATGTGTAACCTTCATCTTAAGAGCAGACTTCTCTCCGAGGTCCGCTGCTTCTTTTTCAAGATCTGACAGCATAGAATTGAGCTCAACTTTTTCGCTCTCGAGCTCTTCTATCTGCCTTGCGTTCTCTTCAAGCATCTCTTTGGTCTTCTTGGTAGGTTTCTTTTTAAGTTCATTCTTTGTTTCAATTTCTTTATTTTCAAGCTCAAGACCCATAAAGCATTCTCCTTTTCGTTCAACGCTTTTCGATGCACATTATTATTACAAAACAAACGAGTTAACATATATATTTTAACTTATTTAGAGATATATTACAACCAAATGGAGACGCTTATATTTTCTGCGTAAGTCCCTTCGAAGCGAGCTTACGCTTCTCCTCATCAAGAATCTGGCCCCACTGGTATGGCGTATTCTGGTAAACATAATAGTTGAGCCAGTTGGTGTAAAGGATATTTGCGTGGCTCCTCCACTGAAGTGTGGGCTTATTATCGGGATTGTCATCGGGATAATAATTTATGGGCATCTTGATATCAAGTCCCTTTGCCAGGTCACGCTTGTACTCGGAATCAAGAGTAAGTCTGTCATATTCGGCATGGCCCATTACAAAGATCTGGCTGCCGGATTTGTTCATGCAAAGGAATACTCCGGCAATCTCAGATTCCGCAAGAACAATGAGGTCTTCGCAGGCATGAATTGCATCGGAAGGTGTCTCAGTATGTCTTGAATGAGGAAGTTTGAATATATCATCAAATCCTCTCACAAGCGGAACCTTTCTGTTCATGACTTTGTGCTCATATATTCCGAATCTCTTTTCCGAAAGAGGTTTCTTGTCAATTCCGAAATGGTAGTAGATTCCGGCCTGAGCGCCCCAGCAGATGTGGAATGTCGATGTGACATTTGTCTTTGTCCACTCAAAAACTTTACAGAGTTCCTGCCAATAATCGACTTCTTCGAAAGGCATCTGCTCAACAGGGGCTCCCGTGATGATCATTCCGTCAAACGTCCTGTCTTTTAGCTCATCAAAGGTATGATAGAACCTGTTAAGATGGTTCGGTGATGTATTCGTAGAATGGTGAGAACTCATCTGCATAAACGAAACATCAATCTGAAGCGGTGTATTTGACATTGATCTAAGAAGCTGAAGCTCGGTATCTTCCTTAAGAGGCATCAGGTTAAGAATACAGATCTGAAGCGATCTGATGTCCTGATGACAAGCTCTGTTCTCGTCAACAACAAATATATTTTCCTTTTCAAGAATCTCTCTGGCTGGTAAATCGTTCTGTATTTTAATTGGCATTTTTAATCATCTCCATAAATTCAGCTTCGTCTATAACTTTAATACCAAGATCGTTTGCTTTGGTAAGTTTACTGCCCGCTGCTTCGCCCGCAAGGACAAAACTTGTCTTCTTAGAAACGCTTCCCGAGGCTTTTCCGCCGTTTTTGACAATGAGCTCTTCAGCTTCTTTTCTTCCGAGTGTAGGAAGTGTTCCCGTTACAACAATGGTCTTACCGGCAAAAATATCTGATGCGTCCTCATCTTTTGTGGCTGTCATATTTACGCCAAGTGTCTGCATCTTGGATAAAACCTCAAGGTTCTTCTCATCATGAAAAAACTCATAAAGATCGCCTGCTGTAGTCTCTCCGATATCAGGTATATGAAGAAATCCATCCTTTGTGACCTTTGAAAGATCCATGACATTGTCAAAGTGCTTCATGATCTCACGGGCTGTTGACTTTCCGACATTCCTTATCGCAAGTCCCGTAAGAAGCCTTACAGCATCATTTGACTTCGACTTCTCAATCTCGCCGAGAAGCTTATCCGTATTTTTTTCTTTTCCAATGATTCCCTTTTCGATCAGCTCGTCTCTGTGCTCGTTAAGGCTGTAAATATCCGCATAGCTCTTAAGATAACCTTCTGAAACAAGTGCATCTACAAGAGTATCGCCAAGTCCCATAATGTTCATGGCATCTCTTGAAGTGAAATACGCGATTGTTCTTGTAACCTGCGCAGGACAGATAGGATTGATGCATCTTATATCCGCAGTATCTTCCTCTCTTACAAGCACGCCACCGCACACGGGGCATGTTTCCGGCGCTTTATAAACTTCGGAAGGCACTTTTACACAGCCGTTGAGCTTAGGGATAATCTCGCCACTCTTAAACAGCTTATATTCTCCGCCGATTCCGACCTGCATCTCGTTAATATAATCCTGATTGTGAAGTGTTGCTCTTGAAACACTGGTTCCGCAAAGTCTTGCTGCCTTTCCTGTCTCTTTATCGTGGAAGCTTCCTGTAAATGTGAGCTTACCTGTTCTTCCAACATCGACAAGAATCTCGTCCATGACAACAACTCTTTCTTCCGGCGGATACTTATATGCGATATGGCCGCTCGAATACTTGGAACTTGTAGAAAACTCCTCTCTCCAAGAAGTCGTATCAATCTTTATAACAGCTCCGTCAAGATCAAAATCAAGATTTTCTCTCATGTTACCGATATCATCGATTGCCGCGCTCACTTCGCTCGAAGAGACGCATGCCCTGTGATAAACGGTCTTAACTCCCGCTTTTTCAAGGATATCAAGTCCCTTAACATGAGAACTCTTTACTTCCTCAGGGCCGTCCTGAACGTTAAACACGAACATTCGAAGGCCTCTTTCCTTTGTAACCTGCGGATCAAGCTGTCTGAGCGTTCCCGCAGCAAGATTTCTCGGATTTGCAGCAAGCTTTTTCCCAAGCTTCTCCTGCATCTCGTTGAACTTATCAAAGTCCTCGTGGGACATATAAACTTCTCCTCTGAGTTCAAGATACTCATAGGGAAGATCGATCACTTTTTTCACATCAGGGATAACAAGAGCGTTCTCGGTAACATCTTCGCCGATAAAGCCGTCACCTCTTGTCTCCGCAGTCCTAAGATGAAGCTTTCCATCAGCTTCATCCTTGTAATATCTAAGCGACAGGCTAAGTCCGTCAATCTTCTGCTCAACGGAAAAAACTGCGTCGCTGTGCCTTGCGGTAACTTTCCCAATCCACTCGGCAACTTCCTCCTTACTAAAAACATCCTCTATCGAAAGCATCGGGACATTGTGAGTTATCTTAA
The DNA here is from genome assembly GCF_000686965.1 of Butyrivibrio sp. AE2005. Classification (NCBI taxonomy): domain Bacteria; kingdom Bacillati; phylum Bacillota; class Clostridia; order Lachnospirales; family Lachnospiraceae; genus Butyrivibrio; species Butyrivibrio sp. AE2005. The sequence continues at coordinate 124,382 of NZ_JMMD01000002.1, forward strand.
CTCCGGCTTCCCTCTTCGCAACACCGCCGATTATCCTGGTGGGCGAATCCTTCTTTACAAACTCAGGGTGTTCTTTCTCAATCTCCTTGAGCTTTTGCATGAGCATATCGTACTCATAGTCGGAAATCTCAGGTTCATCCTGATTATAATAAAGATCCATGTGATGCTTTATTGTCTTAACAAGCCCCTCATACTCTTTTTTTATCAAATCTGTGTCTTGATTAAGTGACATATAACTCTCCCCAAATTTATTACAAACTAACCTGCCTCGCGAATCCATAGCGGCTCACGCAGACAACAAATTTATTATATCAGTAAATTCTCAAATTGGGACAAACTATTTAACTCCCGCTTCGCCGTACAAGAGCTTCTTTGCCTCCTCGGAAAGTTCGGCATATCCGCCCGGTTTAAGATTATAGTCGCTAAGCTTAACGCTCATGACGCGCACCCTCTTAAGCTTTACAACTTCGTAGCCAAGTTCTCTGCACATTCGCCTAATCTGCCTGTTAAGCCCTTGTGTGAGTATTATGGTAAAAGATCTTTTGCCTGTTTTACTGACTTTGCAGCGCCTTGTTTTTACACCCAGCTCACGCAAAAAAACTCCGGACGTCATCCCGGTTATAAACTCAGTCGTTACGTCCTTATCTACCGTTACTTCATATTCTTTCTCATGTTTATTTGCGGCTCTCATCATCGCATTGATCAGATCGCCGTCATTTGACATGATAAGAAGTCCCTCTGAATCCTTATCAAGACGGCCCGCATAGGTTACTCTATCTTTGTATCCGAGATCTTCAATGACGGTTCTCTCAGCATGAACGTCGTTTTCGGTGCATACAACGCCGACCGGCTTATAATATGCAAGAACAATCTTATCTTCCTTGGGTTTTATCTCTTTTCCGTCAAGACAGACTGTGTCGCCATCCTCGACCTGTGCGCCGCACGTAGCTATAACGCCGCCTATCGTTATTCTTTTATCTTCAATAAGCTTATCGGCTTCCCTTCTTGAACAGACTCCGCAGGAAGCAATGAATTTATTAAGCCTCATCTTTACCTCAAAAAATAAAGAGCTGCTTAGCTTAGCAACTCTTTCTATTTTTTATTCTTTAAAACATCTGTGCCAGATGCTCGATCGCATTCTCTCTGATTATACAATCATAGCTCTCTCTGATATAAGCGATTGCCTGAGGAGCCGAACACTGGAAGTGTCCGAATTCATAAGCCATCGTAAAGAGCGATGCGAACTTCTTGGTATCCTCGTCACCTCTTCTGATATCAAGGAAATACTTACCTGTTTCCTCATTCTTGTACAGAGTGCTGCAGATATTGTTGCCCATAGGAGCCTTGGCGCAGAACTTCTTAACTTCCATAAAGCTGTCAAATGTGAATACAAATTCACTGAACTGAAGCTGCTTAAGATTTTCCTCATTATGAACACGCCTGTTCTCTGCTTTTCTCTTAGCACCGACCGAAAGACTGTCGGCAAGGTTCTTGTTCTTATCTGAAGAACCGTTTACATTTATCGGAACAGATTCTTTATTTATTATATTCTTCATTGAATTGGTCAGATTCTTGAGACTTTTGAGATAATCGTTAAGTCTTGAAATTCTGTCCTCATCAACCGCATCTCCAATGTCCTCAAGAACGTTCTTAGGGATATTGACTCCCGCCTTCTCTGTAAGATTTCTTAAGATTTCCCCAAATGAAGCTGATGCATTTTCAGAAAGAGTAAGTGAAATCGAATGATCGGGTAAAACAGTTATCTGAAGCGGCATGAAAGAACCGGTCGGCTTGTAGTCAACTTCTTCCTGTGCCTTAAGCATTACATCGTGTAAAAAATCCAATGCTTCTTTCTTCTTCTCAAAAAGGTCTTCAAGCTTTATCCCCTGTTCATCCATATCATCTTCTGTGATGATACAGTTGACGGTGTCTTTGTTAATTCTCTTAAATTCCATTAATCTACCTCGCATTTATACGACTGCATAGCATAACTATTTTACAACATTTAGCAGATTCTTGGAAGACCCTCTCCATACATCAGTCCTATCACTCTTTTTCCGCCTATATTGGTATTTAGCACCACTTTATGCATGTCGGAAGGCTGATTATTTTTTTTGACCATGCCGATAATGGCGGCGTTTTTGCCGTATTTGGAACTACGAATTATTGAAAGCGCTCTGTCAGCGTCTTCGGGATGAACACTAAGTACAAACTTCCCTTCGTTGCCCATATATATCGGATCAAGTCCAAGAAGTCCGCAGAAATCTTTGACTTCAGAAGATACAGGAAGCTTATCCTCGTAAAGTTCTATATCACAGGAAGAGCTCTCCGCAAACTCATTTAAAACAGTGCCAAGTCCGCCTCTTGTTACGTCTCGCATCGCATGGATCCTGACTTTCTGTGCCATTAGATTATTTACAGCGTCCGTCAAAGGAGCCGCATCAGACTTAATATTATTTTCGATTCCCATTCTTTTAGCCAAAATAGCCGCGTGATGGTCTCCGAGATTTCCGGAAAGAATAATAATATCGTTATCTTGAAGATTAGAAGGCCCTATAGATTCTGCATCATCAGAAATAAAGCCGACTCCCGATGTATTGATTATAAGTCCCGCTTCTTGGCCTCTGTTCTCAACAACCTTGGTATCGCCCGTAACTATCGTAACCCCGGCCTCTTTTGCACACTCAGAAAGAGCCTTGACCTGATTCTCAAGGACATCGAGATCAAGTCCCTCTTCAAGGATAAATCCGCATGTTATATACATGGGTTTAGAGCCGCTCATAAGAAGATCGTTTACCGTTCCGCAAACAGAAAGTCTCCCGATGTTTCCTCCGGGAAATTCTATAGGGGTCACCACGAAACTGTCGGTTGTTATCGCAAGTCTCGCTGCTCCTCCGACAACCGCGGAATCCTCAAGTTTATTTAATATATCGTTATTAAAATATTTTGCAAAAACATCTTTTATAAGCTTTGAAGTGGACTCTCCGCCGCTTCCGTGAGCCATTGTAACTTTCATACCGTGCCTCTTTCGTCAGTCATCTAAAATTTATCTCCACATAATAGCGTAAAGATTTTGATTCGATAGAAATTATTGTATCTGTAAAAATCATCTTCTGCCCGAAACAAAATAGTTATAGCAGCTTCCCTCCGTTGAAACCATACATGCTCCGTGAGCCGTATCGGGCGTACATTTTTTTCCAAACATCGGGCAATCGCAGGGCTTTATCTTTCCAACAAGAACATCCGCACACCTGCATCCGGGCGGCATATTGTCCTCATCAAGCATATCGCTTCCCGCGTCATATTTCTTGTATTCTTCTCTTAAGATAAGGCCTGAACCCGGAATTTTTCCCATTCCTCTCCAGGATGCATCAGAAGCTTTAAAATATTTTTCGATGATTTCTTTTGCCTTGATATTGCCTTCTTCTTTTACCGCGCTCTTGTACAGGTTCTTAAATCCGCCTTTTCCCTTCATCTTCACAAGAGAATATATGGTCAAAAGAAGCTGTGCGCCCTCAAATCCGGAAACTACAAAAGGAATGCCGAGTTCCTCAGAAAGTTCTTTGTAGATATCGCTTCCCGTAATTGTGGCAACATGCCCCGGAGCAATGAATCCGTCGATCCCACCGCCGTTTTTTACGACATATCTAATGACTTCGGGCATAGTCTTTAATGACGTAAGAAGCTTAAGATTATCAAGATTATTTTTTTCAGCTTCTTCCAAGACCATCGCATACACGGGCGTTGTGGTCTCGAATCCGATAGCGGCAAAAACATAGTTGTGATCCGAATCTTCTTTTGCAAGCTTAACCGTCTCCATTGGCGAATAGACCATCTTCACGTGCGCTCCCTCGCCCTTTGCTTCCGCAAGAGACATACTTGTACCCTTAACTCTTATAAGATCACCGAACGTAAGGACCACCGTATCGCTTCGCATGGAAAGCTCGATAAGCTTATCGATAACCGCGGTCACAGTAACGCAAACAGGGCATCCCGGTCCCGAAATAAGCTTTATCTTGTCGGAAAGCATGGAAGGAATGCCGTTTTCTGATATCGCAGCTGTATGGGTACCGCAAACTTCCATGATACGGACTTCGTCGCCGTCATAGTTTTTCAGTTCTTCTGCAATCTTTTTTATATCAAAACCTGCCATGTCAGTTACTTAAATCCTCAATTTCTTTCATAAGACTTTCAACTTCATCCGCAAGTTCATCACTCATTGTCTGAATGATACATCCCGCATGGACAAGAACTCTGTCGCCAACTTTCGTATCAACAAGTCCCGCATCGGCAACAACAATATTCCCGCTAAAATCAACGGTAGCCTTTGTGCCGTCCATACTTATAACTCTTCCGGGTATCGCAACACACATTTTTTACACCTCTTTCTGCGATAATAAACCATAATACGCCTGCCCGAGCGATATTCCCGCATCTCCCGCAGGCACAAACTCATTTATATATACACTAAAACCGTCTTCCGAAAGCGCGCTCACAGCCTTTTCAAGCAATATCCTGTTCGCAAAAACGCCTCCTGACAGACATACATTATTTTCTTTATGCTCGTCTCTGATAAGACGGCACATTTTGACGACAGCCCCTGCAAGTGCCTCGTGAAAAGCATATGCGATGGCTTCTTTTTCATATTTGCCGCTGTTATACGCCTTTTTTATATCATCAAAAAGTTTGAGCTGATTCGCAATAAGCATATCACCCGCCCTATCTATCTTAAATGAAATACAGGGCTTATTCAAATTCATGCCCCTTCTCGCGGCATTTTCAAGAAGTATCGCACATTCACCTTCATACGAATTTTGTTCTTTTATCTCAAGAAGCGCGCAGACACCGTCAAAAAGCCTGCCCGTACTCGAGCTCTCAAATGTATTTATATTATTTAAAAGAGCTGCCTTTATAAGCGGATCTATCCCAGCTCCTTCATTATTGCCGTATTCATAGCACGACTTAACGAGCTCCGCATTAACGGAAGCCTTGTCACCTCCGCATAGTTTCACATACGAAAGATGCCCTGCCCTTACAAATTCTGTGTTCTTGCAAAGCAAAAACTCTCCGCCCCAGATTTTTCCGTCAGTTCCATATCCCGTTCCGTCAAAAGAAACACCGATACAGCTCTCAAGCGAATTCTCAGCCATCACGGAAAGTGCATGTGCGTAATGGTGCTGAACTTCATAGAGCGGCAATCCCATTTCATCCGCTAGGTTCTTGCCATATTGCGCGGAATGATATCCCGGATGAAGGTCGCAGACGATCATATCGGGCTTTATATGATAGAGATCTATATATCTTTTTATATATTTCTTAAAGTTCTCAAGGCATCCCAAGTCCTCAAGATCACCGATATACTGCGATGTTATCACTCTGTCTTTTTTGGCAAAAGAAAAAGTGCTCTTTAAATCTCCTCCAAGTGCAAGAACGGTCTTATAACATCCCGATGTATTCTGTAATATAAGCGGAAGGGGTACGTATCCTCTTGCGCGCCTTATAAACAACATCTTTTCTGCATTATCCCGGCATTCTTCATTCGAAGTGAGTTTATCCGAAAGATTCTTATAAACAAATACCACAGAATCGTCCTGTGCCATGTTTATTCTTCGCTCATGTCTAAGAACGCCGTCAACACAGTGATTTTTGTAATCTTCATTACCACCTTCAACCATATCGCGCCTAAAGAAAACTTTATCGAATTCCGCGTCATCTGTCACCATCGCATCGCCCGATATGTTCGCGCTCGTAACGATAAGAGGTCCGAGCGCATCACACAAAAGCCTGTGAATTCCGGCAGAAGGAAGAAACGCCCCTATGTAATCGCTGTCTCCGCATACTTTCTTTGGAAAATCCTTTATCTTATCAAGAAGAACAATAGGCCTTGCGGATGACTTCAGGATCTGCTCTTCAAAAGGAGTTATTTTGCAATACTCTCTTACTTTCTCAGCCTCACTGAACATGATTGCAAAAGGCTTGCTCTCACGCCCCTTTATTTCCCGTAATTTTGCCGCAACATCTTCTTTGGGTGCACAGACAAGCTGATAACCCGAAACACCTTTTAAGCCCAAAATTTTGCCGTTTCGAAGAAGCTTAATTGCTTTAGAAACAGAAGCGCTTTTATCCTCAGTAAATGCCTCTCCGTTTTCTTTATACTCAAGAACAAACTGAGGTCCGCACTCAAAGCACGATACAGTCTGTGCGTGTCTTCGTCTTCCTACCTTGTAGTCGCTCGCACAGACAGGGCACATCTTAAAAGGCTTCATCGCGGTATTGTCCCTGTCGTAAGGAAGCGCATCCGCTATACTGATCCTTGGGCCGCACGATGCACAGCTTATCAAAGGATATCCGTATCTGACGTTACTCTCATCAAGCATCTCGGAAAGACAATCGTCGCATATCCCTATATCCGGCAGAAAAACAGGAAGTTCCGAGGAAAGATCAACATCCGCGCTTTCAACAATTGAAAACTCTTCGAACTCTACAGACTCATCCTTAGCTTCCGATATTTCAACATCTAAAATAAAAGCACCCGCAGGATATTCCTTCTTTAAGAGACAAGAAAATGCCCTTAGCCTATCTTCATCTCCCGCCGCAAGAATTTCTACAGCTGCTCCTATGTTTTTAACATAGCCTTTCAATCCGTATTCAGTTGCTTTTTGTGCAATAAAGGGGCGATAGCCAACGCCTTGTACCGCCCCTTTTACTTTGATCAAAAGTATCATTATTTATTATTTGTCTTCTTTTTTCTCAGCAGTATTTTCCTGTGCCGCTTTCTCCTGAGCTTCCTTCTCAGCCTTTGCCTTGGCTGCGGCAGCAGCTCTTTCTTTTGCAGCCTTCATAAGAGCTTCCTGAGCGGCAATAGCCTTCTCAGACTGCTTAAATGATTTTACAACCTTCTCACTGCCGGGCTCCTGGAATCTTGTTCCCATAGAAAGAGATTTCTTAGGGCAGCTGTCAACGCAGCATCTGCACTGAATACAGCTCATAGGTCTGATATTCCAAGTCTTTTCTACCTTATCAACCGTGATGGCATGAGTCGGGCACTTTATGGAACAAAGACCGCAAAGGATACAAAGATCCATATCATTCTCGACATGACCTCTTGTTCCTTCCGGAAACTCTTTCTCGGTTTTTCTGGTATATGGCTTTGAAAAAAGGTTTTTTATAATTGTATTTTTAAAACTAACAAATGCCATTTCAATCTCCTATCTGTGCTGTGTTCACGAAGTGCGATCATCTCTCTGTACAACTGATACAAGGATCGATCGTAAGTACAAGAATCGGAACATCAGCAAGATCGCAGCCTTTAAGGATCTCTACGAGACCTGAAAGGTTTGCAAAAGTAGGTGTTCGAACTCTCATTCTGTCAATGAACTTGGTTCCGTTTGCCTTAACGTAGTAAAGAGCTTCGCCTCTTGGCTGCTCGATTCTCATCATATACTCGCCGTTTGGCATTCCCTTAACAGGCGCCTCGATAGGTCCGTCAGGCATCTTTGCAATAAGCTGGTGAATAATATCAAATGCCTGGAAAATCTCCTGTATACGGCAATATGTACGAGCATATGAATCACCTTCACTGCTTACGATAGGCTCAAAGTTGACATCTCCGTAAGCACAGTATCCGGTAGATCTTATATCTCTTACAATTCCGCTTGCTCTGAGGAAAGGTCCGGTGCATCCGAGAGCATCTGCCTGCTCTGCGCTGAGAACACCGACTCCCTTAAGTCTTGTCTGTACGGCAGCATCCTCAAGGAAAGGTCTTGCGATAGCCTTAAGATCTTCTTCCATCTTGGAAATTCTGTTGTCAAAATCTTTGAGCTGATCGTCTGTGACATCTCTTCTGATTCCGCCAATCTTCATAACCGAGAAGATTACACGTCCGCCCGTAGACTCTTCAAACATATCAAGAGCTTCCTCTCTGAGTCTCCAGCAGTCCATATAAAGGCTCTCAAATCCGAAAGCATCTGCCAAAAGTCCGAGCCAGAGAAGATGTGAATGAATTCTGCTAAGCTCAGACCAGATAGTTCTCATATATCTGGCTCTTGCAGGTACCTCAATATCCATGATATGCTCAACAGCCTCGGAATAACCAAGACCGTGTCCCAAAGAACAGATACCGCAGATACGCTCTGCAACATATACCATCTCATTAAAATCTTTTTTATCAACCAGCTTCTCCAAACCTCTGTGGATGAATCCGATTGAAGGAATAGCCTCAACCACCTTCTCATCTTCCATAACAAGATCTAAGTGAATAGGCTCCGGAAGAACCGGATGTTGAGGTCCGAATGGGATTACACTTCTGTTAGACATTACAGTTCCTCCAATTATTTAAACGGTGTCTCTATAGCTGTGCGATAGAGCTTTCCTTCATAGTCAATATTTATCATCTTGATCTTTACTCCGAAGAGATCGTGCATCTCATTCTCATAGATGAATGCACAAGGGAAAATACTTGTGATACTGGAAATCTCATTCTCTTCGGGAAGAGTTATCTTAAGCTGCTTAACTTCAAGATCTTTTCCGAATGTATAAATAAGTTCAAAAGCATCCGGAACTCTTGTAGCGCACTGTTGCATAAGATGATATCCTGCAAATTTAAGCTTCTGAGACTCGTCAATGACATTCTCGGGATTAACATTTACAAACTCGGTATTCATTGTTTTTTGTCTCCTTTCTCAGTATTTGCCGCATTTGCAGCGGGTGCCGGAGTAGCGGCTGCAGCAGGTGCCACAGGCTTGGGAGCAGGCTTTGCAGAAGCTTTGATCTTCTCTTCCGCCTGTTCTCTTAGGGCCTCTTCCGTAAGAACAGCATCATACTGATCTGCAGGATTATAATCTTCCTCAGTCATATGAACAGCCATCTTGCTGTAGTCTACAGTACAATATCCGGCCTTCATTGACTGTTTTAACTTGTTCTTCTTTTCTTCAAGGATTCCAACCGCCTTAACAACGCCCTGAATAAGAGCTTCCGGTCTTACCGCGCATCCGGGAACATAAACGTCAACCGGAACGATCTTGTCGGCGCCACCCAAAATGTTGTAGCATTCCTTGAAGATTCCGCCGTCACATGCACAGATTCCGCACGCAACAACAACCTTTGGATCGGGCATCATGTTGTAAAGCTGTCTTACAACAGGTGCCGTCTGCGCATTCATTCCTCCCGTAAGCAAAAGTACATCTGCATGCTTGGGATTACCTGTATTAATAATTCCGAATCTCTCCACGTCATAAAGAGGAGTCATCGTAGCCAAAACTTCTATATCACAGCCGTTACAGCTGGATCCGTCATAATGTAACACCCATGGTGATTTAGATATTTTCATATATCATTCCCTCTTCTTATTTCAACACATTAAGAATAAGCAAATTTGTACCTGCAAAAATCAATATAACCGACCAGGTAACCTTGAGCATTGTCATGTACTTAACTCTGGGGAACAGGTTGTCGATAAGTGTTTCCAGGAAAAATACAACAGCACATGCGATAACAGCTCCAAGAATACTGATAGGTGCAGAAGTAACAAAGAACATTCCCACAATACCCATCATAAGTACCACATCATACCACTCTGCGATCTCGACAAGTGCAAGGTTTCCGCCGGAAAGATCCGTTGTAAGCCCCTTTACCATCTCCTGATGCATATGATGTGAAGTACTAAGGTCAAAAGGTGATTTCCTGAGCTTGATCAAAAGTACAAAGACAAAGCCTATAAAGAAGCCGGGAATCTGCGCAATAGCCGGAATATCTGCTTTCGCAAGTTCATCAACCATGAAGCTTCCGTTTGCATAATAGAATCCGATAGCAACAAGAAGTGTCATAGGCTCATAGCACATCATCTGCAAAAGCTCACGTTGTGCGCCCATTATACTGTATGGTCCGTTTGTTGAAAAAGCTGCAAGAACCATAACTACTTCTGACATGGAAAGCGCAAAGAATACTAAGAGCATATCTCCGCCGGCAAAAAACAACGCACCTGTAAATATAGTAAATACAAGATAACTTGTAACAAACAACACCTGAATACTGTTAACAACGGTTGTCTGCTTACTCATCAGCTTGGACACATCATAGAAAGGCTGAAACAGAGGGGGACCCTGTCTTCCCTGCATACGAGCCGAGAAAACTCTGTCGATTCCCGAAAGCAGACCACCTAAAACAGGTGCCAAAAGAATATATAATAAAACTCTTATGATCATATAAATATTCATCAGATAGCACCTCCGACAACAACAATAAGCATAACGGCAACCAGAACAGTCGCAACATAGATACATGGCTTTAAGAATTTCTTTTCACCAAAGACCTCATCCATGTACCAGTTAGACATATAAAGTGCTCTCTCCTTACCGAAAGAATCGATATAATGTCTGTCATCTCCTGCATTTACACCGGCAACGTAAGACATTGTCATCTTACTATTCTTACCGATGGACATTATTCTGGAACCGATAGGGATCATAAATACCATCGCAACCATTATCATCATGATGATAACATCGCTTCCGCCGATAACATCAGGGATATTTGTGTGATAAGCCTCATCAAGAATAGGCTGTATCATGTTTCCTGACATCCAGGGGAATGCAAAGCACATGATAACTATCATTGTAGTAAGAGGGAAAATAGATACCATCTCACTTCTCGGAGTTATATCTTCAAGTTCAAATGACTGATGAATAACCGCACAGATCTTACCGAGCCACTTTGCCCAGTAGAAAAGCGTACTTCCCGATCCGAAAACAAGGAAAAGAACAAGCCAAACAGAACCGGAATCTACGAATGATTTAAGAGCAGCCCACTTTGAAACAAGCATTCCAAACGGTGCCATGAACATTCCGCAAATACCGATTATCATGATAAATGCAAGTCTGGGAAGTTTGATTATAAGTCCATGCATATCCTCAATGTCACGGCTTCCCATACAGTTCTCAATATCTCCGACTGTCTGGAACAAAAGTGACTTTGAAACCGCATGAAACAGAACGAGCATAACTGCAGCCCAAACGCCTTCGGTTGTTCCTGTTCCCGCACATGCGGTAATAAGACCGAGGTTAGAAATTGTCGAATAAGCAAGCACCTTCTTGCCGTCGCTTACTGTAATCGCAAGAAGTGATGCCGCAAAGAAAGTAAATCCACCGATAACGGTGATCATAACTCCCGTAAGAGTTCCGAACATTACGGGCGCAAGTCTGATAAGCATGTATACACCGATCTTAACCATCGTTGCAGAGTGCAAAAGTGCACTTGAAGGTGTAGGTGCAACCATCGCTCCCAAAAGCCATCTTGAGAATGGGAACTGCGCACTCTTTGTAAGAGCGGCAAATGCAAATAAAGTTACCGGAACAATAATTGTAGTAGAAACACCGGGTGTGATCTCACTAAGATTCGAGATGCCGAGAACCATATTGCAATACATGAGTCCTGCCGCGAATCCGCATCCACCCAAAAGATTCATCCAGAGAGCTCTGAATGAGTTATTTACAGCCTCTTCTGTTCTTGTGTATCCGATCATAAGGAATGAACATACACTTGTGATCTCCCAGAAGAAATAGATAAATCCAAGATTATCTGAAGAAATAAGTCCGAACATTGCGCCAAGGAATACAAACATAAGCGCAAGGAAATATCCGGAACGGTCTTCAACATCTGTGTGATGATGGTGATAATCCTTCATATAACCTGATGCGTAGATACAGATAAGAATACCTACGAAACCAACGATCAAATACATTACGGCAGCAAATGTATCGATTCTGAGGCAAGTATTTCCTTCAACCGCCTTGTGTGTCAAATCCATCCAAAGTACGGGGATAGTTCCGACAAGCGAGAAAATAATTGCATAATACTTTTTGTACTTAATACTGAGAAAACATACAAGTCCCATTAAAAAGACTTCCCCACAAAGAATTACCTTTTCGGGAATTTCCGGATGTTCCAAGTATACAAATTGAGATGTATCACCGGACATTAGAACATTGACGGCAACATAAATAGCCACACCCATGATTGCAAAGCCACCTGCCATAATAAGAAGGCTTCTAAACAAACTGGCGTGCTTAAAAATAGATATTATAATTGCCATACAAAAGGGAAATAAAATAAGAAAATAAACTAAATTCAAAAGATTTGCCAAGGTGTTCGCCCCTTTCACATACATACTCACGAGTAACTCATTACTTCATAAATTTCTCGATAGCATCATTTAACTCAACGATAGCCTCTTCATCACCATCTGAAACAGCATGGACTATGCAATGGCTTATATGTTCTTTAAGTATTTCCTTGCCTGCCCCGTTTATTGCTGAACGTACAGCTGCCAATTGTACGAGTACTTCAGTGCAATCCCTGTCATCCTCAACCATTCTTTTAACCGACTCAAGGTGTCCGATAGCCTTGGAAAGTCTGTTAACAATAGCCTTCATCTTCTCAGGATCATGATGATGTTTATGGGTATGAGAACTCATAAAACCTCCAATAAATATATGCATTGTTATTTTTTTAACTTATATAGGACAAAAAAATAAATCTACATATATTTTTTAACAAAATATATTATATTCCTTCTAGGGAAAAATACAATAAAGATTATCTAACATTACTGATAATCTTATGTAAAAGATTGTAAAGGACTTTGGCTTCTTCTTCCGTAAGCTTAACACAGCTTCCTACCTTAGAAGGAATCGTGACAGCTTTATCCCTTAATTTCATACCGGAATCGGTAATTGAAACTACAAGATTTCTCTCATCTTTTTCAGATCTCTCACGTGTAATATACCCCTTACTCTCAAGCTTTTTAAGAACAGGCGTAAGTGTACCCGAATCAAGAAACAGACACTCTCCAAGCATTTTTACATTAACACTCTTCTTTTCCCACATGACCATCATGGTAATATACTGGGTGTATGTAAGATCCAGCTCATCAAGAAAAGGCTTGTACTTTCTGATAATCTCTTTTGAACATGCATATAATGGGAAACATAACTGATTACCAAGTTTTAAAGAATCATATTTTTCATTATTACAATTCATAAGCGTCTCCAAAAACAATTTTATCCTATTTAATCATATATCATTATATCACAATAGAGATTATGTGTTTGCAAAAAACAAAAACCCGCGAAAATCCTTTTGGGAAATTCACGGGTTGCAACGCCGATCAAAGCTTTGAATTATGATTCATATTTTTGATAGGAATGTTAGCATAAAGAGCCGGTGCGGATTTTCCACCGTTATCTTCAGCATCCAGACTTGTAATATTGATGTCAATTCCTTCCATATCTATCTCAGCATATTTCGAAAGCACTTCTATGATATCGCTTCTGATTTTTTGCATAAGCTCAGGTGAGCATGATGCTCTGTCTGAAACCAAAACAAGCTTCAGTCTATCCTTGGCTATATCACTTGAAGATTTCTTTTTGAAAAAATCAGTGATTTTCATAACTTTGCCCCCTTATCACTTTTTCTTAAACCAAGAAAAAAGTCCTCTCTTGGCTTCAAGGTCAAGAAATGGAACCTGTTCGCCTGTAATTCTGCGACAAATGTTCATGTATGCCTGGCCTGCAAGTGAATTGTCACCTACAAGAGGTTCACCGTTATTAGTCGCAACAACAATACTCTCATCATCCGGAACCTGACCTATAAGCTCGATAGCAAGGATATCTATAACGTCATCTGATGACATCATATCACCTCTCTTGACCATATCAGGGCGAAGTCTGTTTACTATGAGATGAGTCTTTTTAATCTCGTTTGCTTCAAGAAGCCCGATGATTCTGTCAGCGTCACGAACAGCCGATACCTCAGGTGTTGTAACAACAAGTGCTCTGTCAGCGCCGGCAATAGCGTTCTTGAATCCCTGTTCAATACCTGCAGGACAATCCAAAATAATATAATCGTAATCCTGCTTAAGTTCATCTGTAAGCTTCTTCATTTGCTCAGGAGTAACGCTTGTCTTGTCCTTAGTCTGTGCAGCGGGCAAAAGAAAGAGATTCTCATATCTCTTATCTCTGATAAGCGCCTGCTTAATCTTGCAGTTACCTTCAATAACATCAACAAGGTTGTAGACAATCCTGTTCTCAAGTCCCAAAACAACATCAAGATTTCGAAGTCCTATATCTGTATCAATAAGAACAACCTTCTTGTTCAGCTTTGCAAGGCCTGTTCCGATATTTGCGGAACTCGTAGTTTTACCTACTCCACCTTTTCCCGATGTTATAACTATAACTTCTCCCATAGTTTCCTCCGTTTACATATTAAATTGTCTCAAAAAAGAAGAACCGTAAACACTTTTTACGATGTGCCCGTTTTCGATATATGCAACTTCAGGCTCACTTTCTACCGTAGAAGGTTTCTTTCTCCCCAATTTGAGTTTGGCACTTTTTTCAGATTCAGGAGATATTGCGATAGAATCCGCGATCCTGACCTGTAATGGGTTGAGACTAAGTGCCATTACTACAGCATCTTTATCTCCGCCTGCACCGGCAAATGCATTGCCTCGCAGTTCTCCCAAGATAAATATGCTTCCATAGGAGATTACGTTAGCTCCCGGCTTAACGTCTCCTAAAATAACAATACTCTGTTCGCAGGAAATATCCTGACCGGATCTCAAACTGCCCTTATAAATAATTGCACTGTTCTGATCCACTTTTACTGTAGCATCCGACTTCTTGTTCGTATTGATCTCAAGAACAACATTATCGTTTGAAGCTGCGACATCTTCAAATTTTCTCTGAATATCTGACTCTTCGTCGATAATACATGTAATTGTAAGCATTGAATTATCTTTGATACTCTTTAGAACTTCATCTTCTTCCGATTCGGAAAGTTTTCTGCCTCTTATGATAAGGCCCATGTTATTCTTTCCGAGAAACGAAGATGCTTCCTTGAATTTCTCGCCAACTTCCGTGATAAGCGTTGAAAAATCGACCTCGGGATCCAAAACAAGAATGATGCCAGATCTTGTACCCTTAATTGTAACTAACTGACTCAATGTTTAATTCACCCAACCTTTATAAAAATCTATACTACAACAGTATAGGCTATTTTTGTAAAAAATTAAAGATATCAAAGCCCATTTATGCCAAAGGTTTGGTGGCTAAAAATAGCTTAATTATTACACATTTAAGAAAAAATGAGCTCCGGAAATCCGAAGCTCATTAATAATCTAATATTATTAGTTGAGACCGGCAGCCTGCTTAGCAACTTCCTCAGCGAAGTTCTCGTTCTTCTTCTCGATTCCTTCACCTGTCTCGAAACGTACGAATCTCTTGATAGAAAGATTAGCGTTATTGTCTTTAGCAACCTTAGCGATGTACTGACCAACTGTCTGCTTTCCATCCTCAGCCTTTACGAATACCTGCTCGTTAAGGCAGATTTCCTTAAGCTCTTTGTTGAGACGTCCGATAAGCATCTTCTCGATGATCTCCTGAGGCTTTCTCTTTCCTTCAGGAAGCTCCTCGTTCTCCTTCATAGCCTGAGCAAGAAGAATCTCCTTCTCGTGATCTCTGTATTCCTGTGAAACGTCCTCAGTTGCAACATACTTGGGATTAAGAGCTGCAACCTGCATAGCTACGTTCTTAACTGCTTCCTTGATGTTATCGTTAACAACATCTGTCTCAGCCTCAACCACAACAGAAATTCTTCCGTTTCCGTGTACGTAAGGAACTACGATACCGTTAGAAGCAACAACCTTCTCGAAACGTCTGATGCTGAGCTTCTCACTGATAACTGCTGTGATCTCAACAAGTGCATCGTTAACTGTCTTAGACTCATCAAGGTTCCACTTCTCAGCCATGAATGAATCAAGATCCTTGGCATCTGAATTAACTGCCTGCTGAGCAACTGCCTCAACAAAGCTCTGGAACTTGTCGTTCTGAGCAACGAAGTCTGTCTCTGAGTTAACTTCAACAACTGCTGCTGTCTGGTCGTCCTTAAGAACAACTCTTGTAAGACCTTCTGCAGCGATTCTGCTAGCCTTCTTCTCAGCCTTCATGATTCCGTTCTTTCTAAGGAATTCTACTGCTGCATCCATATCTCCGTTAGTTTCTGTAAGAGCCTTCTTGCATTCCATCATTCCTGCACCGGTAGACTCACGCAATTCTTTAACCATTGCTGCTGTGATAGCCATGTGTATTTTCCTCCGTTTTTATAATAGCAGCCAACCATATAATGATTGGCTGCACCAATTTAGTTCCAAATTATCAATCTATATTACTCTGCGTCTGCAACTTCTTCGATATCCTCAGCTGCCTCTGCAACGAACTCAGCTGCAACGTCAGCCTCAGCACCCTGATTAGCTTCGATAACAGCGTCTGCCATCTTACCAACGATAAGCTTTACTGCTCTGATAGCGTCATCGTTTCCGGGGATGATGAAGTCAAGCTCTTCAGGATCGCAGTTTGTATCAGCGATACCGATAAGAGTAATTCCAAGAGACTCAGCCTCCTGAATGCAGATTCTTTCCTTCTTAGGATCTACTACGAAAATAGCATCAGGGATTCTCTTCATATCTCTGATTCCGCCAAGGTTAGCCTGAAGCTTGGAAAGTTCCTTCTTAAGCTGAGCAACTTCCTTCTTGGGAAGAACTTCGAATGTTCCGTCTTCCTGCATCTTCTCGATAGTCTTCATTCTAGCGATTCTGCTCTGGATTGTCTTGAAGTTTGTAAGCATTCCACCGAGCCATCTCTCGTTGATGTAGTACATTCCGCAACGCTCAGCCTCTGACTTAACAGCGTCCTGCGCCTGCTTCTTTGTTCCTACGAAAAGGATTGTTCCACCCTGCTGTGCAATCTCGAATACTGCCTTGTAAGCCTCGTCAACCTTGATAACTGACTTCTGAAGGTCGATGATGTGGATTCCGTTTCTCTCTGTGAAGATGTAAGGAGCCATTTTAGGGTTCCATCTTCTTGTCTGATGTCCAAAGTGAACACCTGCTTCAAGTAACTGTTTCATTGATACAACGCTCATGATATTACCTCCATTTGGTTAGAATCTTCCGCACATCCTTGGCTCATATGATATATCAGCGCGTCTTCCGATATACAGAGCTCTCTTCTGATCGGTATGACCGACACCGGAAAGAGAATTAAATGTACGTGATTATTTGTTTTACCGTGAAATAGGCATAAACACACCTATGAACACAGCTTTTTAACTATATCACAAGGAAAAACATATTTCAAGTAAAAAAGCTGTGAAAATAAGTTATTTTCACAGCTTTAAAGCTAAAATTATTTAATACAAGGTCATTGTGTGATAGCTTTCGCTATTTCTTCATATGAAGCTCCCTGACTTATTGATTTGGTTCCGGAATGTATCTTTCTGTCCCAGCCTTTCTCAATAAGGAATTTGTTAAACTGAATGGCATCATCCACGAGTCCCGCATCATGTAAGATCTTAGCTACTTTATCGGACGATGAACCTCCCGGAATAGTAACCTGTACCGGATTTGCAGGAGAAGGACTCGATGTGCTCTCACCTGAATTGTCTTCAGGTTCCTCAGCGGGTTCTTCCTCTACTTCTTCAGGCTCTTCCTGAACTTCTTCTTTTTTCTTTTCTACGACAGGCTTTTCTTTTTCCTTATCCTTGTCTTTATTCTTGTCAGCATTCTTGGCACTTACAGAATTGCCTGCGGATGAAGCTTTTTCGACAGCTCCGCTTATACCGTTAGCAACAGTAGATGTGCCTGTGCCCGTGCCTATGCCGGCAGAAGTCTCAGGCTTTTCAATATCCGCACCTCCGGCAGCTGAATCGCTTGCAGATGTGTCAGGTAATGAGGGGCCTGCGTTGACTCCCTTTGCAGTATCCGTAACTTTATCTGCCGGAGCTGAATTATCTGGTTCCTCTTTTACCGCCTCGCCGGTACTTGCGTCTTCACCGGAATAATCCGAAAGAACACCGCCTTCAACCATTCCGAGATCTTTTGCTTTCTCGATCACCTCGGCATCGCTGACCGGTGCATTTCTGGCTCCAAGTGCAAAGCCCATGATTATAGCGGTAAGTACAACGCCAAGACCAATCCCCCTAAGGTAATATTTTAGTTTCATTTACAGAGTATTCCTCACTTAACTTTTCTGTGCTTGTTGGAAAGATCTATCACAAGCTTAACTTCTCCGATACCCAGACCAAGTTCTCTTGCAATAACCATATTTGATTTTCCGGCCTTATGCATCTCGATGATCTGTCTGTTCTGCGAGATCGGATCGGCTGCTGTGAGTTCTTTCATGTTCTTATCGGGATTGGTGCTCTTAGCTTCAACTCTCACAGCTTCAGTAATGGGAACAACTTTGGCATTCGGCTGTTGCTCCTGTATAGGCTTAACTTCCTCTTCATCGGTAGAAGTGTTTCCTACAACATGAAGCCCCATAGCTTCTTCGGGAGTTATAACTTTAGCTGTGATCTTTTCAAGTTCCATGACAGGCTCTTTTTCAACAGCTGCAGAAGGAGCGGCAGATGCAACCGGTGTAACAGGTATGATTTCATCTGACGGAGCGGGAGTAATGATCTTCTCCTCTACCTCTTTTACAACTTTCTTGGCCTCATCGGCTTTCTTAGTTACTTCGGAAACCACGGAAGTGAGGTTCTTATGCTTATCGTTAAGCATGTCATACATGAACATTACTTCATCATGATTCTTGTGTATATCGTTGATCACAGTATCGGAATATTCTCCGATAGCGGAAAGTTTTTCGTTTGATATACGTTCCATTGCTCTCTCTGTTCTGTCCAAAGAAAGATCTACGGTATCGTCTACCATATTTTCAATATTTTCTCTCTGATCTTCAACTTCACGACGAACAAGCTCACGGATTTCTCTCTCCATGAGCATCTTATCTTCCTCGTCAAGTTCCTTTCCCGCAGGAAGAAGGTAACCCAATATTATTGCCGCGAATCCGACAACGATGAGAACAATCTCTGTAATACTAATCATTTATCCGCCTATTTTACTAAAAAATTCAGGCACCGTGCCCGTTTCCACCATTATAATATAGAAATGTTAAATCTTCAAATCAAAACCGTGAGAAATACCAAGATCTACAGGCTTTCCATTTCGGTCGAGCATGTGCTCCGAAATTTTTTCCATTTTCTCAACTGATAGCTGTCTTTCTAAAATGGGATTATTCTCATTCTTTTCGTCCTGCTTCTTTTTTCTGTTTTTTCCGCCGTCCCCCGCGTATTCATTACCGCCTTTCTCGCCGGCATCCGCAGAAACTTTGGCTCCGCTAACGTCATCCTTTTGAATAACCGAATTGCGCTGGTTATCAACTTCTTCGTTAAACTGAGTCTGAAAGTTCTGCCTGTCCATCATGGGTCTTGCATCCTCCGACGCCTTCACCGCGGAAACCTCATTAGAAGCAGCGATCACGCCAAAGTCAATTCTGTTTATTGACATGGTTCTCTCCTCCGTTTAGATAGGTGCTAATCTTACATCTCCTTCCCTGACAACAAACTTGCTGTACTGAACAGGTTTCTTTACGATCATGGACAACTCACCGATATTAACGGTAGTTCCGGGATATGCGGTTCCCTCAACCACAACCTCGGCTTCCTTTGCTTCCGCAAGTCTTTCCATAAGATTTGCATATTCCTCCGAGTCATCCTGAATCTGTTCCGTAAGGGTCTTGTTTAACTCTATAAGTTTCTTTGCACTTTCGACCTGCTGAGGGCTAAACTTTACTCCCGCCTTGAGCATCTTGGTAAAGCCTTCGATAGTAGGTTTTATGCTCTCTATACTCTTCTGTGCTTCGGTCATTTCTTTCTGAAGCTCTTTGAGTCTTTGCTTAAGCTGCGGATCTGCTCCAACTTCTATGATGGTATTTGCCCCCATCTCAGATCCGAGAACCTTAGCCTGAATCTTGTCTGCAGCACTAACTCTTCCTCCGGCGATAAAGCCTCTTCGTCCGGTTACGTTTACCTCTGTTCCCGAGGAAACGTTTGAGTGGAGTATGCATTCACTTGTGATGCATCCCCTTGCGCTCACATTGGCATTCTCAATAAATCTTGTGACTATATTGCCACCGGCCTTAATATTTCCGCCGGCTTTTGCTCCGCATTCAAGGATTATATCGGCGCCGGCATCAAGAACGGCTCCTTCAACAATACCTCTGACAATGATGTTTCCGCCTGCCTTTACGCTAAAGTTGGTTGCAACAACACCGTTTACCTCAACACTTCCTTCATAATCAATGTTACCTGTGGCAACATCAACATTCTCAAGCTGCAATACATCGGAAACAACAACTTTACCTTCGCTCAAAGTTACATGACCTGACTTTCCTGCCTTAAGTGTAAGCTTATCTTCCGAAAGAATGGTATTCTTACCCGCTCTGATATGTGAAGGCTTAACAACGGCAGGCTTTATCTGTTCTCCGTAAACATTTATTCCCGGCACTCCCGGAATCTCCTTATGAAGTGTAGCGAGTAGGTCACCTTCATTTATATTATTGATCAGATTAAGATGGAAATAGTCTACACTTCCATCCTCTTTAAGTGTGGGGCGTGCTCTTAAGTTGGTATTAAAGTGATACTCAACGTATGCATTCTTACCCTGAACAACTTCTTTTCCCTGAGCTATAATTATTTCCTTACAGTACTCTCTATGTTCAAAAAATGCTTTTATGTTTTCGTCCTGAATTCCATAAGTGAACTTTCTATAAGCAATCGAGCTTCTGAACTCATTCTCCGTCATAAGCTGCGCACCTTCTGTCGGCGGATAGAAAAATGCCGTGACAGTCATTTTATCCTTGGAAACGTCAAACTTTACCCCTTCTCGTTCAGGATGTACCTGCGTTTCGGTAAAAATGTAGACGTTTGCATCAGACTTGGTCACAGCATCATTTAGCTTGATTACATCGTATTGAATTTTTCTTTCGTCCAAGTACTCACGAACGTCATTAACGTTAAGCGGCTTACCTCCATCGGTTGGGGCGTAAATTCTGATACCGGTTCCCTGCGGTGTGTTTACGAGTTGAAAATATCCGTTCATACAAATCCTCTTCCATAAATAAATTTCCTACTATCTTGAGTTTGTAATAATACCCAGATAGTCTCCCAGCTTTTCGCGCATCTTCTGCAGCGCCTTTGTGTGAAGCTGTGACACTCTCGACTCTGAAACCTCCAGAACCTCACTTATCTCCTTTAATGTAAGCTCCTCATAATAGTAAAAGAGTATGACCTTTTTCTCCTTGTCTGTAAGATGTTCCAAGGATTCGGCCAACATCTTTTTAAGTTCCTCCTTTTCTATAGCCTCCTCAGGCTTTGTGAAACCTGAACCGGTAGCATTGCTTGCATCATCGGCAATATCCGCGCCCTGATCCATGAACTCATTTAAGGAAACAACCCCCGTAACCTTCATCTGGTTCTGCCAGTTCTGGTATTCATCTTCAGTAATATCCATTTTTGCCGCTATTTCGGCATCTGTAGCAATATGACCGCTCTCTTTTTCAATCTCTCTGATGGCAGTCTCAATCTTCTTCTGTCTCTGTCTTATAGTTCTGGGAATCCAGTCCATCTTGCGGATCTGATCAAGGATTGCTCCTCTGATCCTCAGACTGGCATAAGTTTCAAACTTAACGTCTTTCATGAGATCAAACTTATCAATGGCATCTATGAGTCCGAAAATGCCATATCCTACAAGATCGTCATATTCGACATTAAATCCAAGATACATGCTAAGTCTTCCGGCTACAAGCTTGACAAGAGGAGCATACTCTAATATGAGCTGCTCTCTGAGTTCACCGGATTTGGTATTACCATATTCTGTCCATAATTTATTTCTAGCTGCATCATCCATGTGTAAGTTTCCCCGGTTCTATTTTTTTACTGAGGAATGTCGTGTACTTCCATATTATCGACATCTTCCCCGGCACTACTTTCTGCCTCCATTGCTGCTCTTGCCTCTTCCTCGAGTCTCTCAGCTTCAAGTTTTTCGGCCAAAGCTTTCTCGTAGTTAATATCTAAAAACTTGGCGATCATCTTCTCCGTGATAAGTCCGATTACCAAAAATATAACTACCGAAACAAATACAATAAAAATCCACTCACCCGCCGGATAGTGCTTAAAGAACGTAAACACTGAAACAACAGCCGTTGCTGAAAGCACTATCAGGGGAGTTATTAGTTTGGTATTAATTTTCTTCAGTTCATCTAAATCGGTATTCATATGATTTTTTCAGGCTTTCCTACAGCTCTGATAATATAGTTTCCGTTTTCGGGATAAAAAATAACTGTCCGTCCGTACGAATCACCGGTATCCTGAGCAAGTACAGGAATATTAAGCTCCTTTAATTTTTTTAGTGATGCCGCAACATTTCTGTCACCGACACGCATCGTGGCATTGTTTGACTGGAAAGCAAACATCTGCGCGCCGCCGGCAATCTTTGCCACAAGACGTGATTTATTACCGCCTTTGGCAATTATGAGCCTGACAAGTTCTTCAATTCCTGTATCGGCAAATTTAGGTATATTCGAATTGTTCCTAATCTCAGTTGAATCCGGCAACATTACATGAGCCAGCCCACCAATCTTGGTAACAGGATCCCTTATAGCAATTCCAACGCAGGACCCAAGCCCCAAAGTTGTAATTCCGTCGGGGCTGACACAAATATTCAGATCGGCCATTCCAACCTTAATTATTTGACTCATATTAGCCCCTTCACGAATCTGAAACGTCTCCCATGCCTAAAGAAGAGAGAATTTTACGGTATCCATCAATATCAGGTAAAAGAATAAAATAACCGCTCAACTTAAGTTCATCAAAGAACTGTGTCTCAATAAGAAGGATTTTGTCACCCATCATTCCAAACTGGATCGCGGGAACACTAAGTATCGCCGCAGCCATATCAATGGCAACATATGGAATAGATGGAATGAGTTTTAGGTTTGTCATCATGGAAAGTGAATTGAGATACGAACCGGTAATGATATTACCGACTTCTTTAAGGGCTGACATCTCAACTTCATCAAAATCCTGATCTTCAGGCTTGGGGCCTGTACCCATAAGCTGATCAACCAAATGTCTGGCTGCCTGTTTGCCCAAGAGGAACATGATGCTTCCGTCGATATCGCCGTCAACAGCAAGATAAATACCTGCCATTATCTTCTCAGCTCCGCCCATGAGGTCTCCGACATCTTTGAAGTCCAGAAGTCGTACCTGCGGAACACACATATCAACCTTTGTTCCGATCATCTGAGCAAGCGCTGTAGTTGCATTCCCGGCACCGATATTACCAAGTTCCTTCAGCACGTCAAAATACTTGTCGGATAAATTATCCAAACTCATGTCTGCCATAAAATAAATCCTCCGAATTAACTTGCGTTAGACGCTTTTTCTTTTGATTCTTTCTCAGACACAACCGCATCGAGATCGAGTATTGAAACCAGTCCGCCGTCGTAATGGCCTACGCCGCTGACAAAAGAAACTTTTGACTGTCCTTTCTTATCGTCGTAACGGACTTTCTCAATGTCTTTTTCATTAAGTGTAAGAACCTGATTAACCTGATCCACGATTATACCTACAAGATCACCTGCCTCAGTCTTTAAGATGATTATTCTTGAAGCGCCTGTGATCACGTCTTCGGAAAGTCCCATCTTCATTCTTACACTCATAACAGGAACAATCTCGCCTCGGATATTGATAACTCCCTTAAGGAATGCGTCTACCTTTGGCACTCTCGTAATCTGCTGCATTCTTACAATGTTGTCTATAAATTTGATGTTGATGCCATACTGCTCATCATCAATCTTTATAACTATATACTGAATAAGTTCGCCTTTATCGGCTTTTTCTTTAACTTCTTTTATCTCATTCATATTCGGCTCATCCTTTCTTCGCTAAAAAAATGTTACCATCAGAAAATTGAATTGGTATCAAGAATAAGTGCGATCTCACCATCACCAAGGATAGTAGCTCCGCTTATAAGCTTGCACTTATTTGTGTATTTACCCAAAGGCTTGATAACGATTTCCTGCTGTCCCATAAGTTCGTCGATAACAAGTCCGATCTGCTGGTCTCCTTTTCTTGCGATAACAACTACCATATCGTCGTCGGGTGATTTACTTGACTCTGTATCAAGCACTTCATTGAGTCTTACGATAGGTGTTACGCTTCCACGAAGATTTATAACTTCTTTATTCTCTACAAGTTTAAGGTCTGAAGGAGATACATCTTCAATACTCTGGATTGAATCAAGAGGTATTGCATACTTCTCATCTCCGACAATAACCATGAGAGCCTGAATAATAGCAAGTGTAAGAGGAAGTCTGATGATCCAGGTGGATCCTGCTCCAAGCTTGGTATTAACGGATACCTCACCGGAAAGAGATTCAACTTTGGATTTAACAACGTCAAGTCCTACACCACGTCCTGAAATTTCAGAAACCTGCTTTGCTGTTGAGAATCCGGGATGGAATAAGAGCTCTACGCACTGCTTCTCTGTCAAAAGAGCTGCCTGCTCGGGAGTAACTATTCCTTTCTCGATAGCTTTGTTCTTAACAGCTTCCGCATCTATTCCGTTACCGTCATCGCCAACCTCGATAACAACGCTGTTACCGTCCTGGAAAGCGTGAAGGAAAATCTGTCCTACTTCCGGCTTGCCTCTCTGGGCACGGATATCGGCTGCTTCAATTCCGTGGTCGGCACTGTTTCTGATAAGGTGCATCAAAGGATCACCGATCTCATCAACCACGGTTCTGTCCATTTCTGTATCTTCACCGGTCATTGTCAGTTCCATCTTCTTGCCGAGAGTCTTGTTAAGATCTCTGATCATACGAGGGAACTTCTGAAGAACACTCTCGATAGGAACCATTCGAACTTTCATAACTGATTCATGAAGATTTGTGGTAACACTCTCAAGATATTCAATCTGCTCATTAACGTTTCCGTTGCTGACACCTGAAGTATTAGCTGCGGAAATAAGAGAGTTCTTTGCAATGATAAGCTCAGAGACAAGGTTCATAAGAACATCCAGTTTCTCGATATCAACACGGACTGTTCTGTTTACGACAGGCTTGCCTAAAGGCTTCTTGCCGCCTGCAGGTCCTGCTGCGGGTGCCTTTCCTGCTGCAGGTGCGGGCGTAGGTGCTGCTCCCTGTGTGGGAACGGCTGCCGGTGCTGCTGCAGCTGCAGGTGCAGGCTCGGGAGTTTCCTCTGCTGCAGCTTTTTCTGCATCGAGGTCGAATTCTCCACATTCGCATCCTGCCACTTCGGAAACAGACTTAACTATTTCCATGACCTTCTCTTTTGACTCATCTGTGATTATTACAAGGCTGAATGAGAAATCAAATTTCTCATCTTCTATATCCTGTGTATTAGGCTCGGAAACAACAATTTCACCGATCTCTTCGATTCCCTTAAATACAAGGAAACCTCTGGCTGCCTTAAGAATACAGGATTCCTGAATATGTACGGTAACACCGAAAACATTCTTTCCCTGAGATTTAGCTTCTTCCAAAGTAGTTCTTGCGGAAGAATCAAGCTTGATAGCTCTGTAGTCACTCGCGGGATCTGCACCGGGTTCAACTGCAGGAGCTGCACTTTCTGCAGACTCCGAAGCCTCAGCTACTCCATCGGAAGCTGCAGCTTCTGCTCCTGTATTACCCGATCTGATATCGGCGAGCGCTTTAATGATATTCTGGTGTTCTTCAGTACCTTCGTCCTGATTCTCGGTAATGTTGTCAACATATCCCTGAATAGCGTCAAGACACTGAAGAAGCACATCGATCATCTCTGATTTGATCTTGATCTTACCGGCTCTGACATCGGAGAAAACATCCTCCATGTCATGAGTAAGATTCTGCATTCTGGTATAGCCCATTGTTCCGGCCATACCTTTCATTGAGTGAGCGGATCTGAAAATTTCATTGATACAATCCTCATTTTCAGGATCTTGCTCAAGAACCATGATGTTGTCGTTTAAAGACTGAAGGTGCTCCTTTGCTTCATCAAGAAAGACACTTAGATACTGAGAAACATCCATAATCAATCTACCTCCATAAGAAAAATTGTTTAGTCATGCAAATTGTGTTTGTTTTCATCGGTAGTTAATGGAGGGGATATGGATCGTCAGATATGAAAGATTAAAAGTAAAACCCTCAATTAACACCAACACTCATTATTATTTCCTGGGCGATGTCATCAAGTTTTACAACCTGATCGACAAGTCCAGCTGTTGCTACTGATTTGGGCATTCCGTAAACGGTGCAGGTGCTTTCGTCCTGGCCGATTACATGTACTTTTTTCCTAGATTTCAGATTCTTGATTCCCTCAGTTCCATCGGCGCCCATTCCGGTCATTACTACGCAGCAGATCTCATCGTAATCAGAATCAACAAGTGATTCATACATGAAATTTGCACAAGGTCTTACGCCTTCTCTGGTCGGTCCATCCATATAGTGGATAACACTTTTTCCTGCATTCTTAACGATATGCATGTGTTTGCCGCCCCTTGATATATATACCGTTCCCGGTGCCAATATATCGCCTTCTGCGGCTTCCTTAACACGGACCTCACTCAGAGAATCAAGCCTTTCAGCAAGTGATGCTGTAAAGCCTTCCGGCATGTGCTGAACTATAACTACAGGGGTTTTGAGGTTTTTGGGAAGCCTTGGTATTACAGACTGTAACGCCCTTGGGCCGCCCGTTGAACTTGCTATTGCAACGATTCTGTTTCCCGTGATCTTGCTCGCGGATTTTGTGACCAGTTCAACAACTTTACGTGATTCCTTAACTTCATCAAATGAAAAGGCTTTTGTTGAACCCGGTGCTTTACTGTTTGCAACAGCTGCAAGTGTATTCAGGAAAAGCTTACAAAACTCTTCGCCCTTACACTCAGACGCTCTGTCCGGCTTGTGCACGAAATCAAGCGCACCCAGATCAAGCGCATCCATTGTTACTTTTGCACCTTCCTTAGTATCGGTGCTGGCCATCATTATCTTGGCTTTTATTCCGTTCTTATGAAGTTCTTTAAGCATTGTGATACCGTCCATTCTCGGCATATTAATATCAAGTACGACAGCATCATAAGTATTCTGCTTTAAAAGCTCCAATCCCTCAATTCCGTCTTTAGCCTTGTCAGCTACCTGGAATCTTGAATCTGAGTTAATAATATCACTAAGAACTGTTCTCATAAGTGCAGAATCATCAATTATCAAAATTTTTTTCATAATTATGTTTGCTTCTTTCTTATTTTTCGTTCTTCCTCAAAGATGAAGTGGATAATATCTTCTCTGGAAGGTTCGTCGATATACACGTATTGGATACGATGTTCAAATAAACCCGGTCTACTTTCTAACTCTTGTACCTTTAATATGCTGCAAATCATCTCAAATTCTCTATCATTTGCCCCCCTCGGTAAACGATACGAGCAGTAAATTGTACTGCCCTCCTCGTATTGGAAGTTAGCCACAAACCGTAGCCCGCCTCCGCTTATGTCAACTATAACGCTCCTTTGGAGCGGTTTTGTCTTGTCGACGAGATATTTTCTGTTCTTTTCAAAGGCTTCCAGCTCTCCTTTTGTGCAGGTTCGGGATTTTAATTCAAGAGCACAGCTGAACCTGTAATACTCTCGTCTTTGTAGTCGTTGAAGCTCGCTGGAAAGATCGAGCACAAGTATATACATATTGTCGCTTCTGTACCTGTCTACAATCCTGGAATAACATTGAAACAATCCCTTGGTACTGTAGAAACACAAGCTATATTCTCCGTCAACGGGCAGTAGAACAAGTTTGCCTTTTTCAAACGGCATGAGGACTTCAATCCTATCATCCGAAGTCACATCCATAACTTTGCTCATATAGATGTGTCTCGTTCGCGTATCCTCATCCATCCAGACTTTACCGGCTGCCTTAAGTTCCACTCTTATCCCGGGTGAAATATAATCAGTGAGCATATAATACCTTGTCTCCAATCCGCCAATAATTAACGACTTAGTTTTCTGAAGTTATGCTTTGTCCCTGTGCTGTCTCCCTGCTGCTAAGCTTTCTTCCCGTAATAATATGTGAAAAGAAAGCCGCCATTCCTCTCTGCTTTACTTCTTCCTGACTTCCCGGATTCATAAGCTGATTCGCAATACTCTCAAACGCCTTAACCGACTTGGCATTCGGATACTGCAATGAAACCGGTGATTGTTGCATTACACTTCTGGCAAGATACTGATCCTGCGGGATTGCTCCCATGTAAGATAAAGGAAGTTTCAGATATCTGGCCACAACCGCGTTTAACTTATTAAACAGCTGCTGACCTTCATCACTTGATGAAACTCTGTTCGAAACAACTTTTACCTTAGTGTTCTCCCTCGAAAAACGCGGAGACTGGTTCAGTGCCTTAAGAAGTGAATACGAATCGGTAATCGATGTAGGTTCCGGTGTTGTAACAAGTATGATCTCACCGCTTGCCACAAGAAACTCCATTACCGCGCTCGATATTCCCGCTCCCGTATCTATTATTATTATATCAGCAATTGCATCAAGTTCGGCAAGATTAACAATAATATATACAAGATAATCTCTGCTTAAGTTATACATACCCGAAATTCCCGATCCGCCGGAGATAAATCCGACACCCTCAGGTCCCCAGGTAATGATGTCCTTAATATTCTTACCCTGATAGATAAGATCGCATAAATTGTGCTTTGGCACAGTTCCAAACATTATCTCTATATTTGCAAGTCCGAAATCGGCGTCCAGAATAATGACTCTTTTGCCCATCTTCCTGAACTGAACCGCCAGATTTATGGAAACATTTGACTTACCAACACCGCCTTTTCCGCTTGTAACGGTGATAATTCTAGCAAGCGGACGCTGCGGCTTATTTGAATTTTTAATAATATTTCTAAGCTGTTGCGCCTGATCCATATATAACTATCCCCAAATCAACTTTTTCCGCCAAGAAGGTTCTTTACTATTTTCTGTGCATCAAATACCGCGATGTCATCCGGCACGTTTTGGCCGTTTGTGATATACGCGATGGGCGAACCCGTATGCATTCTGATATTGTAAAGGTTACCTTTTGCGCCTGTCTCATCCATTTTTGTAAAAATAAGCTTATATGCAACCATTTCCGAATACGCATCCGAAATCTCAATGAGGTCGCGGTACTTGGTAGTCGCTGACAAAACAAGATAGTTTTCGCACTCCATAAGCTCCTCCAAAGCCCTTATGTAGTTCTCAACATCTCTTATAAGCTCTTCATTTTTAAGTGAATGTCCCGCCGTATCGACCATGATGTAGTCATATTCCCTGAAATCTTCAGCCGCCTGCTTCATCTCATCGACAGAATAAATAACCCTGAAAGGAATCTCAAGTATCGATGCATATGTGCGAAGCTGCTCGGCTGCCGCAATTCTGTATGTATCCATGGTCAAAAGAGCTACTTTCTTCTTTTTGGAAACAGTAAGCTCCGACGCAAGTTTGGCAATCGTAGTTGTCTTGCCGACACCTGTGGGACCTATAAAAACCTCAGCTATCGGCTTTTCTTCACCGACTTCTTTTATAGGCTCAGACTTACCGAACTTAAGAACCATCTTCTGATAAACGTTTGCAAGCGCGTAATCAAAAGGAAGTCCGGGTTTACTTATCTTTTCAACCTCATCGGTAAGCTGGTTTACGTATATCTCGTCAACTTCATTCTCTATAAGAGTATTATATAACAATTTTATGAAAGAAAGTGTTTCTTCTGATATATCATTTTTAGAAGTTTTTACGCCATCATTATTTTTCTCGGGAACAACACCCGTTTCTTTTTCAGCTTTGGGAACAACAACCTCCTTCTCATTCTTGAGAATATTTTTCTCCAAAAGAGAGCTGAGATTATCAAGCTTTTCTTCGATAGCGCTGTTATCTTCCTTCGGCGCAGAAACCTTGGTAGCCGTCGCAGCAGCGGAAACCACGGTATCTCTTTGAGCATTGTCAAAAGAGCCCCTGCTTTCCTGTACTTTGGGCTTTTGCGGAGTATAGGTCGTTCTTACCGGCCTTTCAGGTTCCTCCTCAAGTGCCACTGTCACTTCAATCTTCTGAGACTGGAACAGAGCCAGAAAACCGGACTTCTTAACAGGTCGCACATTCATTACGACGATGTTTCCCCCGAGCTCCTTTTTTGCCTCATCCGTGGCTTCGCTTTCATTTTTTCCAACATACTTTTTAATAATCATTTACGCAGTTACCATCCCCACCGATTGTAGTTCGATACTGGCTTCGACTTCGTTATATGAAATAACAACCAGATCTTTATAGTAGTCTTCTGTCATCTTCTTAAAGTACATACGCACTATAGGCGACGCCATGATGATTGCCTGTTTACCCGCATCTTCAAGCTTCTTGACCTGCTCTCCCACAGCAGCAAGTATAGACTTGGTTCTGGCGGGATCAAGTGTAAGATAAGCACCTGTTTCTGTCTGCTTAACGCTGCTCATGATCTCCTGTTCGATCTTGGGATCAAGAGTAACAACGCTCGTAGTCTCTCCCGGCACAAAATACTTGTTGGAGATAGCTCTCTTTAAGCTCTGTCTTACATACTCCGTAAGGATATCCGGATCGTGTGTAGACGGAGCAAAATCTGCAAGCGTCTCGAATATTGTCACAAGGTCCCTTATGGAAATGCCTTCGCGAAGGAGATTCTGAAGAACCTTCTCAATCTCACCAAGGCTCATGAGCTTAGGCACAAGCTCTTCCACAAGAGCATGATTGTTCTCTTTCAGATTGTCCACAAGGTTCTGTACATCCTGCCTTGTAAGAAGTTCCGCGATATGTTCTCTTATAATCTCCGTCAAATGCGTAGCAATGATTGACGGCGGGTCTACAACGGTGTAGCCAAAGCTCTCTGCTCTTTCTCTCTGTCCCTCCGTGATCCATATCGCAGGAAGGTGGAATGACGGCTCAAATGTAGGAATACCTGTAATCTCTTCCTCGACATGTCCGGGATTCATAGCCATGTAATGATCGAACAAAATCTCACCGTCACTAACCTGTATACCTTTAATTTTAATGATATATTGATTAGGATTCAACTGAATATTATCTCTAAGTCGAATTATCGGAACAACGGTACCAAGTTCAAGGGCAACCTGCCTTCTGATCATAACAACTCGGTCGAGAAGATCTCCACCCTGATTAACATCAGCAAGCGGAATAATACCGTAACCAAACTCAAGCTCGATGGGATCAACCTGCAATAGACTCGTTACATTCTCGGGCTGTCTTATCTCTTCAGCCTGCTGTTCTTCAGGCGATGCAACTTCTCCCTCAACCGCAACTTCCTCGATAGTCTGACTCGCAATTCTTCCCATAAAGATGAATCCTGCACCGAAAGCAACATAAAGAAGCGTAGGAAGCGGTGAAAAAATTCCAAGCCCTGACAAAACTCCGCCCACAAGGTAAAGAGTCTTCGGCATACCAAAGAGCTGACCGATAAGCACGTGGCCAAAATCTGCCTCTTTTGATCCCTTGGTAACAAGGATACCTGTCGACATCGATATCATAAGAGAAGGAATAGAACTTACAAGTCCGTCACCCATCGTGAGAATCGAATATGTATTGATGGCAGTATTTACGTCCATCCCTTTTCTCAGGATACCCATGGCAATACCGCCAAGAAGGTTAACCGCCGTAATAATAAGGCCCGCAGTCGCATCTCCTTTTACATACTTCGTAGCACCGTCCATAGCTCCGAAGAAGCTTGCTTCATCCTGAATCTTCTGTCTTCTCTGTTTCGCCTCAACATCAGTGATGGCACCCGTATTAAGATCGGCGTCGATAGCCATCTGCTTACCGGGCATGGCATCAAGAGTAAATCTTGCCGATACTTCCGCAACTCTCTCAGAACCTTTGTTGATGACCATGAGCTGTACGATTATGAGAATTACATAGACGATAGCTCCGACAATAAGGTCACCTCCGCCAACGAAGGAACCGAATACTTCAATAACTTTACCCGCACCGCCCTCTGTCAGGATAAGACGGGTAGATGAAACGTTAAGTGCAATTCTGAAGATAGTCGTAAAAAGAAGTATCGTAGGAAAAAACGACATATCCAGAACATCAGCCGCAAACATGGCAGTAAACATGATCACAAAAG
Source organism: Butyrivibrio sp. AE2005 (assembly GCF_000686965.1). Lineage (NCBI taxonomy): Bacteria > Bacillati > Bacillota > Clostridia > Lachnospirales > Lachnospiraceae > Butyrivibrio > Butyrivibrio sp. AE2005. Next base: position 156,452 of record NZ_JMMD01000002.1, read on the forward strand.
AAAGTGACATATCAAAAGCAAGGAGAATATCCAGCACCCAGTCACGAAGCGGTATAATGAGCATTACGATAGCCGCAACAATATATAAAGCAAGACCGTAATCATATACGCGGTCTCTGATTTTTTTCGCGTCCATGCCGTACTCTCCTTTCTGTAAAAATTTCTAAATTCATAACTAAACCTTTTAAATCTTACCCTTTAAGTGGTAAACATAAGCAAGTACTTCGGCAACCGCCTTATAAAGCTCCGGCGGAACAAGCTCGCCGACTTCAACATTCGCATATAGCATACGCGCAAGCGGCTTGTTTTCTACAATCTCGACGTCATTTTCCTTAGCAAGCTCTTTTATCCTCTGAGCCATGAAATCCGCGCCCTTCGCAACAACAATGGGAGCTTCCGCTTCTTCCGCATCATACTTAACGGCAACAGCATAGTGCGTCGGGTTCGTAATAACAACGTCCGCCTGGGGAACTGCCTGCATCATTCTTCGTCTTGACGCTTCCATCATCCTTCTCTTCTGCGCCGACTTAACCTCCGGGCTTCCCTCGGAATTCTTGAACTCATCCTTTACTTCCTGCTTGGTCATCATCATATCCTTGGTAAACTTGCGCTTCTGATAGATGAAATCCGCGATTGCTATGATCATATACGCGATCGCAACCCTGAATCCAAGGTCTATAATGAGATTCCCCATAAGCCCGATTGCCTGACCAAGCGGCATATCATACAGAAGGAACAGATAATCATTTCTTTTTGAAAAAAAAGAAAATATAACAATTCCCATAACAATGAGCTTTAGGATTGATTTGGCAAGTTCAAAAAGCTTTCTCGTAGAAAAAATCTTTTTAAGTCCCGAAACGGGATTAAGCTTTGAAAGCTTTGGCTGCAGCGGCTTTGATGTAGGCTTATAACCAACCTGAACATAGTCGCAGATAAAAGCAACGGCAAATCCGACTATAAAAAACGGTGCACACAACAAAAGAAGTGTCAGCATCGCCTTATTTATAATGCTAGTGATATACGCAATGGGGAGCTGCCCGTCATAAGTCCTCGCAACATTGGGAATGTCATTGTACACTCGCGGGAAAATATTGGTAAAAGTGCTTCCCATAAGTGCGTAAACCAATCGCAAGATCACGAAAAGTGCCAGCAGGCTAAACGCCGTCGCAACTTCCTGACTCTTTGCAACCTGGCCTTCTTTTCTGGCATCTTCAAGCTTTTTAGCCGTAGGCTGCTCGGACTTCTCGGCACCGTTCGCATCCTCGGCAAAGAACTGCAGATTGTATTTAATTAACAACGGCCTGTATTCAAACTCAGCCTCTCTGCATGCTGTATACAAATTCCTGCATAAGCTCCTTCATATTATTAAAAATAAAGTTTGACGCATCTCCCAGCATCGATACCGTGATCAGCATTACCATAAGCCCTACGATGATCTTTATCTGAATACCTACAGAGAACATGTTCATCTGAGGCGACACCTTGGCAAGAACGCCGAGGATAACGTTTGTGATAAATGTAATGATAAATATCGGCAGGCTTATTCTAAAGCCGATGACAATGTAATCTCTCAAAAAGGCGACTACGGCGTTTAGCATCCTGTCACTGTGAATGACCGCACCGTTAATCGGTATCAGGGAAAACGTATCAATAAGCGAATCCAGAATATATCTGTACATTCCCGTAATGATAAGCGAAACAATAAGCACCTGCGAATAGAGCTGACCTGTAATAGTAACCTGTTCGTTCGTATTCGGGTCAAAAAGGTTTACCATCGACAAGCCTATCTGCATATCAACAATCTGACCCGCAAAGTTAATTACAAGCTGGCACAACTGCACCGCATAGCCCACAAGAAATCCAACCGTAACCTCCTTCATAACGATCACCGTGTAACCGATAAGCGTGTTATATGAAGGCGCCGTATACGGAACAGCTCCGTACACAAGAGTTGACAAAAGCAAGCCAAATCCCACTTTTACAAGGTTAGGCGTCTGCCTTCCTCCAAAGAAAGGGCAAACAAAGATAAAACTTGTGACTCTTACAACTATTAGCAAAAAAACTTCCAGATCGCCGTATCTGAAGTTGTAATCGATCATACTTCACCTCTAGCGCACATACTTCGAAAAATCAGACCAGATAAGTGTAATAAAGCCCGAAAGCTCAGTCATCATCCAGTTTCCCGTCAGCATAATCATAAGAAATACGCATATTACCTTAGGAACAAAGGTAAGCGTCTGCTCCTGTATCGAAGTAACCGTCTGAAATATTGAAATAATAAGTCCGACGATCATCGAAGTTAAAAGAACCGGAAGCGACATCTTAATAACGAGCATAAGTCCCTGATTTACGATCGTATTGATATCCGCCATTGTTATCATAAAAACATTCCTCCCCTATCTCATAACAAAAACTAATAGAACGACTTGACCAGATTACCGATGATAAGGCTCCATCCGTCAGCAAGGACAAAAAGAAGTATCTTAAACGGCATTGAGATCGTAGTCGGCGGAAGCATCATCATACCCATACTCATAAGTACAGATGCCACAACCATATCAATAACAATAAATGGAATATATATCAAAAAACCAATTATGAACGCTGTTCTAAGTTCACTTACAATAAAGCTCGGAATCAGTACAACATTGGGAATACTCTCAAGTTCTCCGTCCCACTCGGTCTTGTTTATCTCCATAAAGAGCTTAACGTCCTTAGTCTGGGTCTGGCCGTACATAAACTGCCTAAACGGCGCCATTGCGACCTTTCCGAACTCTTTCTGGTCCATCTCCCCCTTTTCAAAAGGAATGACCGCATCATTATAAACAGTCGTAAGCGTCGGCTGCATAATGAAAAGTGTCATAAACAAAGCAATCCCAATCATCACCAGGTTGGGAGGAGATGTTTGGGTTCCTATCGCGGTTCTGGTGAAATGGAGCGCCACGATGATTCTCGTAAAAGAAGTCATCATCACAATAAGCGTCGGCGCAAGGGAAATGAGCGTTAAAGTAATAAGTATCCTCAGTGATCCGCTCAGTGACCCGTTTCCGTTGTCATATGTAACAGTAACCGTATTGGCTATATTAAGTTTTTTCAGATCGTCAGGGGACTCTGCTGAACCCGGATCCGTGATATTTGTTCGTTCAGCTTCAGAACCTGTAAGATTAGATTTTCTTGAATTGGTAGGATCGGTAGGTTTGGTATCTTCAACCACATTTTCGGTAGCAACTACCTTAACGGGTACTGCAAATGACAAAAAGAGTATCAAAAAAACAGACAAAAAGGCGATAAACGCCCCTTTTTTCAAACGACGTTTTTTAAAGATATTCTTTTTATTCTCTCCCCACTGTATACTCATAATTTATTTCTTAAACTCGCTTTTTATTTTTTCAAGAATTTCGTTAAAGCTTAACGTGCCCGCATTTTCAGGATTGTCAAAAACAAGTGACTCCTTGTCAAGTTCGCATAATGCAGTAACTTCATCCTTCCCCACTGCGATGGCCATATATTTATTACCCAGACGCACTATCTGGATATACTTGGTAGTTGAAATCCTTCCGGTCTCCAAAACCTCAATGTTCTTTCCGCTGCCCTTTTCTTTTTGATAACCGGCAAGCCACTTGGTCACATAATAAGTAAGCCCCAGCACAAGAACAAAGATTATTAAGATGGCAACAAACTGTAAGTAAGATTCGGCTGACATTATGCAAACACTCCATCTGTTTCTTTTTATATAAAAGAAATCTTGTAAAAAGAAATCGTCACTGAACAATCTCGGTCACACGAACACCGAAACTTTCTTCAATTACAACTACTTCGCCTTTTGCAACGAACTTACCGTTTACAAGTACGTCGACAGGCTCACCCGCAACCTTATCAAGCTCGATAATGGTACCGGGTGCAAACTCCAGAATATCGGAGATCGGTTTAGCAGTTCTTCCAAGCTCAACCGTAACTTCCAAAGGAACATCCTTGATGATGCCGATATTTTCCCCTCCGGCCATCATTCCGGGACCACCCGCAAACGTCTGGAACTGTGCGGGCTGAATGTTCATATTCATCATCTGAGGCATCTGCATCTGCGGCATACCCATCGGAGGGGTCTGCATCTGTGGCATTCCCATCTGTGGCATCTGCATTTGCGGCATACCCATCTGTGGCATTCCCATTTGAGGCTGCGCCATCATATTCGGATCGGGCGCTGCGGGCGCAGGCGCTTCTGCAGGCGCAGGTGCAGGTTCGGGAGCAGGCGCAGGTGCTGCTTCTTTTGCTCCTGAATCAGTAAGAACAAGATCTTTTAACGCCTTGGCAAAATCAATGGGATACAACTGCATAAGCGTTGAATCCACAAGATCTCCGACCTGCATCTTGAAAGATATCTTTACAAATGTTCCCATAAGGAACTCTGCGATATCCGAAGGATCGTCGTTGATCATATCAAGAAGTGTAGCCTGCGGTGGGCTGATATCAACCTTCTGATTGATCATTGTAGAAAGAGATGTTGCCGCCGCACCCATCATCTGATTCATTGCTTCAGAGATAGCTGAAAGTTGAAGTTCTCCAATCTCTCCGGAAATATTTGTTCCGTCGCCACCCATCATTAGATCGGTGATGACCATAACATCACGTTCTTTCAGGATAAGGATATTGGTTCCGTCAAGACCTTCCGTATACTGAATCTGAATAAAGACGCAAGGTCTCTCATAGTTATTTATTACATTTTCCCAGTTGGCAAGTTCAACCTGGGGTGTTGTAATATTAACCTTCTGATTTACAAGGGAATACAGCGTAGTAGCCGAAGATCCCATACTTATATTAGCCACCTCACCGATGGCATCTTTTTCCGCATCATTAAGAAGCGATTCGTCTATCTCGCTTCCTCCTGAAACCGGTGCGCCGGAAGTTACCGGTATATCCGAATTATCGGAAGGTGCTTCTGCAGCCGGAGCATCACCTTCTCCACCGGCTGTTGAATCCATGCCGGATAGCAAAGCATTAATTTCATCTTGAGATAACATTCCATCCATGCTCCTACTCTTCCTCCTCTCTTACTACCGACGTGATCCTGACGGCGTATTTATCTTTCGTAGTACCGGGCAAACCGGTGAATTTGTAGATATTTCCAACGTAAACCTGCATATCCGTGTTTACTCTGTTATCAAGTCTGATAATGTCGCCGGGTTGCAAATGAACAAAGTCATTAACGGAAACATTACACTTGCCAAGAACCGCTCTTACGGGAACATCAACATGTTTGACCATAGTCTCAAGATATTCTCCGAAATCTTCATCCACGTTCTTCTGCATCGTGGAGAACCAGAACTTGGTATTAAGTTTATCCATAACACTCTCAAGCGTGAAATAAGGAAGACATACATTCATAAGTCCTTCCGTTTCACCGATCTTAATATTAAGAGTGACGATGGCGATCATGTCTGTAGGTGAAATAACCTGTGCAAACTGCGGGTTTGTCTCTATCTTTTCCATGACCGGATTGATAGAAACAACATTCTGCCACGGCTCTACCATAAGCTGCATGCAAATAGTCACAAGCTTCTCTATAAGTGGCATCTCAATATCGGTGAATGGTCTCGGTTTATCAAGTCCGATGCCGGTACCTCCAAGCATCCTGTCGATAAAAGAGAATCCGATGTTGGCCTGCAGTTCCAAAATAATCGTTCCCTGTAAGGGGAGGAAGCTTATAACTCCCAAAATAACCGGGTTTGAAAGGGCATTGCTAAACTCCGAATATGTAACCGTCTCTGAGTTAGCAACCGACACCGTAACATTCTTTCTAAGATATAAAGGTAATGTAGTAGACAAAAGCCTTCCGTAATGCTCGTATATCATCTCCAAAGTTCTGAGATGTTCCTTGGAAAACTTCGCCGGACGTTTAAAGTCATAATCTTTGACTTTTTTCTCGTCTGCGGCTTGCATCTGATCTACATCTAGTTCACCGCTATTAAGTGCTGCCAACAGACCATCTATTTCATTTTGTGACAGTACTTCGCTCAAGTTGGATCTCCTTCCTCCGATAAATAGCTATCGGCGTATCCTTTTTAATAAAATGCAGCATTACTGATAAAGCACACTGCTGAAATCAACTCTGTAAATAAAGTTGGAATTGTAAAGTTCTCTTACCTTATCAACAATTGCATCTTTTGCGGGCTGACTGTTTTCCTGAAGTTCTTCCATTGAATAACTTGAAAGTGTATCGGTAACAATTGACTTCACACGATCTCTCATTCCCGAAAGCTGCTCGGATGAGCCATATGATGCATAATCAGGATTGGCTGTATTCATGGAAAAAACAACTTCAACAACCATCATATGTGATTTGCCGTCATTGCCCGGCTTAAGATTTATGGTAAGCCTGTCCTGATTTCCAACAAATCCGAATGTAGCTATTTCATTAACTCCCGAAGGTTCTGAAGGCTCAGTGTTAAGTCCTCCGCCGACACCGCCGCTTGTTTCAAGTTCAAGCGCAGCCGCTATGTCAGAAACAAGTTTGGCCGTCTGGGAATTTGTAGTCATAACACTCAAAAGCATAAAGCCCGTCATGGCGATATTTACAACAAGTAAAGCCAGAATGATGATTGATAGTAAATTCTTTTTCATTTGAAAAATCCCCCTCTTTTAGTATGAAGAACTAAGTGGATTATATATTTTAATCTCAACTCGTCTGTTACGGGCTCTTCCCTCATCGGTTGAATTATCAGCGATCGGGTTATATTCCCCTCTGCCCGTATGAACTATGTTCGCAGGATCAAGATTAGTGTTCTCACAAAGATAATAGAAAACCGAAAGAGCTCTTCCTGAGCTGAGCTCATCGTTGTTCGCATACTTTCCGCCTGAAGACATGGGAACGTTATCAGTATGTCCCTCAACCGCAACAGTTCCTCCGGCATAAGTCTCGAGTATCTGCCCAACTTTATCTATTACAGGTTTTGCATCTTCCTTAATATCAGTCTTGGCAGAATCAAAAAGGATCGAACCCTGTATGGTAAGCTGAACAAACTGACTCGTATAATTAAGAGCAACAACATCCTCTATATCTTCTTCATTAAGAGCTTCCTCAATCTTCTCAGCAAGCTCCGCCGAAGCTTCGAGCTGTTCTTCCTCAGCCGCTTCCATAAGTTCCTTTTGGTTCATATCACCGACTTCCACATCCTCGGTGTCGGAATCTTCACCGGTCTGCGCAAGACCCATGGAAGTCACATAACTTGAAAGCTCGGTAAGCTGTGACACACCGTCTCCGATAAGTGCACCCTGGCCGATAGCCATCTCACCGCCCGAGAAAAATCCAAACGCCGAACTAAACGACGCGGCAACCTCTTCAAACTTAGCGGCATCCATAGTTGACATGGAGAAAAGAAGTACGAAGAAACAAAGGAGCAGATTCATCAGATCTCCAAATGTCGCGGTCCACGCGGGCGCGCCCGGTTTTACTTCTTCTGCTTTTTTTGCCATTATTCTTCGCCTCCACCTGCTGAACCTGTTCCGGTCTCAGCTTCGTAAGCCGTTCTGTCAACGGGTGACAGGAATGACTTAAGCTTCTCTTCTGTTACACGGGGATTTTCACCCGCCTGTATAGACAAAAGTCCTTCAATGACAATACTCTTTGACATGTACTCTGCATTGCTTCTTGCCTTTAACTTGGCTGAAGCAGGGAAACAGAACCAGTTCGCCATAACTGAACCGTACAATGTCGTGATAAGAGCAGTCGCCATGGAAGGTCCAATCTTCGATGCATCACTCATATCATTAAGCATGTTAACAAGTCCCAAAAGTGTACCGATCATACCCCAGGCAGGACCCTGTGACGCAATGTCTTCAAATAAAGAATAGTTAGTCTTATGTCTCTCAGCCATAGCATCTATCTCGGCCTCAAGAATGCTCTTTACAAGCTCAGGCTCGGTACCGTCGACAATAAGCATGACGCCTTTTTTCATAAAAGCATCGTCAAGATTGCCGGCCGCTTCTTCCAGAGCGAGAAGGCCTTCTTTTCTGGCTGTATTGGACAGATCGATGATCTGCTTGATTACGGCCTTGGTATCATCGGTAGTAAGTTTAAATATTCGCGTATAGCACTTGAGTCCGCCGGTAAACTCCGAAAGCGGTCTGGATGCCAAAACAGCCATCAAAGCTCCACCGAATGTAACCAGAGCCGACGGCGCATCCAAGAAATTTCCAACAGAACCGATGCCTCCGGATGTGATGATTCCAAGAAGCATAAATACAATTCCCATTACTACACCGATAATCGACGCAATATCCACAGCATTTACCTCTCACATTAAAAATTAGTCAACATCTTCTTCCGCACGTTTCAGGAATTGATAAGACTGCAAATATCTTCCATGCTCTCTTTCACAATAAGCTTTCTTCCGGTAGATAAGACCACGACAGTATCCGGATTACTCTCAACTGTCTCAATCAAACTCGGATTAATGAGTATCTTACGCGTATCCATTTTGGTAAGCTCAATTACTCCCTTGTTCATAAACACCTTCTGATATAAAATTACATTTTTTAGTGAAAAAATAGACTAGAAACGAAACTTAATTTCTTAGCATATTAATTTTACCATACTAAAATGCTTAATTCTTGCTTAAATGCAACTTTTTTAGTCCAATATGAATCGTAATTTCATTTTAGAGCAAAATGAATGAAATAAAGTTGGTAATTATGTTTCATAGTGCATGCAATATACTACATATAGTGGTATTCAATTTATTTTAACACATTTTCATTTACTGTACAGTACTAAATATCAAAAACAACGGTTAGTTTCTATGATTTTTCTTGACAAAAAATAAAACGCTCACACCCCAGTCAAGTGCAAGCGTTGCCCAATGTAATTAATTTTAATTGAAATTACTTATTTTTTAGATTTTCAAGCAATTTTTCAGTCCTGTCATTCTTGATCTGTTCAACAAGTTGAGAATATCTGTCTTTTTCAGCAAGTAATTCTTTGTATGCGTCATTCTTTGCCTTGAGTTCCGCATTCACTGTAACAAGTTTGATCTCAGCGGTATGTGAAGTTCTCATGGATTCGATATCGTCGCGCAAAGATTTGTTTTCCTGCGTAAGCCTTGCATTTTCCGCAACTAAAACTCTGTTTTCCGAAGCAACTTTTGATATATTTTCTCTGAGAGGATTTTCTTTATTCTTAAGTTCTTCCACTTCATCCATGAGTTTTACGGAAGATGCAACTCTTTCATCGTAAAGTTTCCTTATATCAGATTCATTTTTCTTTGCTTCAGCCAGTTCTTCTTTTATAGAAGAAACTTGTTCTTTTAATTCATTGCACTCTTCTTTGCTTTTCTCAAGCTCTTCTTTCAGATGTTTAATCTCATCCTGAATCTTTTGCTTTAATTCATCATTTTCTTTGCGAAGCGACTCTGCCTTTTCTGCAGCCCCGTCTTCTCCGGCTTTTATATCCTTAAGATTTTTCTGAAGTTCGCAGATTATCTCATCTTTAGTATCAAGTTGTTTTGCAAAATCTACACGGGCAAGATCTGCAGCATCGTTTCTGGATCTAATAAGATCCATGAAAATATCATGCATCTTAGCCTGGTACTTCTCGAATTCTTCGAGCTGTTCCGCACCTGCAGGTAAAGCATCTTTCTCTATCTGCCCTTCATATACCCTAAGAAGTTCCGATACGGCATGTTGCTGATTCCCGCCAAGTTGTGCCGCAAGTTTCTTTATATATTCAAACGTTTCATCCGTAAGTCTCATTGTGCGAGGCTTCGTTGTATCATCTACAGTTCTTTCTTCCTTAGTTGCTTCCTTGTCGCTCATTATGCCTCCTTGAAAATAGTAATCTTATGAAATATGTATTTTTACTGACTTTATTGTATCATCTCAGCCTCTTGATCTCAATACAAAATGTACACATTACAATGTGTACATTGTACACGTATATAGAGTTCGCAAAATGCATATTATGCGAACCTAAAATCATTGAAAAACGCGATAAATACGTATATACTATCGTTATGCCCAATTTTAACTCCAAAATTCAATTGATGAATTTTGCGAAAAAAACGGCTCAAAAAACATGGAGAGACATCAGATTCAGATCAGATTTGATCAAGGACTAAAATAATGGGACAATACGCTACCGTACCGATTACGAGAGAACAATACACTGAAATAATTGAAACAATGAGAACCGGAGCTTCCAAGCAATTCAGGGCCAATCCCAGAATTGCCGAGATTCTTATAGCGGAGGCCAATCTCGGAATCCGTATCGAAGACATTCTTGCTTTGAAGCCTTCAAGCTTTATTGCTGCAGGAAATGTCCATAAGATAAATATTGTTGAAATGAAAACAAAGAAAAAGCGGTATAAGACCATTTCTGAAGAATATTATAAACATCTGAAAAATTATATTGCCGAAAATAACACCCAAAATGAAGATCTTATATTTAACATTAGCGAAAGAGCCGTCCAGAAATATCTTCGCAAAGTCTGTGAATATCTCGGCTACGAAAACGTATCGACACATAGTTTTAGGAAATACTGTGGCATGCGCTTATATGAATCCAATGGCTATAATATTGTTCTCGTTATGGAATTTTTCCAGCACTCTTCTCCTGACATTACAAAGAGATATCTCGGTGTAGACGCCCGTGAAATGGAAGAAGCACTCCAGAACCATGTCGAACTAGTATAATGAATAAATCGCCCACATCCCCGACCGGATGTGGGCGATTGCCTTATGATTTAATTGTATATGTTACAGATTATTATCTCTTAAGGTTTGTAAGTTCCTCAAGAAGTGTATCGGATACTGTGATGATACGGCTGTTAGCCTGGAATCCACGCTGTGTTGTGATCATCTCGGTAAACTGTGCAGAAAGGTCTACGTTTGACATCTCCAATACACCTGTGCTCATGTAGCCACCGTCAGTTGTGATATCCTGAATTGTAGCATCACCTGAGTTAAGAGTTGATGCATAGAGGTTATCACCCTGCTTTGAAAGACCCGATGCATTAGCAAACTCTGCAGATGCGATCTGTCCCAAAAGCTTTGTCTGGCCGTTTGAATATGATGCATAAATCTGACCGTTATCACTTACATTTATACCATTCATCTCTCCAACTGCACGTCCTGTATTAAGTGACTTTATATCACCTTTGTTTGCAGTGATAGTTGAAGATTTATTTGTATTGTAATTTGTAAGATTCGAGAAATCGATGCTGATCGTATGATTTCTTTTCATTTCTTCAGCATTTGCAGGATTAGCCTGGAAACCAAATGCCATAAGTCCTTCAGTGTTCTGACCGTTTAATCCAAACGTAATATTCGCACTCTTGCTCTTTGAATCTCCGTCAGCTGAAACAATCGAACCGGTAGCCTCATCAAACTGAAGCTGAATTGTACGATTACCAATTCTAAGATTTATCTTTCCAAAATCAGATCCCTCAGCTGTAATGATCTCGTATGTTCCGTCACCGCCAAAAGCTGCAGCAGCCTTATCGCTGATTCCGTACACTTTCTTAAGAAGTCCTTGTTCTTTACTTCCTTTACCATCTATTGCTTCTAATAGATCAGAAATTTTTCCTGTAACAGGTACTTCCTTAAATGCTGAAGATGATAAATACTTAATAGTTCCATCCGTATTTTGTTCGATAGAAAATTCACTCGCTGCAATTCTGCGGGGATCTGCCGTTTCCATATGATTGATTGAAATCTGTCCGTTTGTCGAAATGCTAAAGCTGTAACTAACACCGTTTCTAAGCTGCACAGACGGAAATACATCTCTAATTAAATCAGCGTTAAGATTATTCATCGTAAGCTTATTACCGGGAAGATAATAACCTTTTTCAAACTTCTCATTTGGATTAGACGTATTCTTAAAAACATAAGAAGGTTCATCAACAACAAATCTGTTGTTATTTGTTGTGTCTTTCTCAACAAAGCGCGCTGTTTTTTCAGCTACAGCCTTTGAATACTTCGTTGTAGCATTCGGATAAGGCTTTGCTATCTCTCCTTCTTTTTCAAAGTTGATTACAAGGACCTTATCTCCTGTAACATCGCCAAGTTTAACTTTTACATTACTTACAGCAACGGGGTTTCCATTTTCGTCTGTTAATTTAGTTTTGCTCTGTGCCTCATCGACAATAGTTTGCGCAACAGCCCTTACATTTGCATCAGTTGTCGTATCTGAGATCACATTCTGCAAACTTTTAAGAGAAACCGAATCAGCTTCTTTTCCCCATCTTTTATTTAATGCAGTAAATAAAGATTTTATTGCATCATCATCAGTAAGAGTACTATCAAGTGACTCTGTTACAGGATCGGCATCTATATAGCCCGTCTCCATCTGGAATAAAGAAACAACACCTTCTGAAGAATATGTATATCTAAGATTACTAACACCCGAAACAATCTCTGAAAGTTTTCTGCCCGCAGCATCTCCAATGAAGTTAAAGCTATCCATAACACTGGAGCTAATTTCCTTTGGCTCTGAAGTTACGGCAAGTCCGATATCCTTTTTATAGAATGAAAGCGTTCCGTTTGAATCATAATCATATCTATAATCAGAAGTTCTATATTTCGAAATGTCGCTATCATTCATTTCGAAAACTTCTTTTAAAATGCTTACAGAAAGTTCATTTGCGCTTCCGGTTGTAGGAACCTTATATGCAACCTGTGTATCCGCATCAACAAAGAATTTTTCTTTATTCGCTGCTCCGCCTTCCTGTGTTGAATCATCCTGATTGAGCCAAGCATAACTTCCGGAACATGCCTCATCTTTATAATCCGTCATAGGATAAGTAACAGTAATTCTTCCGGAAGAATCAACGGAATATTTTGCATTATAATATTCTTCTCCGAATAAAGTTTTTGCTTTTTCATCAGTGATTCCATAAACAGTATCAAGAAGTCCGGCTTTTGTTCCATTTGACAAAAGATCCGACAGTTTACCATCAGAAGCCTTTACATTATCATACTTCACATCTCCACCGATTTTGTTAATTGTAATATGATCGGAATCGTTCTCTATTTTTTCAAATGTATAGCCCTGAATCGCAGTCTTCTTTTCTACTCTGGTGAGTCCTTCCAGATTTCCAAATGTTATCTGGCTCATAAGGCCGCCTCTGTCATCAAGCGAATTACCATTTGAATCAATAATATCTGTAAGCGTTAATGCAAAAAGATGATTGTCTACATTTCCATCTTTTGTATCTTTTAAAGTAAACTTTCCGGTATACAAATATCCTTTGTTATCATAAAACTCAAGTGTAATTGTTTTTCCGTCTACCGACATAACATTTGTATCGTTAGAGTCAATATTATTGTTAAAAATAGCCGCGGTTGTTGAAGCAGGTGAATATGTAAAGTTCGCAGGACTCATAATCTGAAGACTCGAGAGCCCTCCATTCTTATTTACTGTAATTTCACCGGTCTCTCTGTCTTCTTTTGCAGCCCATCCCTGAACGAGATATCCATTTGACTGCATTGCAAGGTTTCCCGCACCGTCAACATAAAATGATCCGTCTCTTGTATAGAGGTTCTCAACACCGTTATTTACAACAAAGAAAGACTTACCTGTGATCATGATATCAAAAGGGTTATTTGTAGTCTGTGTTGTTCCCTGAGATGTAATTGCTGTATTTATAGCTCCCGACTTAGTACCAAGACCAATCTGACGAGGGTTGATACCACCCTTTGTCTCTGTTGCTCCTGAAGCTGTCTGTGTTGTCTGATACATAAGATCAGAAAATGTGATTGACTGAGATTTGTAAGAAGTTGTGTTTACGTTAGCGATGTTGTTACCGATAACGTCCATTTTGGTCTGGTGTGTCTTAAGTCCGGCAACACCGGAGTAAAGAGATCTCATCATAAGGCAAAGTCCTCCATCATAAAAAAGAAATAAATTAAATAAATTGATTTTGGACGGATGCGTCGTGATTTTCGTCAAAGAACTTCCTTCTGTCGGTCGGGAAGTTAAGATTTCCTGACGGCAAGGCACTTCGGGCCTATCTGCCGCTTCGGTCCAATCATACGATCACTGCACCGTCTATGTTTGTGAAAACATTGTTTTTGTTTTCTGTCTGATCCATGGCTGTAACGACCATGTTATTGGGAACGTTCACTATAAAAGCAAGCTGGTCAACCAGAATAAGTGACTCTTTAATTCCCTTTTCACCGGCCTCAGCTTTTCCACGGTTAAGTCTCTGCATCTGTTCCTCAGAAAGCTCAATGTTTCTGTCGCTGAGTCTGTTTACGGCATGCTTAGAAAATCTAAGATTCTCCGTGCTGATATTATTATCGGCAGACTCTTGGATTTTGTTTAGAACAGATGCAAAAGAATTTTCACCTGTTGGAATATTTTGTTTGTTCTTATCCGTTTTTGGTACAGTACCGTTTAAATATTGGTCCTGCACCTGCCCGATGGACATAAACTGACGACCATCCATTGTCATAGCTTATACCTCCTATGCATTTGTTTACTTATCTTTATTAAATGTTCGATGTTCACTATTATTAAGATCATCAATTCTATTTACATACTGAAGAAGCGAAGTTACATAGTCTTTATCCATAAGCCTTTTCGCTTTTTCATCCATGTTCATGTAATAGTCATACATAGAATCGATTGTCTTTTCGTGCTCCTCAAGAGTCACAAGCGAAATATTATCAGGAAGCTTATCAATATTCTCCTGGAAATCCTTCACTGTATTAAGTGCATTCTCATAGTCTTCACCAAGTATCTGAGTAACATCGTCAACATTATAGTTAGTTCCGTTAATGTTAAGAAATGCCTTATTTCCGCTGTAGGTAACAAAGTCTACAACACCCTGAACCTCAGATTTAGTTCCGGTTTCAGGATTGGTCTGAGTTATTGTAACAGTCTTTCCAACCATCTCAGATGCTCTTGAAAGGCTCATAGCGTTAGCCATGTTGTTCATCTGCTCAACCTGAGTGAATGTAGCGTACTGTGAAATGTACTCAGTATTTGAAGTAGGCTCCATGGGATCCTGATATTTCATCTGGGCGACAAGGATCTTAAGAAAAGAATCCTTGTCGTAGCCCTTAGCCTGTGTATTTTTTTCTTTCGACTCGGTTTTATTTGAAGCGTTCTCAATCTTGCCGTCTTTAACTATTGCAGTAACAGAATTTACATCTGCCATAATAACCTCTTTCCGGCCGGCTTACGCACTGAAATCAACAGTGTTTCCGCTCATAGCCATCATCTGTGCCGATAATCTCTCGGCTTCGTCCATATCCGTTTCGCTTGCAATATCATCTGCATCCATCAGATTGATCCTGCGAAGTCCTTTTCTGCCCTTTGAAGCCTGTTCGTTATTTTCTTCGCTTCCGCCCTGCTGCTGAAGATTCTCTTCAAACGCGTGACTGGAAACGGTAACTTCTATGGAATTAACTTTAATGCCCTGTGCTTCAAATTTCTGCTGAAGCTGGATCATCTGGCTTTCAACCGCTTCTTTTACAATCTCGTTCTGTGCCGTGAATCTTGCAATAATACCGTCCTTACCGCTTGTAAGAAGGATATTTACATTACCGAGACTTGCCGGATGAAGCTGAAGTTCCATCTTGGTCACATCTTCGCTTGCAGAAACTGTTATCTTTTCCGTGATCTGTCTCACGATGTTCTCCATCTGAGCTCTGTCGGTATATGCAAGCATCTCTTCAGCCGCCGTCGAACCGTTTATCGCATCCGTAACTCCGTTAAGGAATTGATTAAATACGGTTGTTCCCTGTGATCCGTGATCATAGTTTCCTGACTGATTGTTGTTTTTTGTTGTGTTGTTGGAATTTTCAACGGGTTTGAATTCATCCTTGAATACATCAGCTCTGTCTACAGAAACCTCTTTTTGAACATCCTTGTGGATTTCCTTATCTATAGGTTCCCTTACTGCTTTTTCAGGTCTAAGATCGTTAATTTCGATCAAAGGCTCTGCTTCTGCCTTAGGCTGTGCATCTTTTTCCGTTACTTGAGAAAATTCCTCATGCATGTTGCTGACAACGGTTTCAAAATCTTCCTCAGTTAAGCCAAACTCATTCATAAGTTCGCTTCTCATACCATCCGCATCCTCCATGAGGTCCTGCAATGATGTATAGAGGTCTGAGTCTGTGATAAGATTTACTGCCTGTTCCTGTCCTCCTACAGTAGAAATAAGCTGTATAAGATTTTCAGGTTTAAACAGGTCCACCGCCGTGATTCCCAGTGCCTGCATAGCATTCACGATATCTTCCTCAGATACATCAAGCTCTTCTGCAATCCTGGTGATCAGCTTTTTGCCTTCTTCTGCAATGGCATCCTGCAGCTCTTCGCCGGCTTCCTTGCCATTTGTTTCTTCCGCAACCACTTTGTTGTCTGTATCAACGAGCTTATTTTCCGTGCCCGTGTTGTCGTTTGTTACATCCTTTGTAGCGACATTTGCAGTTTCCTTCTGCACCGATACATTCAAGTCTGTCTTTTCCTTAGACACAGTCACATCCTTTGCTGCATTTACAGAATTAAGCTGTGTAACCGCATCGTTTGCCTGATTCAAAATAGTGCCAAAGCTCATTGAAACATTCGCGCTATATCCTTCAGACATTGTTACGACTGAAACATTTGAGGCTGCAGTGCCGGTCGCCATAATATTCATGGCTGCACTAATTGGGTTTGCCGCACTGCTCATAGCTTCCTCCTTATGTATTTAATTTCCGAAATGCATGATCCCATAAAGATACCATGGCATCTCATACATTATATCGGCTTAATATCTTAAACCTTTATACATAATTCAAAAGATTTTTAGGAAATCATCCCGTAACTTTGGTTGATTTATTCTTAAGTGCATTAGGTTCCAACAGCTGAGTGAGTTTTGCGGCATTTTCTTCCTTCATCTGGGCAAGAATATCTCCGCGGTTTTCTACGCTCATCTGAGCCAGAATCTTTGAAACAAGTTCGATCTGATTTTCATTAACCATCTCATCAAAGATCTTGGCAGCCTGTTTAGCCTTCATTCCCGAATATGTCGTAGCAAAAGCCTTAATTGCAGCTTCTTCACCTTCATCGCGCTTGATCTTCTCATAGATCTTCTCAGCAGTATCGGGATCGATCTGCTCAAAATACTTAGCATATTCTTCAGGATCCGGCGCATTGTCGTTATAGACAATACTGTTGTAAAAAGCCGCTCTCTCTTCATAGAACTCTTTTTGCTGCTGTTCGAATGGCTCAAGTCTTTTCACTTCCGCTTCAAGCCTGTCTATCGTGGACGCATAGCTGCTGTTCTGGTTCATTTCATCCTGAAGAGCCTTCTCAAGCCTCTTTATATATGCATTAGCTTCATCGATAGTCTGAATTCCGCCGGCTTCGCTTCCTTCTGTGCTGAAGTCAATCGGCTCATCAATCTTTGCATCCGCATCATTTCTTGCTTCCTTGGGCAAAATGGCGTTAATTACAGGAATATCCTTAATAAGCGGAGCCATGATATCGGATCCGAAATTTCCTACGTTGAATTTTATAAGAAGTGCCATTATAGCAAGCCAAATAAGAACAATGAAAAAAGTGATCACGATGGTGGCAAGTCCGCCCGCATCGTCTCCGCTAAGTTCCGCCGACCTCTCGGCAAACTCATGCAGCTTTTCCTTATCAGCTTTCCTCTGTTCTTTAAGTTTCTTCCTATATTCTAATTTGTCAGCTTTTAGCTTTGCCTTCGCCGCCTTCTGATCCTCAAAAGGGGACATCGGCATATCCAGATCAGCCATATTTACTTCTTCTCCTGTTGTCTCTGTCCGTATGTGAAACTACTTCTCTGGTCGTTCTCTTTGGCTTCTTCCTGCTTTTCTTCCTCGAGATACTCCGCATAAGCCCTGTCGCGAAGGGTCTCCTGCATTTTTCTCTCCTGAATGGCTCTTGTAAGCTTTACTCTGACTTTTTCGACCTCAGCTTCATATTCCTTGATTACCCTCGACTGGGAAGCAATCATAACATCCATCTGAGCAGTGGCATACTGATTATCCAATATATCCTGAAGTCTCAGACTCGCTTCGTTTCTAAGCTCCTCAGCTTCGATAAGGTAATTCTCTTTTCTTTTTACATACTCATCCAGAATATCGTACTGCTTGTTAAGCTCCGCCTGGGCTGCGGCAAATTCCATCTTAACCTGCCCTTCGGTCTTTTCCTTGATATTCAGGATGCTCTGCATCTTATAGACAAATCTTGCCATAATAAAACCGCCGATTTATCAAAATCTGAACATATTTATAAGTTGATTCCTGATCTCTTCAAACGAGAATTTCTCATCAGTCTCCTGCAAAAGAAATTCATTTACCATTTCAATCTTGGATATCGCATAGTCTATGTTCTTGTTTGCCCCCATTCTGTACGCGCCTATATTTATAAGATCCTCGGCGTCATTATAGGTGGCAAGGACATTTTTAAGCTTTCCTGCAGCCTTCTTGTGCTCCGGATCAGCGATTGCGGACATACATCTTGAAATACTCGCAAGAACATCTATAGCCGGATAATGATTCTTCTGTGCAAGTTTTCTGTTAAGCACTATATGCCCGTCCAGAATACCTCTCGCGGTATCCGTTATAGGTTCGTTCATGTCATCACCGTCAACAAGAACGGTATAAAGACCTGTTATCGAGCCTTTCTTTGACTTTCCGGCCCTCTCAAGAAGCTTAGGCATCTCAGCATATACACTGGGCGGATACCCCCTTGAAACAGGCGGTTCGCCGCTCGCAAGTCCTATTTCTCTCTGAGCCATTGAAAAACGGGTAAGAGAATCCATCATGAGAAGGACATCCTTACCTTTATCCCTGAAATATTCAGCTATCGAAGTAGCCGTCTTGGCTGCCTTAAGTCTCTCAAGAGCAGGCCTGTCGGAAGTCGCGCAGACAACAATCGAGCGCTTCATACCTTCTTCACCCATATCTCTTTCGATGAACTCTCTAACCTCCCTGCCACGCTCTCCGATAAGCGCGATAACATTTATATCCGCCTGGGTATTTCTCGCAAACATACCAAGGAGTGTACTCTTACCAACACCTGAGCCCGCAAAGATTCCGATTCTTTGTCCTTTCCCGACTGTCAAAAGGCCGTCAACCGCCTTAACGCCAAGCGGAAGAACATCCGAAATCGGGTCTCTTGTCATGGGATCCGGCGGTTCATTCTCAACCGAATATGCAACTCCGCCTTCAAGTGCGGTTCCATGTCCGTAAGAAA
Source organism: Butyrivibrio sp. AE2005 (assembly GCF_000686965.1). NCBI lineage: Bacteria > Bacillati > Bacillota > Clostridia > Lachnospirales > Lachnospiraceae > Butyrivibrio > Butyrivibrio sp. AE2005. The sequence continues at coordinate 175,656 of NZ_JMMD01000002.1, forward strand.
TACCGTCAATCCTTCCAAGTCCGTCAAGTGTCTTTCCAAGAAGTCCTTCGCCCACATTTACTCTGAGCGGTGAGTCCGTATTCTCAACGATACTTCCGTTTCCTATGCCACTTACATTCTCATAAGGCATAAGCTGAACGTGATTGTCCTTAAATCCCACAACTTCAGCCATTGCAGGCTTAGCATCAATGTTAATCGCAGATTCGCTGTCTTTTTTCTTTGGGTAAATAAGGCAGATATCGCCGAGTTTCGCATCGGGTCCCGCCGATTCGATAGTAAGACCGATAACATTGACAACCTTGCCCCTCATGCGATAATAAGGAGCATTTTGCATTTTCTTGTATTTAGATATATCAATTGAAGATGTGAGCATAATTTATAACCTACTCTTTATCTTTTCTTTCTGTCAAAAGAAAGAAGTCTGAGTTTTCTTGTGAGCTCAGAAAGCTCAACTCCGAGACTGCAATCAAAAACACCGCTGTCCGATTCTATCATGCATTCATTTTTCTTAAGAAGCGGATCTTCGATAATCTCCATAGTCGTACTCGGAGAAGAAATACATGCGTCGATAGAATCTTTTTCATCCATAACATCGTCGTAATCATCGGGGGAAATATGCACGATAAGGTCGTTACCGGGCTCGATTCTGGAAAGCGTATTCTTAAGAAGATGAAGTATGATTCCTTTATCTTCCCTGAGATCAACACCGAAAACATGCTCATAAATCTGAGTCAGCACATCAACCATCTCAGGTTCAAGTTCATCGACGATCTGCTGATACTCTTTGTCGAGTTCTTCCTGCTTTTGAAGCGTTTCCTGTTTTATCTGCTCAACAGCAGCAAGGCCTTCCTGATATCCGGCGTCATACCCTTCCTGTCTTCCCTGATCCATAGCCTGATTTCTGATATTCTCAGCCTGTTGCTGTGCATCATTTATAATCATCTCGGCCTGTTCCTGAGCCTGCTGGAGTTTAAGGTCTATCTCAGCCTGCATGGCTTCCATATCAAACTGAGGGTCCGGAAATGATCCCAGCATATTCTGGTCCTGAGTAAGCTGATCGATCTGTTCAAGTCCTATCCCCGGAACAAAATCTTCAACACCCTCGCCCTCTTCGTAGCCTTCCTCCTGCATCATTCTGGTTCTCTGACGCTTAAGTTCCCTTTCCTGATATGCCTCAATCTTTCTGTTTGAAAGATCGTTATTATCTATTATTCTTGCATCGCTCTGATCAAAACTCACAAAGCCGGCTTTAAAAAGATTAGACAATTAGCTCATCACCTCCGCCTCTGGAGATTACAATTTCACCGGAATCCTCAAGCTTTCTGATGACATTGACGATCTTCTGCTGAGCTTCTTCAACATCCTTCATACGAACAGGTCCCATGAAATCCATATCCTCTCGTATCATGGCTGCAAGACGCTTTGAAAGGTTGTTGAAAATAGCGTTCTGAACCTGCTCCGTAGCACCTTTACATGCAAGAGCAAGATCGCTGTTCTCAACTTCACGCAGCACTCTCTGAATGGATCTGTCGTCCAAAAGAAGAACATCCTCGAACACAAACATCTTCTTTCTGATCTCGTCTGCAAGTTCGGGCTCTTCGATCTCGAGAGTCTCCATGATATGCTTTTCTGTAGCTCTGTCTACCGTATTCAGGATTTCTACAACAGCATCTACGCCGCCAATGATTGTGTAATCCTGGTTTACAAGAGAAGAAAGCTTTGATTCAAGCACTTTTTCCACTTCCTTTATGGTATCCGGACTTGTTCTGTCCATGGATGCGATACGCTTTGCAACATCAGCCTGCCTGTCAGGCGGAAGAGCCGACAATACCATTGCGCTCTGAGACGGTGACATATATGACAATATAAGTGCGATCGTCTGCGGATGCTCATCCTGAATGAATGTAAGTATCTGAGAAGGTTCTGTCTTTCTGATAAACTCGAAGGGCTTAACCTGAAGCGAAGCTGTAAGTTTACTGATAACATCAAGAGCCTTATCTTCACCGAGAGCTTTCTCAAGAAGCTCCTTAGCATAATTGATACCGCCTTCTGCGATATACTGCTGAGCAAGGCAGACTCCGTAGAACTCTTCAAGGATTGCTTCCTTGATCTGCGAAGTAACGCTTCTTGTATTGGCGATCTCGAGGGTAAGTTCCTCGATTTCTTCCTCTTTCAGATGCTTAAATATGGCGGATGATTTCTCCGGTCCCAATGCAATAAGGAGAATCGCCGCTTTTTGTGTGCCGGTAAAATCCGAAGTTAAAGGATTTGACCCTATATCCATATTATTTCACCCCATCATGTATAGTCTTCGTTCAACCAGTTTCGAAGAAGCGTTGCGGCCGCTTCGGGATTCTCGTCAACGAATTTCTCGATAAGTCTCTTTGTCTCTGATCCCGTATCCATCTCGATATCTTCGAGAAGCTCCTCGGGCTGTGACTCAAGCAGTGATTCAACAGACAAAGGCTCGGGTTCTTCCACTTCCTCCGTCTTCTTGGTCGTCCACATGCTCCTTATGATGATAAATGCAAGAAGCCCCAAGATCACAAGGATAAGAACTATCTGAAGGATGTCCGAAAGCGTTACCGAAGATCCTGTCTTATCAAAAAACATGTACTCCGTAGATGCCACTATAGCAACATTCTCAGCAGGAATTCCCGTAGCCTTGGAAACAACATTCACGATGTTTTCGGGAACTTCCTCTGTTGAAGGAGTTTTGTTCTGTGCCTTAAATTCAGCCCATGTAAGATTTTCATGATCTGCGCTGTTGTAATCTTCCTCATTCATAACAACGTAGTTGATCGCTGTAACGGATATCGAAGAAGATGCGTATTTAACAGCACCCGGCTGATTTGTAGTTGTTGTTATCTTCTCATTCGGAAGATAATCTCTCGACTCCTCGTTGATATTTGAACTTGAGTTATTATTGTCCTGAGTTACGTATGTAGTCTCATCATCGGCATTTGTATCCGTTCCCGGTATACCACTGATGCCATTTACGTTTTCTGCGGTATAGATATCCTCATGACTGAGCACACCCTGAGTCTGATCTTCAGCCGGTGTGTAGTCATGCTGAACAACCTCTTCATGAGAAAAATCCATATCAAGATTACTTGCAACCTCAACTGCGTCATACAACTTGGTTCCAAGTATAACTTTTTTAACTTCGTTTTTTACAATCTGTTCAGCCTTGGACTTAAGCGAAAGCTGTGTGCTTGCAAGTCCCGTAACGGTAGAATCTTCATCTCCCGAAAAAAGAAGGTTACTTTGGTTGTCTACGATTACAATATTCTTTGTATCCGAATTACCCAAAGCCTTCGCTACCGCTTTTGCAAGGAATGCGGCATTATCCTCGGTAAACTCCGCTCCCTCTGCAATCTCAAGCATAATGGTTGCGGAAGCTTCCTCTTTATTTCCGATAAGGGTTCCGTCATTATCCGGTATATGCAACTGAACATGCGCAGCGTCAATCGTTGTAAAATTCTGGATAAAGTCAGACTCCAGCTGCTTCTCCAAATAAACCACATACTTTTTTTGCTTGTCTGATTCTGTCGTGGAAAAACTTCCGTTAGTTACGTTGTCGATACTGTATGCGTATGATTGTATATCATTAGCACCTAAAAGAAGATTGGCATTAGCCTGATCTTTTTTGAGAACCTTAAAGTCAAGACCGTCATCAGACATCTTGTAGTTGATGGCGTTTGAGTCCAAAAGGTCCTTGATCTCCGATGCCTCTTTTGTAGAATTGGCACTCGCCAAAAGAACATATTGAGGCTGATTCAAAGCAGATAACAAGATGATAAGTGTGAGAAGAACTACTGTCCCCGCTCCAACAACCAGCGTTTTTTGTTTCGCTGTAAACTTGTTCCACCAATCGAGAATTTTCTGCCACAGCTCTTTAAACCTGTCAGCCATTTATTCTCCCTCCCAAAAAAACTAAAAAACTATTAAAAATGAGCGATCAGATCTGCATTTGTGTCAGCTCTCTGTATGCAGCCAGGGCCTTGTCACGCACAGCAATCGTATACTGAAGCGCTGTCTGAGCCTTCTGAAGCGCGATGGTAAGGTCATGCGTATTGTCAGTCTTGCCAAGAGCCCATCTTATCTCTTCATTCTCGGCATCTGAAAGATATGCATTTGTTGTATTTATGTTCTGCACAGCCTGATCAAAGATCGAAGAAAAAGAGTTTGCCGAGTCATCATTGTTCCCCAAAACGTTATAGACTCTGCTGTTTGTCTTCTCTGCATTTTTGATTGCCTGTGAAGTTACATTCCTAAGTTGTGATATATCAAGTGAAGCCATTAAATACTACCTCCAAAATTAACGGTTTAGTTTAAACCATACCGTATCAGCCGTTTCCTATCTCAAGACCTCTGGTAGCAAGATTCTTGCTTGCATTGAAAGCTGTAGCATTTGCTTCGTAAGATCTGCTTGCATCAATAAGGTTTGTCATCTCTGTAACCGTATTGACATTTGGATAAGTCACATATCCGTTTTCATCGGCATCGGGATGTGAAGGATCGTAGACAATATTCATCTGTGTCCATGTGTCATCCTGAACCTTAGTAACCTTGACACCTCTTCCCGAATAGTGGTCAAGTCTTTCGTTCAATATCCTTGAAAAAGGAGTCTGTGAACCTTTCTCTGCAAATGTAACTACCTTTCTGACATAAGGAGTTCCATCCTGTGTTCTTGTTGTATTTGCGTTGGCAATGTTTTCAGAGATAATGTCCATTCTGAATCTCTGAGCAGTCATTCCTGATGAGTTGATGTTGAAAGAATCGAAAATACTCATACCGGTTACCTCCTATGAAATAAATAAAAAATAATGTATGAATGATTACGAAGACTTAGTAACAGCAAGAAGATTCTTGAACTCAGAATTAAGTCCTGCCATAAGTCCCTGATATTTAATCTGATTAGCTGCAAGTGTGACATTCTCAGTATCTATGTCAACATTATTTCTGTCGGTCCTGTAAGAGAAATTCGAGTAGTCGTTGACAACTCTTGCTTTTAAATGCTTATCCTTTAAATCCGAAACTTTCTGGTCCATGGTCCTGTATCTTGAATGTCCGAGTGCTCTCTCAAGCTCATCCTCAAAATTCAGGTCCTGTCTCTTGTACCCCGGAGTGTCTACATTCGCTATATTGTTCGCGATAATCTCATTTCTTGTCCAAGACGCGTCAGAAGCCTTATCCAAGACATTGATATAATCAAAAACACTGCTATTGATCATCTTCTTCCTCCTTAAATCATAAAGATGGGTACACTTTATGTATCATACTTATATTTATAATAGAATTTTTTTAGCTAAAATACAAGTAAAATATACTTTATATTGTGCCTAATTTCAAAATTAACTACTAAATGAAGTACGAAAACTTATTTTAAACACAACTTAATTAAACATAAAAATTAATATTAATATTAAACAAACGTTTTTCTATGTTATTTTTTATCCAAATAAAAGAAGGGGTCTACCTTTCGATAAATCCCTTCATCACTGATACTATCCGTATTTTATGCTGTTCTTTATATATATCGGACAATTACATCTCTTGTTTTAGTTTCTTAATCTCACTGAAGACAACATCGTTAATTACTTTGATATATGTTCCCTTCATTCCCGAAGATCTGGATTCGATAACGCCGGCACTCTCAAATTTTCTGAGGGCATTGACGATAACGCTTCTTGTGATTCCGACTCTGTCCGCGATCTTACTTGCTACAAGCACACCTTCCATTCCGTCAAGTTCATCAAAGATATGGATGATTGCCTGCATCTCGGAGAATGACAATGTTCCGATCGCTGATTTTACAACCGCAAGCTTTCTGCTCTCTTCCGCATTCTCTTCATTTACTGCGCGGAGCATTTCAAGTCCTACAACCGTCGTTCCGTATTCACACAGAATAATATCATCGATATCATAAGGTTTATCCGTCTTATAGATAAAAAGAGTACCGAGTCTTTCTCCGGCAATCTCTATGGGAGTAATAATCGCCTGAAATTTACTGCTGTCAATCCCTTCGAAACCAAGAGTCTCGAGATTGACATTCTCCTTTGTTGAAAGAATGGTAAGAAGTCTCTCATTGAGCATCGGGTCGATAAAAGAACCTACGCTGTCAACGAGCAATCCGCTTAACGATTCAACGCTGGCACTCTCTCCGATTCCAAGAACCTTTCCTTTCTTACTGATGACAAACATGTTTGATGAGAGAATATCACATAAAACCCTGCAGATATCATTAAATACCACTTTACCCAAGTTACTGTTATGAAGCAGTTTTCCGATTTTTCGGGTTTTATCCAGTAGTTGAACACTACTCATAAGAATCTCCTTCTATTATCAAAAAGAAATGTTTACACGGTGTCTTAACGTAATCTTAGCATAAAAATATAGGCGCTTCAAACAATAAAGCGCCTACAATTATGAAAAAAATCTAAATTTTTCTAAATATTCAATCAACTAGTTTTTCTTCTCGAGTTCGTCCTTGTTGCACACAAATCCGCAGTCTGTATTTGTGCATGCCAACTTGCTGCTCTTAGCAACCATAAGGCTTCCGCACTTAGGACATTTAGTTGCAACAGGTCTTGCCCAGGACATAAAGTCGCACTCGGGATTGTCGATACATCCGTAGAAAATACGTCCCTTTCTTGTGCGCTTCATTACGATATCTTTGCCGCACTTAGGACACTGTACACCTATCTTCTCATAGTAAGGCTTGGTATTCTTGCACTCGGGGAATCCGGGGCAAGCAAGGAACTTACCATGAGGGCCGTACTTGATAACAAGATTTCTTCCGCAAACTTCGCAGATCTCATCTGTCACTTCATCCTGAACCTGAATCTTTTCCATTTCCTTCTCTGCATCGGCAACAGCCTTATCAAGATCGGGATAGAAGTTTCTGATAACAGTCTTCCACTTAACTTCTCCGTCGGCAATTCCGTCAAGGAGTGATTCCATGTTGGAAGTAAAGTTAACATCAACAATCTGAGGAAAAGCGTCATTCATCATCTTATTTACAGCCTGTCCAAGCTCTGTGATGTAAAGACTCTTATTTTCCTTTGTAATATAGTGTCTTGCAATGATCGTAGAGATTGTAGGCGCGTAAGTACTTGGTCTTCCGATACCGAGAGCCTCAAGATCATGAACAAGAGAAGCCTCTGTGTAATGAGGAGCCGGCTGTGTAAAGTGCTGGTCTTCATCGAATGACTCAAATGTAAGCTCAGAATCTACATTAAGATTGGAAGAAATAACATTCTTCTCAACCTGATCGTCCTCATCGGTATATACGTTAAGGAAACCGTCAAATACAGTCTTGGACGCAGCCATTGTAAATCTATGTTCTCCGGCATCTATCTTAACCGATGTTGTCTCATATTTAGCGGCAGCCATTCTGCTCGCCATGAATCTTCTCCATATGAGCTGATAGAGTCTGAACTGATCCTTTGAAAGATATTCTTTTACAGTAACAGGATGTCTGTCAATATAAGAAGGTCTGATCGCTTCGTGAGCATCCTGAATCTTAGTTTCCTGCTTCTTGGCACCTGCTCCCGAAGCAAGATACTCTTCTCCAAAATTCTCGGAGATATAGTTATTTGCAGCTGCAACAGCTTCATCAGATACACGTGTGGAATCTGTTCTTAGGTATGTGATAAGACCCACAGTGCCCTCTTTTCCAAGGTCGATTCCTTCGTAAAGCTGCTGAGCAACACGCATTGTCTTCTGTGTAGAGAAATTGAGCGATTTTGATGCTTCCTGCTGAAGTGTTGATGTTGTAAAAGGAAGCGGAGCCTTCTTGGTTCTCTCGCCCTTCTTTATATCCGTAACCTTGAACTTCTTGCCCTTAAGTGAAGCGCAGATAGCATCAAGGTCTGCCTTACTCTCAATTTCTTTTTTCTCTTCGGTTGTTCCGTAGTAATGAGCTACGATAGGCTTCTTTTCGCCTTTAATCTTGAGATTGACATCAAGTGTCCAATATTCCTTGGGGATAAAAGAATCAATCTCTTCTTCTCTGTCTGCTATGATCCTGAGCGCAACAGACTGCACTCTTCCGGCACTTAAGCCTCTTTTTATCTTAGACCAGAGAAGAGGTGAAATGCTGTAACCAACCATTCGGTCAAGCACTCTTCTTGCCTGCTGTGCATCAACGAGATTCATATCAATGTCTCTTGGATGCTTCATTGCTTCCTTGACGGCATTCTTGGTGATCTCATTGAATGTCACTCTCTGTATCTTAACATCTGATTCGTTTAATTTAAGAGCCGAGATAAGGTGCCATGAAATTGCTTCACCCTCTCGGTCCGGGTCAGTTGCGAGATATACGCACTTGGCCTTCTTGACCTGCTTTCTGAGAGTAGCGAGAACATCGCCCTTTCCCCTGATGGTTATATATTTAGGCTCGAAGTCATTATTAATATCTACCCCCATCTGACTTCTCGGAAGATCTCTGACATGACCGTTACTTGCCGCAACTTCATATCCTGAGCCCAAAAACTTCTTTATAGCTTTAACCTTTGTGGGTGACTCAACAATAAGAAGCGAATTTTTCTTATCCGCTGTACGCTTGCTACTTGCCATTGTTTAAATTATGCCCCTTCATATATATTAATTGTTAATTATGTTAGTTCCGCTTAAAACTCACGTTCTTATTAATATACATTTTTAAAGTTTTCGTCAACCCCTTTAATAAATTATTATCAATTTGCTGCCACCTTAACCTGCTTGGACAGATGATGAAGCGCCTTTTCCTCATACATTCTGCTGTCAACAAATTCCATGAAATCTTTGCCGTGCATATCCATTTCCTTGCTGTAAATGGCAATTCCGGCACTCACTGAAAGATCCATTTTACCACGGTTGCTCCACTCAAAATCTTCAACAAGTTTTTTAACCTGATGAATTCTCTTTTCAATCTCGAGTTCATCGGTCATATGAGTTATAATGCAGAACTCGTCTCCGCCATATCTTCCGACTACATCCTTCTTGTCAAATGTGTTAAGAAGAATAGCCGCGATACCCTCAAGAACCTCATCTCCGACCTTATGTCCAAAATTATCGTTTATGAGCTTAAAGTAATCAATATCGATCATGACCGCACAGAAAGGATTCTCGGCACTGTCGGCCATAGCCCTTCGAAGCGCGGCATCTATTCCTCTCCTGTTCACCGTACCCGTCAGGTAATCCATATGGATATCTCTTCTCTGAACATAGATAAAGAGAACCATAAACGCGAACACAGAAGATGCGTAGGCGAAATTGATATACGGAATAAAATACTGTAGAAATTCTCCCGTGACTAAAATAACCGGAAGAGCTTGTATCGGAGCCACGTACCATTTGTGAATGTAGCTCTTATATACAGTTATAAACGCGAAAATTATCGCACATGACATGATCTGCATAAAAAGTCTTAACATATACAAACTTCCCTTCTCATAACCCGTCTTGTAGCTTATATAAAACCACCCTTTGGACAGATGCGCATCGAGAGCGACAAGTATGCAGTTAAAGATCGCATAGATCATAATAGGGTTAATATATGCGTTTCGGCCGTTCCTGTCATCGGCGGTAACGAAACTGTCAATATATTTAATTGCAAACAGGAAGCTGAACGGATCCAGGGCATATATCAGATAATTGGACAACTTCGAAAGGAATATGAAGTTTCCGTCTGAAAGACTTGCAACGTCTCTCAAAGCGGAAACCCCGACCAAGATGGCCAGTATTCCGATCAACCTGATATAAGCTACACTGGAATGTGACTTTCTGCCCCTCTCCTGGAAGAACAGTAACATAAGAGACAGAAACAATGTGTAGACATTAATCACTAAATCCCCTAAGAACGCCATATCCATAGCAAATCCCCCTATTAGTTTAAGAAAAAAACCATGAAACACATGCCACAATTTCCTAAACAAAACCCTTATACATTTTTACTACGGGGGTCTATTTTTTTCAAGACATCTTAGTCATAATACACAAATGTCAGTGTAGGATTTGCGAGTATTGGTGCAGTTTTATGCATATTTTATAAAAATTCTCTAAACAAAAACAGTAGATATTATAAAATTGCATCAATTCTAGTTCCGACCATCGATTGCATTGTCTATGTTTTCAGAAAGCCAGGAAATCCACTCATCAAAGCCCTCACCGGTCTTCGCACATATAGGAATTATCTTGGCTTTGGGATTTCTCATCCAAACGTATTCTTTGCATTTTTCGAGGTCAAAATTAAAATATGGCATGACATCGATCTTATTTATCAAAACCACGTCACATATAGAAAACATCAGTGGATACTTAAGAGGCTTATCATCTCCCTCAGGCACAGAGAGGATCATGGCGTTCTTGGTACTTCCGGTATCAAACTCCGCGGGACAAACAAGATTTCCGACATTCTCAAGTATAGCAAAATCAACGTCTTCTACTCCGAGAGCATTGATACCCTGCCTTGTCATGTCGGCATCAAGATGACACATTCCGCCGGTATGGAGCTGGATTGCCTTTACGCCCGTCTCCTGTATCTTAAGTGCGTCAACGTCTGAATCTATATCGGCTTCCATAACGCCAATGCGGTATTTATCCTTAAGTTTGGATATTGTCTGTGAAAGAGTCGTTGTCTTTCCTGCTCCCGGGGATGACATTAGATTCAAAAGAAATGTCTTGCTTCTTTTTAACTCTTCTCTTAACTTGTTCGCATCCTCGTCGTTACTCTCAAAAATACTTCTTTTAAGATCTATAATTCTTACATTTCCCATAAAATAAAACCTCCGTTTTTTAATTTTAAATTATGAAAATAGATTTTTCTTTCTCTGAATCATTTCATCAATCTGCGACATGTAGAGTTTAACATCTTTAACATTATCACATCTCTCTATTCTGCCGTCATATCCGTACACTCTCTTTGTTACGGTTCCCGCACCAAGTGCAACAATTGACTGAACTTCTTCATTAATAAGTATATTGTAGATTCCCGCTTTTCCCGGACGCGCATAACCCGTATTTTCAAAATTACCGCTTATATTTTTCTGCCTGTACAGATAATACGGTGTAAGCCCCATGGAAAGTGCTCCCTCGGATGCAATCTTCATCATCTCTTCAGTATTTTGGATAGATGAAAAGACATCTCCTTTTAGTTCACCTTTTAATTCTTTTTGCTTCAGAACTTCGGCAAGCCTGGATCCTCTTTTGATCGCAAGAGAATGAACCGTAAGGTCGTCGGGATCAAGCTTTTTTATCTCATCCATGGTATATCTGACATCATCTGCAGTTTCATAAGGAAGTCCAAGGATAATATCCATGTTAATATTATCAAAACCTTCTTCTCTTGCCATATTATAGGCATCGATAAGCTGGCTTACAGTGTGCCTTCTTCCGATGAGTTCAAGCGTCTTATCCCTCATAGTCTGGGGATTTACGGAAATTCTTGTAACGCCCATTTTTTTCATGGTCGCAAGCTTTTCTCTTGTGATCGAATCAGGGCGTCCCGACTCAACCGTAAGCTCTTTTACCTTTGACACATCAAGCTTATCGTAAACATATCCAAGGAGCCTTTCTATCTGCTCCGGAAGAAGCGTTGTGGGTGTTCCCCCTCCGACATAGATCGTATCAAGTGTCTTGCCCTTGAAATTCTCAGCCACATAATCAATCTCTTTCATTATGCACTTAAGATAATCATCGACTATATTCGCATACGAGCAGATCGGATACGACGTAAACGAGCAGTAAAGACATGTTGTCGGGCAAAAAGGAATACCGATGTAAAGACTGTAACCGTTGTCATAATCGATATTTTTTAATATCTCTTTTTCCCTGTGTGCAATCGAAAGACTGAGCGCAGTTTTCTCATCACTCGTATAATAATTGTCTTTCATATACATAAATATATCCTCATCGCTCATATTCTGCTCGATGAGGTTCATAACAATTCTGGTCGGCCTTATACCCGTAAGATTCCCCCACGGGAGCTCTTTTTTGGTCTCAAGACTAAGGAGCCTGTATATATTCTTTTTAAGATCGTTTTTCGAAACGGAAACATCTATATTATAGATTTTATCGCCTTCTTCAGCCTCGTAATTTCCGTCGGGAGAAACAATGACTTTAACATTCTCCTCAGGAAAAAAAGCTTTAAAAAGCGAATGTATATCATATCCGTATTTATCTTCGGGAATAATTATCTTGATCATATTATGCATAAGGATTGTACTCTTTTTCATGTCCGATACTGGTCATCTCTCCGTGTCCCGGATAAACGATTGTTTCATCCGGAAGGATAAATAACTTTTCTCGTATAGACCTTACAAGCTCACTTGTAGAACTCGTAGGAAAATCGGTTCTTCCGACCGATTCTTCGAATAATGTATCTCCGCTAATAAGTACATTATCATCTTCAAAGTGATAGCAACATCCGCCCGATGTATGACCGGGTGTAGCGATAAGCTTGCAGGAAAGTCCCGCAGCTTCGATAACATCGCCATCTTTATATGTAATATCAGGCTTAACGCCAAAATTACTGCCAAAAGAAACAGAAAGGTTGAGATGAGGATCGCTGCATATAGCAGCTTCCTTCTCATAACATCCAACCTTTGCACCCGTAAGTTCTTTAAGCTCAGGAATTCCCATTATATGGTCAAAATGACCATGGGTTAAAAGAATCAGATCAACAACAATATCATTTTTCGAAAGTTCATCATAAATCTTCGCACCGGCGTCCGCAGGGTCAAAAACGATAGCATGCTTTTTGCCATTTTCATCGGTATTATCCGCATCAAAAACAAAATAGCAGTTTGTAGCCACCATTCCCAGAGTCAAAACTCCGACTTGTATATTATGCTTACTCATCAACCCGTAGTCCTTTCGATGTCAATTACGCTTTCGATCATTCTGATCTTATCGACAATGCCGCGAAGCTGTCCTCTCGAAGAAACCTTGAAAGACATCTCCATTGTGGCAAGTCCCTGTTTACTTGTTCTTGTGTTCATTGAAATGATATCAATATCTTTTTCCGTAAGTGCCCTGGAAATATCGGCCAGAAGACCGTTTCTGTTATTGGCAAATATCTTGATAGTCGCAACATACTTTCCACCGCTCTGGGAATCGGACTGCCACTTTGCTTCAATAAGCCTTGTCTTGTCCTCTTCCTGCATCTTAATAACATTGACACAATCTCTTCTGTGAATCGACACTCCGCGGCCTCTTGTTACAAAACCGCATATCTCATCGCCGGGAACAGGATTGCAACACTTTGAAAATCTGACTGCAACATCATGAACGCCCTTAACGATGATGGCATTATCGGAACTTGAAACCTGAGGCGTGATATTTGACTCGGCAACTGCTGCAAGAACCTCTTCATCAGTCATGTTGCGCTTGTGATCCTTTTCACCAAGCTCAAGCATCTTGTTGATGATCTGGCCCTCTTTAAGTCCGCCGTGTCCAACAGCCGCAAGCACGGCATTCCAATCATGGAATCCGTATTTATTTATTACTATAGCCTGGAATTCAGGCTTGGATATTGCAAAAAGATCTATTCCCTTACTCTTACAATACTCGATGAGAAGGTCTCTTCCTTTTGCGATATTCTCTTCCTTAAGTTCATTTCTGAACCACTGATTGATCTTGTTTTTGGTTGAAGTAGCCTTCGCAATGGCGAGCCAGTCTCTGCTGGGCCCCCTTGAATTCTGGCTGGTGATAACCTCAACTCTGTCGCCGTTCTGAATCTTATAATCAATCGGAACGAGCTTGCCGTTAACCTTGGCACCAATCATCTTATTGCCCACAGCGGAATGAACGCTGTACGCAAAGTCGATAGGTGTGGAGCCTGCCGGCAGATTCTTAACTTCTCCCGTAGGAGTAAAGCAATAAACATCCTCTGAAAAGAGATTAAGATCACTCTTCAAGAGATTCATAAACTCCTGGTTGTCAGACATGTCCTGTTGCCATTCCAAGATCTGACGAAGCCATGTGAGCTTCTCCTCTTCGCCGTTTTCAGCTTTTTTGCCATCCGAAGCTTCTTTATACTTCCAGTGCGCAGCGATACCGTATTCAGCAGCTCTGTGCATGTCATAAGTTCTTATCTGAATTTCGAAAGGCTGTCCTGTCTGACCGATAAGTGTCGTATGAAGCGACTGATACATGTTAGGCTTAGGCATTGCGATGTAATCTTTAAATCTTCCGGGAATCGGTTTATACATCTCATGAATAACACCAAGTGCCGCATAACAATCCTTAACAGTTCCGACAATGATCCTTATTGCGAAAAGATCGTATATCTGATCAAGAGTCTTGTTCTGATTGCGCATTTTCTTATAGATGCTGAAAAAATGCTTAACTCTTCCGTTTACTTCTCCGGAAATACCGGCGTCTGCAATAGCCTCTCTTACCTTAACGCAAATATCCTCAACATACTTTTCTCTCTCGTTTTTTCTGATCGCAACCTTTTCAACAAGATCGTAGTAAATGTCGGGCTTAAGATATTTAAGCGAAAGATCGTCAAGTTCAACCTTGATACGGCTGATACCAAGCCTTCCGGCTATAGGTGAATAAATATCAAGAGTCTCCTGCGCTATCCTCGACTGTTTCACGGGAGGCATATGCTCAAGCGTGCGCATATTGTGAAGTCTGTCCGCAAGCTTGATAAGAATAACTCTGATATCCTTTGCCATAGCAAGAAACATCTTACGCAGGTTCTGCGCCTGCATATCTATCTGTTCCTGAGTCTTGTTACCCATATCGCTGTTGGCATGAAGCTGCAAAGCAGTCAGCTTTGTAACACCGTCAACCAAGAGCGCAACATCGGCTCCAAAACTCTCTTCTATCTGCTCTTTGGTAAGTATGGTATCTTCAACGACGTCATGAAGCAGGCCCGCAGCTATAGTCTCTTTGTCCATTTCAAGATCTGCCAAAATTATGGCAACACAAAGAGGGTGAATTATATATGGTTCACCCGATTTTCTAAGCTGCTCCTTATGAGCCTCAGCCGCTTCCTGATACGCCTTTTCAATTAGAGTAATGTCGTCGGACGGATGGTATTTTCTTACCCTCGCAATAAGTCCTTCATATAGTTTGTCAGGCGATTGGAATTCCTCAATGGCTTCAATTTTTCCATCATCGAAGTCCTGTGGCATGCAAATTACTTCCCTTCGTAGCTTATTGCAGAATCAAGTCTGTACTTACTGAGTCTCTCTCTGCCCTTTAATCCCTTAAGTTCCATGAGAACAAGGATTCCTGCAACTTCACCGCCAAGCTTCTCAACGAGCTTGATCATAGCCTCGATTGTTCCGCCTGTAGCCATAAGATCGTCTACCAAAAGAACCTTCTGTCCGGGCTTGATAGCATCCTTATGAAGTTCGAGTACAGCCTTTCCGTACTCAAGGTCATATTCAACTTCAATAGTCTCGCAAGGAAGTTTTCCCTTCTTACGAACAGGAACAAGTCCCTTTCCTCTTGCATATGCAATAGGTGCACTGAAAATGAATCCTCTTGACTCAGCGCCCAAAACAACATCAAAATCAAGATCCTTTACAAGGTCCATCATCTCATCGATGGCAAGCTTGAATCCGTCGGGATCCTGAAGTACCGATGTAATATCTCTGAACATAATACCTTCTTCAGGGAAATTGGGAATAGTTCTGACGTAATCTTTTAATTCTTTCATTGAATAGTCCTCTCTGAAATATGCACCAAACGTGCGTTATCACATAAAAATAATTTTTCAACTTAAAATTATATCACAAATTGCGGCTTTCCGCGAATATTGTTTATCTTGCACAGGCTGTTTGTAGTGTTCTTGCACTCCCAAATAACAGGAAGGTATATATTTAAACTGTTCCATCGCTTGTTTTCATGGTTTTCCAAAAATGTCACAAAAATTCTATCGGCTCAAAACTCCGGTCGACTTCTACGAAGTCGGCCGTCAAACAGTGAGCCTCAAAGCAGAATTTTTGTGGCATTTCCGGAAACCTCATGAAAAGCTAAGCTCTCTCACAATGTTTAAAAATATGCCTTCCTGCCATTTGGGAGTTTAATGAACATATCAAAAGCTGTGCATACTAAGCATTTTCCACCTTGCAAAAAGCCATTAAGGATTGTATAATCTCTTTTGTGTGAATTTTATGACTCACATGTGCTGGAATAGCGCAGTTGGTAGCGCAACTGATTCGTAATCAGTAGGTCGAGGGTTCAAGTCCCTTTTCCAGCTCTAAAAAAAGATAGCAACCATGCCGGAAGTTTATTAAATGCTGCATGGCTGCTATTTTTTGATTGTTTTTTAATTCAAAAATCTGATTTCAAAGCATGAATAATTGTGTTTCCTAATACATCGTTACTTTAAATAACTATACCAAATCCATTACTACTTACTCGATAGCATTCAGCAAATTAATCCAGTTAATTTTGCTAACAATGTACTAGTATATTCAACTTCTAAGCACCATATTCTCTTACTATCTCCCATAAGCTATCATGGATTCTATCAAATGGTTCATTTATCTCCATTCTCTTTTCATAGTCATTATCCCAAACATAAAACTCCGAAAGCCCACCTTTTCCTGGATATAACTGATTATATCCTCGTATAAAGAAATCCTTTTTTTCTGATTCTGTCGCATCTGAATTAAGTATTTCAATTAGATTTTGAACAATCCTATATGAATATATAATCGAATTATCCCCGTATTTTTTTAGCAATAATTCAAGCTCTTCAAGTAAAGTTACTATTTTTTTATATTCCATTTTTCCCTTCCCCATTCTGTCGAGTTCTCAACAATAAGAATAATTTTCATATAAAAAGTATACTCTATGTATACATTTTTTGATTCAAAAAAACGGACAGATAAAAAAGATTTTTTCAACTTTTTCATCTGTCCGCACACTTATTCTATTTCTTCTTCGATGCTTTACGTTTGCCTGGCGACTTTCCGGAAATACTTTTTATTGCTTCCTTAGAGACAATATCGCAGATTCGCTCTTCCTCTATCTTTTCGTACTTTTCTTCGATAGCCCGCTCCTGTTCCGCAAGTTCTTTTTCATACTTGAGCTTAAGCTCGTTCAAAAGCTTCCTCTCTTCTTCATTCTGTTTTTCTTTCAAAGCCTCGATCTTTTCTTTGCGCTCCTGTTCCTTCTTAATTTCTTCTTCCTCTTTTATCGCGCGGATTTTTTTCTCCTGCTCGGAATAAGGAACGTAGCTGAAAATCGCAAGGGTAACAGCGGCAAGTCTAAGTTTCAAAGAATAATCTCTTCCGTCAACTTCTTTTCTGACAGCAGCAAGCTTGCCTTCGTTAAGCAGCCCGCTTCCGCCGTAAGAAATGTCATCACTGTTAAAGACCTCCGTATATCTTCCGTCAGCGGGAACGCCGACCTCAATCTCTCTCTCAATTCCGGCCATATTGGCAACAACGATAAGCATCTCTTTTTCATCGGAACTCTTCCTTGCAAAAGAGACCATACATTCATCGGCCGCCATATTGTTGATCCATTCAAAGCCGTCGTTTGAGCTGTCCGCCTCGTGAAGTGCCGGCTTAGCCTTGTATATCTCATTCAACTTACTGAGCATATTTTCAATATAAACCGCCTGGTCGATCGTAAGCGCATCAGGCTCCATGTAAATGTGCTTTCTGCCGGGATGCACCATCATATAACTGAGCGCAAGTCGCAAATTTGCAAGCTTCTGATAGGAATCTCCGGGCATCATATAATACAGCCCCTCAAGCCCTTTCTCAAGCTCCTCATGCGTAAATGCAAGAACAAATCGCTCAGTGTAGCAATAGATCATGCTGAATGTCAGCTCATCGTGATGTCCCGCCCTAAACAGCGGATCGTTTCTCATATAGCTGAGGAAATCCCTTGTCCAGCCGTTGTTCCACTTATAATCAAAGCCAAGTCCGCCGTTCTCAACAGAATCGGTAACCTGAGGCCAGCACGCAGTCTCTTTTGTGATCAAAAGAACTCCCGGATTATTCTTATGCACATTCTCCGTCAGCTGCTTAAGAAACTCAAGAGCCTCCAGATTCTCGTTTCCGCCATAAATATTCGGCATCCACTCGCCGGGCTTTCTGTCATAATCAAGATAAAGAATCCTTGAGATATCCGACGTTCTAAGACCGTCCACATGATAGTTCTCAATCCAGAAAAGAGCATTCGAAATAAGGAAATTCGTAACTTCTTTCCTTCCGTAGTCAAAAATAAGATCTCCCGACTTAGGACGGATGCCCACTCTCGGATCCTCATATTCATATAAAGTCTTTCCGTCAAAATCACTAAGTCCAAACGATGCCTTAGGGAAGAATGTCGGAACCCAGTCAAGAATTACCCTGATGCCTTCGTTGTGCATCGTATTTACAAAGTTCATAAAATCTTCCGCAGTTCCGTTCGATTCATCCAACGCGTAGAAATTAAGAATATGATAAAAATGCTCCGGCACATGCTTCATTACAGGCATAAGCTCAACCGTATCAAAGCCGTGATTTTTTACATATTCCAATATATCCGCCGTAATCTCTTTAAATCCGGTCTTGCCGTTATGTCTGTCCGCAAACGCCTCGATAGAAATCTCACAGATAGAAAGAGAACTCATATCCTTATCAAACTTTCTGCGCTGCGTCATCCACTTCTGATCCGTCCACGCAATAGATCTCGGCTTATTAATTACAGAAATAATACCGTTTTCGCCCTTCGACTCAGTCGCATAAGGATCGGGTCTCTTAAACACAAGACCGCTTCTTGTCTTTATCTCGAACTGATAGCCGTCATTTTCTTTTGTTCCCGGGATAAATATCTCAAAAATACCGATAGGATCAAGCCTTCGCATCTGGCAAAGACGTCCGTCCCAATTATTGAAATCACCGATAACACTCACCCTGGCTGCAGAAGGTGCCCAGACAGCAAACTGCGTTCCGTTCACACCTCCGCGCCTCATCGGATGAGCTCCGAGTTTTTCATAGATATGATAATGAATCCCGCTTCCAAACTTGATAAAATCTTCGCGCTCAAGAAGCGGTTCGAAAGAATAAGGATCTACAACGGTAGTCTCGCTACCGCCAACACCCTTAATAATAAATTTGTATTTTAACTTCTCAACATAAGGAACAATCGCAGCATAGAATCCCGCCTCATCGGCAAGTTCCATCTCGTACGACTTCTTATGATTGTCGACATACACGCTTACAGATACAGCATCAGGAAAAAAAGCCTGAACAAGATAATTGGAACCCACCTTATGCGCTCCAAGTATTCTGTGAGGATTATCTCCGTCAGAGTAGATAATTTCCTCAATTTCCGGCCAATTCATCATCTTGTACAATTTACTGTTCACTGTGATGCCCTCCAAATCAAATACAATCTAAATACAATCTGAATATAACCTTTATTTAGTTAATTGTACCATTAATTGCATGATTTGCTCAGACAATTTTACATGATATCTGCATACATGCTTTGATTTTATATCAAAGCATGTATAAATAATCCGCTGAGAAGCTTTGGTTCAAACCATGTTGACTTGGGAGGCATGAGCCTTTCCGCGTCCGCAACATCAAACAGTTCAGCAATTGATGTCGGATACATCGAAAACGCAAGCTTCATATCCTTGTGGCACCTGTCCTCAAGCTCCTTAAGTCCTCTTATTCCGCCAACGAAATCAATTCTCTTATCCGTCCTCGGATCACCGATTCCAAGAATAGGAGAAAGGACCTCATTCTGCAAAAGAGATACATCAAGACCTTCAACCGCATCGCTCTTTTTAATATGCTCTTTTGCAACAAGCTTGTACCAGTTATCTTCAAGGAAAAGGCCAAACTCGCCCTTGCATGAAGGCTTAACCGCGTCAGAAGCTTTTTCGATATCAAACATATCTTCAAGCTTACCAAGGAACTCACCGGCTGTAAGTCCGTTAAGATCTTTTACAACTCTGTTATAATCCATGATCATGAGCTCATTGTCAGGGAAAAGAACTGAGAGGAAATAATCATACTGCTGCTTTCCCTTTACCTTACCGGCGTTCTCTTCTCTCTTTTTAAGCCCAACTTTGACTGCAGAAGCACATCTGTGATGTCCGTCCGCAATATAGATACTGTCTATTGTTGCAAACACTCTGCAAATTGTATCGGTTTCTTCAAGATCAGAAATAATCCAAACCCTGTTCTTAACACCGTCATCAGATTTGAAATCGTAAACAGGTTCGTCAACTTCCTTGATCTTTGCAACAAGGTCGCTAAGCATCTTGTTATTTCTGTAGCACAAAAAGATAGGTCCCGTCTGTGCTTCACAGGTATAAACATGCTTGATCCTGTCTTCTTCTTTTTCAGCTCTGGTATTCTCGTGCTTCTTGATAACATTGTTCAGATAATCATCAATAGATGCACATGCAACAATACCTGTCTGTGTTCTGCCATTCATTGTCTGCTCATAAATGTAATAGCAGTTAGTTTCGTCCTGTTCAAAGACGCCGCTTTCAATCTGTCCCCAGAGCATATCATGTGCCTTCTGATACACTTCCGGAGCATACATATCGTAGTCCTCAGCGAACTGAGTTTCCGGTCTGTCTATAGCAAGAAATGAATCGGGATTCTTTTTTACCTCTTCATATGCTTCTTTCCTGCTAAAAACATCATAGGGAAGAGCCGAAACTCTTCCCACATTATCCTTTGTTGGTCTATACGCTTTAAAAGGTTTGATGTCTGCCATAATTATGCTTCCTTCTTTACAACTCTGACTCTGATAACACCGTCAATCTTTTCCATTTTCTTGATAAGTGTATCTGTTATCTTGTCTTCAAGGTCAATAAGAGTATAAGCAAAATCACCCTTTGACTTATTAGTCATATCTGAAATATTATAACCGGCCTCGCCGAGTACTGTTGTAAACTGGCTGATCATATTTGCTACATTCTTGTGGAAAATAGCAATTCTGGGCTTTGTTGCAATTCCCATATCACATCCGGGATAGTTAACAGAATTATTGATGTTACCGTTCTCAAGGTAATCCTTAAGCTCAAGTACAGCCTTAACCGCACAGTTATCCTCAGACTCCTCTGTAGATGCTCCAAGGTGAGGAATAACGATACATCCGTCGTGACCTGATGTTGTAGGGTTCGGGAAATCCGTTACATACTTGCGGATCTTACCTGAATTGATTCCTGCAAGAACATCAACTTCGTTGCAGAGGATATCTCTTGCAAGGTTGATAATGATAACACCCTTCTTCATCTTAGCAATTGCTTCGGCATTGATCATTCCCTTTGTTGAATCAAGCGCAGGAACATGAACAGTGATGATGTCGCACTTTGAATAGATATCATCAACATTTGTTACGTGCTTAACGTCAGATGAAAGTCTCCAAGCAGCATCGATTGAAAGATAAGGATCGTATCCGTAAACATCCATACCAAGCTGTCTTGCAGCATTCGCAACTCTTACACCGATAGCTCCGAGTCCGATGATACCAAGCTTCTTACCAAAGATCTCAGTTCCTGCGAACTTCTTCTTTGACTTCTCTGTGAGCTTTGCAATGTCAGGATCGCCTGCATTTGCCTTAACCCACTCAGTTCCTCCGATGATATCTCTTGATGCGATAAGCATTGCAGCAAGAACCATCTCCTTAACACCGTTAGCATTTGCACCGGGAGTGTTGAATACAACAATACCCTTCTCAGCACATCTGTCGAGAGGAATATTGTTTACGCCTGCACCTGCTCTTGCGATAGCAAGAAGGTTATCTGAGAACTCCATCTCAAGCATGTTGGCACTTCTAACAAGAATGCCTTCTGCGTCATCAACATTATCTACTGTCTGGTACTCATCTGTGAAATTATTAAGACCGATCTTTGCAATCGGGTTCATGCATTTATACTTGTACATATCAGCTGTTCTCCTTCTCAAACTTAGCCATGAATTCTACGAGTTTCTGAACGCCCTCGATAGGCATTGCGTTATAGATACTAGCTCTCATACCGCCAACAGTTCTGTGTCCCTTAAGGCTTACAAATCCTGCAGCTGTAGCTTCCTTGATGAACTTAGCATTGAGCTCTTCGCTGTCTGTAACGAAAGGAACGTTCATAAGTGATCTGTCCTCAGGTCTTACTGTTCCCTTGAACATCTTGCTCTGATCGAGATAATCATAAAGAACCTTAGCCTTAGCTTCATTTCTCTTCTTCATCTCCTCAAGACCGCCCTGTTCCTTGAGCCACTTGAATACGAGACCACACATGTAGATACTCCAGCAGTTAGGTGTGTTGTAAAGAGATCCGTTGTCAGCCTGAGTCTTCCACTTAAGCATTGTAGGTGTGTATGCG
Source organism: Butyrivibrio sp. AE2005 (assembly GCF_000686965.1). Classification (NCBI taxonomy): domain Bacteria; kingdom Bacillati; phylum Bacillota; class Clostridia; order Lachnospirales; family Lachnospiraceae; genus Butyrivibrio; species Butyrivibrio sp. AE2005. The sequence continues at coordinate 197,947 of NZ_JMMD01000002.1, forward strand.
GGAACATCATCAGTAATGAGATCTTCTCTGATAATAGCGATAACAAGACCTGCAGGTCCAACGTTCTTCTGAACGCCACCGTAGATAACGCCATACTTTGTTACATCAACAGGCTCTGAAAGGAAGCATGATGATACGTCAGAAACAAGAATATGTCCCTTTGTGTTGGGAAGTGTTTTGAACTTTGTTCCGTAAATTGTATTATTCTCACAAATATAAACGTAGTCAGCATCCTCAGGAATATCAAGATCTGAGCAATCGGGAATGTATGAGAAAGTCTTATCGGCACTTGAAGCAACCTCGATAGCCTCTCCGTACTTCTGAGCCTCCTGATAAGCCTTCTTAGCCCACTGACCTGTTACAATATATGCAGCCTTGCCGTTCTTCATAAGGTTAAGAGGAACTGCTGCGAACTGCTGGCTTGCGCCTCCCTGTAAAAAGAGAACCTTATAATTGTCGGGGATGTTCATAAGATCCCTGATATCCTGCTCTGCAGTCTGAATAACTTCATCGAAAGTCTTTGATCTGTGGCTCATCTCGTTGATAGACATACCACATCCGTTGTAATCAAGCATCTCTGCTGCTGCTTTCTTAAGCACTTCCTCAGGAAGCACTGCCGGGCCGGCAGAAAAATTATAAACTCTAGACATTTCTTTTTGTCCTCCTATAGACGATTTAATAGTTTAGCTTACTAAAATAACTCATAAATTTCATTCTATACTCAAATAAAAAAATGTCAAGAATGTCATTCCATAATGCGTGTTATTTTATTATTTTTAGTCGCATTATTAATACACACTTTTTTATTCATCCGTGAATCATTTTTCTGTAAGTACATATATTAACTGCGTTTGAGCAAATTTATTTTTATTATATCTCTCAAAAACGTCCTCTCAAAAAATTGAAATTTTTCTCAATTTTTTTAAATTTTTTCTGCATATTTTTTAAAAAAATTTTCTCGACAACGTCCATAAACATCGTCGAGAAAATTTCATAAATACATTCTCATATAAAACTTATGAATAATTTACCGATCATCTGTAATAAACGATTACCGGTGTCTTATTTTTTACATTGTTCCACAACAGTTCCGCCATGTCCGGAGGACAGTTTATGCATCCGTGCGATCCGTTATGCAAATAGACATCGCCTCCGAATTCATGCTTCCAGTATGCGTCGTGAATTCCGATTCCCGCATTATTAAGTCTCATCCAATAATGAACAAGTGTCTCATAATCATCGCCTTTAAGTGTCTTCTCTCTCTGCTTATCGTAAGCATTATAGAATCCACTCGGAGTTCCGTGTCCCTTGGACATATCACCGGTAACAATATCTGTCTCGATACTTACCGCTCCGTTCACATAGTAATACAAATGCTGATTGGTAACATCCACTTCAATATATGTATCACCAAGATCTTTTTTGGCATCGATGCAATCGACCTTTTTCTCATTGGTAAGTTCCCTTACTTCTTCTCCGGTCTCAGCGTTGTTTTCTTCTTTTTTATCGTCCTTCTTGTCATCTTTCTTTTCGTCAATCTTCGTATTGCCCGCTCCTGAAATAAATACCTTCTTCAGGTAATTATATTCAGCGACGTTATCAAAGATTTTCGGATTTCCGGCACGATTATTCTTGGGAACCATTATCTCAACATCCTCGCCGTTCTTGTAGCGTTCAAGAGCGTCTGCGGTATAACCGGCCTTAACCATCTTATAAAAGAAATCATAAATTCTCGCTTCGGAGATCAAAGGATCACCATTCTGAGTAACCGCGAATCCCTGAAGATTACGAACATCCGAAAGGCCCACTTCTGAGCTGCCCGCAATATAACGGCCGCGTCCCGGATTATCGTACTCATAATCTTCCATGCCTTCCTTCATTTCCTCGTTCGTAAGCAAGAATTTACTTGCGGTTCCGTCTTTCAAAGGAATCTTTTTACTTCCATACACATAAGTAATATTGCAGTTAATGATCGGTTCAATCTTCGAATAAAGATCGATAACTTCCTGCTGCGTGGCATTAGGTTTGATAGGTCCGTAACAGTCTTTATACTCCTTTGCATTAAGATCTATATCTTCCGCAGCATTAAGCGCAGCGACATCTACAGCCTTAATAATATTGTCCTTATTCGGAACCGACAATAATTCGTTCTTAAGCTCGTACCCTTTATCGTTTTTAACAATGGACACATCCAGAGTATCCTGAGGTACAAATATTTCCCAATCCCCAACTATCTTTGCAAGTTTCTTCTCGTCACAGGTAATGTTGGGCTCAACCTGGCCGGCAAGTCCCTTAAAAATATATATTCCCCATGACAAAGCATTTTGATTCTTAATAAACTCTTTGAGCGCATCCGTATAATCTATGTTAAAATCCATATCCTCAGCGCTTACAAAAAGTGTTGCACCGTTCTGATCCTTAATGGTTATTCCTTTATAATCAAATTTACTGCATAATTCGGAATTAACCTGTTCAACACTCTTTCCCGTGCAATACACCCCATTAACCCAGGTGCAGCAAGGGAAACCTTTGCTGTAAAAATATCCGATGATCAGATACAGCACAACCAATCCGGCAAAAGCCGGGGCTGCAATTCGCACGATTAGTTTAGTCTTATCTTTCATTCACTCTCTCGTATTCTTTAAGTGATCCGCCCGACTGACCGTCCGATCGCCCTGACAGAACACTAGTATGAGTAAGTCACCGAGCTTCTGTAATAAACAATAACCGGTGTCTGCTCTTTAACATTTTCATAGAGAAGACGAGCTATGTAAGGAGGGCAATTTATGCATCCGTGCGATCCTGATTCACGATATATCTCACCGCCAAACGATTCCTGCCACCAAGCATCATGAATACCTACTCCAGTGTCGGTCAAACGCATCCAATATTCAACCGGACATTCATAGTCCTCTCCTACTAATACTTTGTTTCTTTGCTTATCATATACATGGAAAAGACCTGCAGGAGTACCGTGACCTCCAAGCATAGTACCGGATACTATCAAAGTATCTATATAGACTTCTCCATTCCTATAATAATACAGGTGTTGGTTCGCTATATCAAGTTCAATATATGTTCCGCCAAGTGCTTTCTTGGCATTGAAGAAATCAACTTTCTTCGGATTCGTAAGATTTCTGGTCTCTTCCTGTTCAAACGATCCCGACATAAAAGCTTCCTTCAAGTGTTTATATTCGGCATTATGATCAAATACAAAAGTACTGCCGTTTCTGTCTTTCGGGCAAATTATATCGACATCTTCACCGTTCTGATACCTCCTAAGCATAGTCGGCACATCGCACAATTTCTGCTTCTGGTAAAAGAAATCGTAGAGTCTTGCCTCAGATATAAGCGGCTCATTGTCCGAAGTAACGGCAAAGCCTTCAAGGTCACGAACAGTGTCCGCCGAAATGCCAACTTCATTACTTCCGGAAATAAATCTTCCAAGCCCGGGATTCTCATAGTCATAAACATCTCCCGAGAGCTGATCATAAGTCAAAAGAAATCCATTAACAACTTCGCCCTTAAGCGGAATTGTATCATTTCCAAACTGATAAGTAATGCCGCAATTAAGAATTCGCTGTAACTTTCCGTAGAAATCAACAATTGTCTGCTGTTCTTCCGTAAGCGTAACGGGTTCATAGCAGTTTTCAAACTGTTCGGAAGAAAGATCCAGCTCACCTTGCATCTGCATAGCTGCATCGCCTACAACCTGAGCTATATTTTCCCTTATGGGAGTGCTCAAAAGAGTATTCTTAAGTTCATACCCGTTTTCTGTATTAACAATAGAGACATCCCTTGTTTCATCAGGAACAAATATATCCCATCCGGCGATTATATTATCAAGTTTTTCTTTATCATAACTGATACTGGGCTGTACAGAGCCTGTCAGTCCTTTAAAAACATATACTCCCCATGATAAAGCATTCTGCTCGGAAATAAACTTATTGAGTTCTTCGGTATAATCCACTGTAAACCCAAGGTCCTCAGCACTGATAAACAATGTTGAACCGTTTCTGTCAACAACATTTATTCCCGGATACTGAATTGTTTTACATAGTTCGGAATTCACCTCCGCTACGCTTTTTCCTGTGCATTTAATTCCGTTTACTTTAGCTGCACAAGGAAATCCTTTGCTGTAGTAGTACCCGATGATCAAATAGAGCACTAACAGCGCCGAAATAATCAGGAGCACAATGCGCCCGATTAATTTTGTCCGTACATTCATTTACTCTCTTTCCCCAAAACATAATTACTTCTCCCCTTCTATATCGCTTGCATCGAAAGCTTCACTAATTGAAGCGCCTGCAGGTACCATCGGAAATACCTTGTCATCCTCTTCAATAACACAGTCAAGGACGATCGGTACTTTTGAACTTAATGCCTTCTTAAGAGCAGGTTCAACTTCCTCCTTCTTGGTGATCCTGACAGCCTCACAACCAAGTGCTTTGGCTACCATACAATAGTCAACCTTATCCTCAAATACCGTCTGAGAATAATGCTTTTCATAAAACAGTGTCTGCCATTGTCTTACCATTCCCAGAACTTTGTTGTTTATTATGATCTCAACAATAGGAAGGCCGTAACCCGATGCAGTCGCAAGCTCCTGCATGTTCATCCTGAAGCATCCGTCTCCCGTAATATTTACGCAGACTTTATCAGGATTTCCTACTTTTGCACCAATACATGCTCCAAGTCCATAACCCATAGTTCCAAGGCCACCTGATGTAAGGAATGTCCTTGGCTTTCTAAACTTATAATACTGGGCTGTCCACATCTGATGCTGTCCTACATCAGTTGAAACAATGGCATTACCCTCAGTAAGCTTATAAAGTGTCTCGATGATATACGGACATGTGAGCTTATCCGTCTCATAGCTCAAAGGAAACTTTTCCTTGTATCCGTTTATCTTTTCCTTCCATTCGGTGTGATCCATCTGATCAAGCTTAGCGTTTATCTCAGAAAGAACCTCCTTCAGATCTCCGACTATGGAATAACTTGTTCTGATATTCTTATTAATCTCAGCAGCGTCGATATCTATCTGAAGAATCTTCGCTTTTGATGCAAAAGTCTTAGTGTTACCGGTTACTCTGTCAGAAAATCTTGCTCCTAAAGTAACCAGCAGGTCGCACTCACTTACGCCATAATTGGAAGCTTTTGTGCCGTGCATACCGATCATGCCGGTATAAAGGGGATGTGTACCGTCGAAAGCCCCCTTGCCCATAAGTGTGTCGCAAACCGGACAATCAAATTTCTCGGCAAACTCCAATACCTCTTTGGAAGCGCCGGAGATAATAGCACCACCTCCCACATATATGAAAGGTCTTTTTGATGCTTTTAACATTTTGATTGTTACATTAATGTTATCATCAGTATATGTCTTTATCGTCGATTTGTCAGCAACTTTTTTTATTTTTTTAAATTCACAGCTTTTTGCTGTTACATCTTTTGTAATATCTACAATAACAGGACCCGGTCTTCCGGTGCTTGCAATCTTAAATGCTTTCCTCAAAGTATCAGCAAGTTCTTTTACGTCTTTTACGATAAAACCATGCTTTGTGATAGGCATAGTTATTCCCGCAATATCAGCTTCCTGGAAAGTATCTTTTCCCAAAAGAGGAAGATTTACGTTACACGTTATCGCTACCATAGGAACAGAATCCATATATGCCGTAGCAATACCTGTTACAAGATTCGTTGCTCCGGGGCCGCTTGTCGCAAAACATACGCCGACTTTACCCGTAGATCTTGCATATCCGTCTGCAGCATGGGCAGCTCCCTGCTCATGAGAAGTTCTGATATGAAGAAAATCATCACTCTGCTTGTAAAGTTCATCATAAATATTAAGAATACTTCCGCCGGGATAACCGAATATGGTATCTACTCCCTGCTCTTTAAGACACTCTAAAACTATCTGTGACCCGTTTAACTGCATTTTAAATGTACCATCCTATAAGATTTATTCGAATTATTTTGAAGTTCCGGGAATCTCAAGGATTGCTCCTCTGTTTCCGCTTGTAACAAGTTCTCTGTATCTTGCAAGGTAACCTGTTGTGATCTTAGGCTCTCTAGGCTGCCATTTTTCTCTTCTCTTGGCAAGTTCTTCGTCAGAAACCTTAACATTAAGTGCATTGTTAGGAATATCGATGCTGATGATATCGCCTTCCTCAATAAGAGCGATCGGTCCGCCGACAGCAGCCTCAGGAGAAACATGTCCGATAGACGCTCCTCTGCTGGCTCCTGAGAATCTTCCATCCGTAATAAGAGCAACAGATGATCCGAGTCCTCTTCCGGCAATAGCTGATGTAGGATTGAGCATCTCTCTCATTCCGGGGCCGCCCTTTGGTCCTTCATATCTGATAACAACAACGTCACCTGCCACAATCTTACCTGTAAGAATTGCCTCGATAGCATCTTCCTCACAGTCGAATACTCTTGCAGGTCCTTCATGAACAAGCATCTCGGGAACAACAGCAGACTTCTTGACAACGCCTGTATCGGGAGCGATGTTACCCTTAAGAACGGCAATTCCGCCCGACTGCATGTATGGATTCTCAATAGGTCTGATAACTTCGGGATTGAGATTCTTTACGCCCTCAAGGTTTTCTTTAATTGTCTTACCTGTAACCGTGATAAGATCTGTATTGATAAGGTTCTTTTTAACAAGCTCAGACATAACCGCAAGTACACCGCCTGCCTCGTTGAGGTCTTCCATATATGTGGGACCTGCAGGTGCAAGATGACAAAGGTTAGGTGTTCTGCTTGATACTTCATTAGCGATTTCCATATTAAGATCAACGCCTGCTTCATGCGCGATCGCAGGAAGGTGAAGCATTGTATTTGTTGAACATCCAAGAGCCATATCCATTGCCATTGCATTCATAAATGCCTCTTTTGTCATGATATCTCTTGGTCTGATATTCTTCTCGATAAGATTCATTACTGCGTAGCCGGCATGCTTGGCAAGTCTGATACGTGCCGAGTAAACAGCGGGGATTGTTCCGTTTCCGGGAAGTCCCATACCGATTGCTTCTGTAAGACAGTTCATTGAATTTGCAGTATACATACCCGAACATGAGCCGCAGGTAGGACAAGCCTTCTCTTCGTACTCACAAAGCTTCTCGTTTGTCATTTTTCCTGCGGAAACACTTCCTACAGCCTCAAACATTGAAGAAAGAGATGTCTTATGTCCATCAACTCTTCCTGCCATCATAGGGCCGCCTGATACAAATACTGTAGGGATATTAACCCTTGCAGCCGCCATAAGAAGACCGGGAACATTCTTGTCGCAGTTGGGAATGCATACCATTCCGTCAAAAGCATGAGCTGTTGCAAGACACTCTGTGCTGTCCGCGATAAGGTCTCTTGTAACAAGAGAATACTTCATTCCGATGTGTCCCATTGCGATACCGTCACATACGGCAATAGCGGGAACAACAACAGGCATACCGCCCGCTTCTGCTACCGCAAGTTTTACAGCTTCCGTGATCTTATCAAGGTTCATGTGTCCGGGAACTATTTCATTATAGGAACTAACGATTCCAATAAGAGGTCTTTTTCTCTCTTCTTCAGTAAATCCAAGAGCATTAAACAAACTTCTGTGAGGAGCCTGCTGAACGCCCTCCATAACTCTGTCACTGTTCATAGCCATAATCTTTTCTCCTTTTACTTGATATATAAAATAAATTTGTCATTCTCATATCTTACGTGCATTGAAGACAGGTAATCCCAATCAATCGTCCTATATGTCTGATAAAACTTCCAAAGGTCGTCTCCGTTATAATTCGGATCAAACATATTCTTATCAAGCAGCACGCAATCGGCGCCTTCAACGTCTGTCTTGTCGCAATCAATATCCCAGCCAAACTTTAGAAGATATTGCTGATCACAGTCTAACACTGCGATACTTTGTCTCTTTGTCACTTCAGCGACATAAAGCGTATTGAACACATTGTTTTCTCTTTCAGCTATCTGACAACTAAATCCGGGGTCAAAAAATCTGAAAATAAAAAGTATCACTATTACAATAACAGGTATATAAATTCCTATACCCGAATACCATTTATCGCCTTTTTCAACCGTCTCTATCTCTTCATGAGATTTTATTCCCTCATCACCTCTTGCGATGAGTTTTCTGCGGTTATACAGTCTTATGCCCACATTTATTAGTCTTTCAAGCGCCGTGCAGACGCACAAGACAATAACAAATGCAACATAACCAAAAATGCGAAGATATGGCAATGTACGAAGTGAAAATAAAACAATGCCAAGAAACATCAGGTTTACGATAACAACAAGATTGATCACAGTCCTGCTGTATTCAAAATGTTTAAAGCATTCATAAAACAAGCATCCCAGGCTTATCAGCAGGAATAAAAGTGTCATGATGCTAAACTTCGGCACCAAAGAATTTAAAAGGCTCATAAACCATGACCATAACCCTTTCCAAAAAGCCGCCGAAGAAAGCCTTTGGATATAAGAATGAGACATCATATACCTCATTCCGGTCATGACTGATTTAAGAGGCGCTTTAATAATAACACTAAAATGAGATAATTCAAAAAATACAGGATCTTCTGAACTCACAAGTATGTTAGATCCGATCGCGAGCCAAATTATCATATATAACAATATGACAATCGTCATAGAAACTACCGCTGTATCAAGCAGCTTACGAAGTTTCCCGTAATAGATATTTTCGGAGATTGAACTGTATACGTCCTTACTTCTCATCGCATTGATGAAAAGAAATATAGCGCCCGAAGCCCATACCGACACAACCCAGTATATGCTGCTCGGAACAATATACATTCCAAGAACCAGCGTTCCTCCGAACAAATAGTAATACGACTTCTTATCGGCTCCCAGCCTGCAAATATAACCTATGTAATATATCGAAAGAAGAAAACATGTCGTAGCAAGTGTATATCCTCTTCCGAGCACGCTGTAATCATTCACTATCTGCATCGATGCATAGAGCACGACAGCTCCGAACGGAATCGCATGGGAATAATACTTCCTGCAGATCCTGTATACAAGGATCAGATTTACAATGGCTGCAACATATGACACACCCCTTAAAGCTATGTAAGAATTGCCGCAACGATACAGCATCGCTGAAAGGATCGAATATCCCACATGATTGTTCGGAAGAGGCCAATGTATAGCCGAATACAAAGGGCCTCTCGAAACAAAATTATAATATGTGTAAAGCTCATCGTAATTCGGAGTTATCGCAAACATTCTCCACAGATAATAAGAAGCCATCGCGATCACAAAAAGAGTAACCGCCATTCCCTCTGGACTTTGTGGAAGAAGTTCATTTATTTTCTTTTCAGTTTTAGCAATTACCGATCCGTTCAACCAATAAGTCTCCCATCATGCGACAACCGACAAGTTTAAAGTTATCTTCCTGACCCTTAGGCAAAAGATCTGTTGTCCTGTAACCGTCTTCCAAAACCTTGCGAACGGCATTTTCTATAGCATCCGCTTCCTTATCAAGGTTAAAGGAATATCTGAGCATCATTGCCGCAGAAAGTACAGTGGCAATGGGATTTGCAATATCTTTTCCCGCAATGTCGGGAGCGCTTCCGTGACTGGGTTCATACAGTCCGAAGCTTGTATCGTTAAGTGAAGCACTCGGAAGCATTCCGATAGATCCTGTGATCATACTTGCTTCATCGGAAAGAATATCACCGAACATGTTCTCTGTAAGAACGACGTCAAACTGTGTAGGCTCTTTTACAAGCTGCATGGCACAGTTATCAACGAGCATGTGCTCAAGTGTCACATCGGGATAGTCTTTCTTTACCTCTTCAACAACTTTTCTCCAAAGTCTTGAAGAATCAAGAACGTTGGCCTTATCTACGCTAATAACGCTCTTTCTGCGCTTTCTTGCAACATCAAAAGCACGGATTGCAATTCTTCTGATCTCACTCTCTCTGTAAACAAGAGTATCTGTAGCTACAAGCTCTCCCTCTTCTTCCTTGGTAAATCTGTCACCAAAGTAAAGGCCGCCTGTAAGCTCTCTCATAATGAGCATGTCAAAACCTTTATCCGCAACAGCCTCTTTCAAAGGACATGCATCCTTGAGCTGAGGATACAGATATGCAGGTCTCAAATTTGCAAAAAGATTAAGAGCCTTTCTGAGTTTCAAAAGACCTGCCTCAGGTCTGAGTGAAGGCTCAAGTTTATACCAAGGAGATGTTGATGTATTACCGCCGATTGATCCCATAAGCACGGCATCGGCAGCCTTTGCATCTTCAATAGCCTCATCTGTAAGAGGCACCCCGTGAACATCGATTGAACAACCGCCCATCAGAATATCCTTATATTCTATGGAATGTCCAAATTCTGAAGCAACTTTATCAAGAACTTTCTTTGCTTCGGTAACAATTTCAGGTCCTATTCCGTCACCCGGAATACATGTAATATTAAGCTTCATACCCGTATCTCTTTTCTATAATGTATTTTTTAAGTCATAACTTAATGTTTTTCATCTCATTATGCAATAAAGCCCGATTGAGTGCGCAAGCACCAATCAGGCTTAACAGAATCAAAATTTAATTACTTTTTCTTTGAATTCTTTGAATCCTTGGTGCTATCGTTTGAAGAAGCGATTGCGTCCTCGGGCTTCTCAACTTCAACAATTGCATCCTTAACCATGGGGATACGACAATTCTTATTGTTACCAAACTCTACAATAACCATATCGTCGTTGATGTCAATGATAGTTCCGATAAAACCACCTGTGGTTCTTACGCTGTCACCTACAGCCAATGCAGCCAATACCTGCGCTTTCTGCTTACGCTCTTTGCTGTTGGGACGAACAAGCAGGAAATAGAATACTGCCATTACCACAGCATAAAAAAGTAATGTCGGTACAATTGCAGAACCTGCAGAAACAGGCTCTGTTGCTGCTTCAGTAAAATATAATAACATAACATCCTCCAAAAACTTATTCTTTAATTATATACCAAACAATAATACTAGAAAGAAACGGCAAATTCAAGTAGTCAAAATTCATCCGGACACATTACAAATTTAACCTTTTCTCCAATTTCGGGCAATATTGTATGACTCACTTTTTGCCACAGAATCAAACTCCATCATTCCTTCTAAGGTTTTCTTCTTGTAAGCCTGATAATTGTTGTTTCTTATTGCCTCTCTGATCTCTTTTACCAGATTGTTGTAAAAGTACAGATTATGAAGAACACAAAGTCTCATTCCAAGCATCTCTCCAGCCTTAAGAAGGTGTCTGATATAAGCCTTGGAATAGTTCTTGCACGCAGGACAGTTACATCCTTCTTCAATAGGAGTGTCATCAAGTTCATATCTGGCATTTAATATGTTGATGTGACCTCTCTTGGTATAAAGATGTCCGTGTCTTCCGTTTCTGCTGGGATAAACGCAGTCAAAGAAGTCCACTCCTCTGTCAACAGCTTCAAGGATATTTGCGGGAGTTCCCACGCCCATAAGATATGTAGGCTTGTCCTCGGGAAGGAAAGGCACAACATTCTCAAGAACATCGTACATCTCCTCGTGGCTCTCGCCAACAGCAAGACCGCCGACCGCATATCCGTCAAGATCCATCTCTCTGATTCTCTTGGCATGCTCTATCCTGATGTCGTTAAAAATAGCTCCCTGATTGATTCCAAAAAGCATCTGATGCGGGTTAACCGTATACTGAAGGCCATTCAGCCTGTCCATTTCTTTTTTGCATCGCTCAAGCCATCTCGTCGTTCTATCCACAGACATCTGAACGTATTCGTGCTCAGCCTTTGCAGAAGGACACTCATCAAAAGCCATAGCGATCGTCGATCCCAGATGAGACTGAATTCTCATACTCTCCTCAGGTCCCATGAACAGCTTGTGTCCGTCGATATGCGAATGGAAGTATACTCCCTCTTCTTTTATCTTTCTCGTCTTAGCAAGAGAAAAGACCTGGAATCCGCCTGAATCTGTAAGAATAGGCTTGTTACATGACATAAACTTATGAAGTCCGCCCATTCTGTATATCAGATCATCTCCCGGTCTTAAGTGCAAATGATACGTGTTCGAAAGAACAACCTGAGTGTCGATTTCCTCAAGGTCTCTTGTGGATACACCTCCCTTTATTGCCGCAACGGTTGCAACATTCATAAATACGGGAGTCTGTACCTCACCGTGCACAGTGGAAAAAGTAGCACTCTTGGCGTTTCCGTCCTTATTTACAATTTTGTACATATAAATCCTCTAATTAACATAAGTATTCCAGAATTCTTCCAGACAGATACCATTTTCATGTATAACAGTCGCCGCGTCAACCCCTACATATCTAAAATGCCAGGGTTCGAATTCAATACTTGTAATATTCTCTTTTCCGGCAGGGTATCTTAAGATGAATCCGTACTTGTAACTGTTGTCTGCAAGCCACTTTCCGGCACGCGTATTGCCAAAGCCTTCATCAAGACTTGAATACCCTTCCGTGATAATGTCAATCGCAAGGCCTATCTGGTGCTCCGAAGATCCGGGAACAGTAACCGCCTGAGAAGCAAGATTATATGCTTCCATATAATTCATTCCGCCTTCCATGTACCTGCTGACCTTGTTGTTAAAAAGCATCGTCTGCCTGTCTCTGTCTCTGTAAGGAGAACAAATGATAAGTGCCACCCCGTCTTTATTTGCAGCTCTCATCATCTCAAGGAGCGGTGCAATAATTCGCTCATCGCATCTCATTGTTCCGCTGATTGTTCCAAGCGGAAAATCATAATCATCGGGAATCGGATGTTGCTTATTTACAAGCATTATCTTCCAATCGCTGCTGTCAAAGTTCGTAACCCCAAGATATGACAGATTAACACCGTCATCCGTATTTTCAGGCACTGCCGTGCCATCGTCCGTCGCTTCAAGAATCTGTGAAAGAGAAGCCTGCTTCTCGGGATCTAGGTGCTCAGCCTCCGCAACATCGGGATTCTCACTCTCCATAGCTTCTTTGATAAGCTCGGAATCAACATCCTGGCTTACCGCAAGCTCGGCATCGGACTCCGCAACTTCCTCACTTGAAAGCACTTCTTCCGTATCGGAAGAATACCCGTCTATACTCACATCCGAAGCGAAACTGATATTGAGTGACATCGCGGGATACGAAAAACTGCTGCTAAATACAAAAAACAGCAATCCGCACGCAAGACAAATATACCTCTTACTGCTTCTGTAGAAGTAAAAAAGAATATCGTAAAGTGCTATTGCCGTAAAAGCGTAAGCAATGCCCAAAAAGGTCAGTGCTTTGTGTTTTCTGTTAAAACTTTTCACCTTGGAAAAAATTTTATTTTTATAGGCAAGCTTCATCTGCAAGCTACTAGCGTTCATATCGGAAATCCCCTCTCATTTCGGATACTTGGCTTGTAATATGACAACGCATATAATATGATATGTTATGCGAATTGCTCCACGTTATACGCCATTTTTGTTATAACGTCTATATAATTATATAACAATTTAGCGTTTATTACATCATTTTTTATAGCAAATTACGCGCTGCAATGCGCTATATATAGTATATTCCAAAAATTCTCACACAATATGAAAGGATACCTATGTCAGGTTCAACACTCGGAAAAAACATAACAATATCAACCTGGGGAGAATCCCACGGCGAAGCACTCGGAGTCGTTGTTGACGGCTTCCCCGCAGGGCTTGATCTTTCAAAAGAAGATATTCAGAAGTTTCTCGACAGAAGAAAGCCCGGAACTTCATCTGCCACAACTTCAAGAAAAGAGGACGACGAAGTCCACATTCTTTCCGGAATATTTGAGGGAAAGACAACCGGAACTCCCATATCGATGATGGTAAAAAACACTTCTCAGAGATCCGCGGATTACAGCGAGATTGCAAGCTACTACCGCCCCGGACACGCAGACTATTGTTTTGATGAAAAATACGGTTTCAGAGACTACAGAGGCGGCGGTCGCTCATCCGGAAGAGAAACTATCGGAAGAGTCGCTGCAGGCGCTCTCTGTCAGAAAATGCTTGGCGAAATGGGAATCGATGTCTTTGCTTATACACGTTCTATCGGAGACGTAGAGATAAACGAAAGTAACTTTGACAGAAACACAATATACACAACTCCCACTTCTATGCCCGATGCGGACGCTGACAAAAAGGCAATGGATCTTATCATGAAATGTCGCGAAAACATGGATTCAATAGGCGGTGTTATTGAGTGTCGTATAAAAGGTGTTCCCGCAGGAATCGGTGAGCCCGTATTTGATAAACTGGATGCCCTCCTTGCAAGAGCCGTTATGAGTATCGGCGCAGTTAAAGCCGTTGAGATCGGATGCGGAACAAAAGCAGCACGACTCTACGGTTCAGAAAACAACGATGAATTCGTAATCGAAAATAATGAGATTAACAAAAAAACAAACAATTCAGGTGGAATACTCGGAGGAATGTCAGACGGAAGCGAAATTATACTCAGAGCTTACGTAAAACCTACTCCCAGCATTGCCCGTTCCCAGAACACGGTCAACAAATCCGGTGAAAACATCGAAATAAACATAAAAGGCCGTCACGACCCTGTTGTAGTTCCAAGAGCCGTCGTAGTAGTCGAAAGCATGTGTGCTTTCACTCTCCTCGATCTCCTTATCTCCAACATGTCCGCAAAGGCCCAAAACATAATCAATTTCTATAAGTAGTTAAAAACTGCCATATGCGTTCAGCATATGGCAGTTAGTTTCTTATCCCTCTAATTTGTGGAATACGATGCAGTTAGGTCTCTTTACGGGTTCTTCGGGTCCGTTCATAACAAGAGTTCCTGCCTCGGGATCCACTTTAAAGAATGTCATTGAATCCGACTCATGATTGAGTGATACAAGATGCTTATTGTCAGGGAACAACGCAGCATCCTTAGGATATTCACCCGCGATAGGAAGCTGGATCTTCTTTGTAAGAAGTCCCGTCTCTTTATCAACCTTGTAGATAATTACGTTATTCTCTCCCGCTGTTGAGCTTACAAGATAGTTGTAATCCTCAGAGAATGTAAGCGCACTGCTTGCAACACCGATAGAATCGGCTTCATCTGAATTTGATACAGTCTGAATCTTGTTAAACTCGGGATCTCCGTTGTTATCTACGTACTCATATACTTCTATGCCGCATTTCTGCTCAAGGCACACATAAAGAAATCTTCCGTCCTTAGAGAACTGCATATGTCTCGGTGATGACTCCTGATCGCAATGGATAACATCAACTTCTTTGATCTTGCCGGACTCTACATTGAGAGAATATACATTAACTCTATCCATTCCAAGATCAGCTGCAAGAAGATACTTATTATCCTTAGATACTTTAATACACTGAACGTGAGGCACGTGGTTTCTTCCAGCTGCCGTTCCAAGACCCTTGTGGTATCTCTCGTCGGTAATCTCACCGATACTTCCGTCTTTATTAAGCTTAAGGATTGTCACCTTGCCATCGTGATATCCGGCTGTCAAAAGGAAATTGTCTTCCTGATCCATATTAAGATAACATCCGCGCATTCCGTTGATAGAAGCCTCATTCAAAAACTCAAGGCCACCGTCGGGCAGAATATGATAAGCCTCAACGCCCGCATCCGTAATGGAATAAAGCGTCTTCTTATTGTGAGATATTCCAATATAAGATGAATTGGTTATCTCAACCTTCTGCTTCTCCTTAAATCTGCCGTTTTTCATATCAACGTCATAAATTTTAATTCCATATTTGGAACCAAGTCCGGAAGTGTAGCTAGATACATAAGCCACATACTTGTCTTTTCCAGCCATTTTACAACATGCCTCCTGAATGTTTATTGAAATATCTAAGAATTACCAATTCTTATACTTGCCGTTTACGCATACACCGGCAAATCCGTTTGCTGCCATAACAGCTTTGTCTGATTCTGAAATAACAGGTGTGGAATCTGTTGCAGAAACAACATCAAAGTACTTTGAACCCTCATTAACTGCAACGCCCTTTAATGAAAGTGTTGCCATCTGTCCGTTTCCGTTTGTAAGAGAGAATGATGCCATTGCAACATCCTTATCATTGTAAAGCATTGCAACGTTTCCGTTCTTCTTTACTGTTCCTGTTGCTTTCTTAGCAAGCTCAACCTGAACAGACTCAGAAACCTGAGCGGCATTTCCTACACGTACAAGAACCTCGTCATATGTGCCGTCTGACTGAACCTTTGCATCATCGATATAGAAATAGAAAGGTACGTCTTTAGCCTGTTCATCGGCGCCAACATGGAAAATAACATCCTGTGTTCCGCTCTTGAATGAGCACTCAAGGTACGTTCCTGCGCTTGTGTGAGGTCCGAGATGATATGTGTAGTTAAATTTGGACCTCATATGCATTGTGTGTTCGCTACCTGCGTTCATGTTAATTACAGTATCCCCAAAGTCAAAGTACATAGGGAGATCACTTTCCGCATGTGCATTAACCGACATGAGCGATCCCGCAACCAAAAATGTACTAAGCGCAGTAATAAGATTTTTTTTCATTCCAGTCATAAATTTTTCCTCCGTCTTATCTTAATCTTATTGTCTCTTCTCTTTTTGTTTTTATATTTATAATTATAACGTTATAAATATCCAATCTCAAGGTTATCGATATCTGCCGATACATTTGCTTTCGCACCCATTATAACGGGAAGCATCGGGTCGATATGTCCGATATCCGCATCAAAGATCATAGGAACACAGTATTCCTGCAAAAGATCCGTAACTGCATTGAACTTATCTACTCCCATGAGGTCACCTTCAAAGCATCCGTTTGATCTTCCCATGATAAAGCCCTTTGTATTTTCAAACCATCCGGCTTCTTTCATGTTCCAGATTGCCCTTCTGTAGCTCATTGGACTAAGCTCGCAGTTTTCAATAACCCAAAGTATTCCTTCATCGCATTTTTTTGCAAAATCTGCAACTCTGTCAAACCTTGTTCCTATCATATTAGCCATTACATCTATACAGCCGCCCAAAAGTATTCCCTGCATATTTATCTTTTCGCCTGTCTTCTCTGCTTTCTTTGAAGAGCAGTCGAAATTTGTCAGTACCTTCTTGGTATCACAGTTGTAAAAAAATGGCTTGGAATAATCAATTTCTTCTTTTCCTTCCTTGGGCTTTACAAACTTATCATATCCCTTGAAAGAAGTCTTTGTTCCCTCCAAAAGAGCAAAAGCATCACATTCCGTAGCTTCCCACTCCTTGGCATAGCCCGAAATGCACGGGCCGTAAATTCCACATGTATTTGCAATCGTAACAAGCGGCAGTAAAAAGCTTGTATTGTCGGAATATCCGACAAACCACTTGGGCTTACTGTTTTTTATAACCTCAAAATCAACATTTGAGATTGTCTCAACCATAAGCTCGCCGCCACCTGCAGATATTATCGCATCAATATCATCTCTTTTATAAAACTCCATAAGTTCTGCGCCGGTAACTTTCGGATCTGTGCTGATACCGAGTCCGTCTCCCAACCTGGCAGTCTTTCCCTCAATGATATTGTAGCCTCTTTCTTTTATTTTTTTCTCCGCAATATCTATCAGAAAACTGTATGGTTCTGTTGCCGCACCAAATGCCGGAGCCGTAATTCCTATGGTGTCACCTTTTTTTATGCTCTCAGGCTTTCTTATCATCTTCTCCTCGTTCTCTTGCTTGAATCATCTCCAAACAAGCCTCGTGAACCGCTTTTTCCTTTTGATCTCAATTTTGAGTAATCAGCTCTGAAATCATCGCCGAATTCTTCTCTGAATTCTTCTTCGAAATCGTCTCCGAAGCCCTCTTCAAAGTCGTCTTCGTACTCTTCTTCAAAGCCCTCTATATACTCTTCTTCGTAATCATCATGATCTTCGCCATCATTAAAATCATTCTCGAAATCGTCTTCAAGCTCATCCTCGAAGTCATCTTCATATTCTTCCGAAAAGCTCCTTCTTGAAGCAGATCTTGTATTTTTTCTGAGACTCTTTATCGAATCATTGAAAGATTCTTTTTTTAAACTTCTCTTGGGCGTGAGCTCTTCTTCCTCAAAATCATCTTCGAAATCATCTTGCGATCTTCTGAATGATTCCCTCTTAGGTAGCTTTGAAAGCTCCCTTGTAGGTTCAGGCTTTCTGAGTGAGTTCTTTATTGAATCTCTTACAGCATTTCTTCTGGCGATTTTGCTTGAAGCTATTTCAGGTTCCTCATCTAAATCAACATCTAAGTCAATATCTACGCTTCTCTTTGCCCTTCTGTCAGCCTCTCTTCTTAACTCTATCTTGGGTTCCCTGACAGATTCTCTGGTTTTTTCTCTTGAAGAATCTTCATCTCTGAACGATCTTTTTCCGGTTTCTCTTGTCGTTTCTCTCTTTGACTCCCT
Source organism: Butyrivibrio sp. AE2005 (assembly GCF_000686965.1). NCBI lineage: Bacteria > Bacillati > Bacillota > Clostridia > Lachnospirales > Lachnospiraceae > Butyrivibrio > Butyrivibrio sp. AE2005. The sequence continues at coordinate 216,304 of NZ_JMMD01000002.1, forward strand.
CGATGATTCACGTGAATTTTCACGTGCGGATTTCCTTGAAGGTTTTCTTACGATATCTTCCTCTTCATCGTCTTCGTCATCTTCAAATTCATCTCTTTCATCTCTGTACTTCTCTTCAAGATAATCGGATGAAATTCTTGAATAAATCTTTTTATAGTACTTATTCATCTTAATGCAGTCAAAATATGATATGGGATGTCCCTCTCCATGACGAAGAGCCGCAAGATAAGCAATACATCCCTTATCGAGAACTATCGATGCGGCAACCGCATCTTCCAAAGTCTCACCAAGGCAATAAGCGCCGTCATTAAGCGCAAAAACTGCATTTGAATTTTTCTTGATATTATGATAACTGTGTCCGTCTTTTCCATGCTCGTTACTCGGAATCTTTACACTATATCCGACAAGCTCGGCAAAGTCGAACAAAAGAGGTCTTAAATGAGTTGCGGTTCTTGAAACCGTCATAACCGCATCAGACTTATTGTGGACGATATATTTTACATCCGGTCTTCTGTCATAGATCTCTCTGTGAATATGTTTAACACGCTCAGGTGTATCCTCGACATCATAAATAATCTCATCGTCTTCAATATGGCTTCCGAATCCCTCTTCAACACCATGATACATATCGGTCTTGCATACATCCATAAGGAAGTTATCACAGGCATCCTCTGTTCTCTCGATATTCTCGATTACTTCATCGGAAGTTGCACCCATAAACAATGCACCGTGATTAGACAGGATAAAACTGTCAGACTCTCTGTTCTTCTTAACGGTCGCAGCAACATTTCCCGCAAGCTTGGCACTTCCGGGATAAGCATACGGAACACAAGGAATGACAACATCCTCGTCCTCAACATATGTGTATATTCTCTTAAGGCCCAAAACTCCGGCACATGAAGCAAAAACCTGATGTGTAAGAGCGACAAACTCCACATCTTTTCTGGTTCTGTAGCAAGCTGCATGTACTCCCCTTTCAAAAGAGGGAGTAAACTCTCCCATAAAGTTCAGATTTTTGAGATTAACAAGACATATCATATCCGGCGTCATATCTTCATATCTGATCCCACTCGGAGTGATCACAAAGATTTCCTTGTTGACTCTGCAGCTCACGCTTCCCCATGTACGTGGTAAATAGCCCTTTTTGTGCAACTCATTTGCCACATCAATGACATGCTGTTTTGCCTCAAGCAATTCAGAATCTTCTTTTCTATTTTTCATTATCTGATCTGCCCCTCTCCGGTAATTTGATACTTGTATGATGTAAGCTCTTTAAGCCCCATAGGTCCGCGCGCATGAAGCTTCTGTGTGCTTATACCAATTTCGGCTCCGAATCCAAATTCAAATCCGTCTGTAAATCTTGTTGAAGCATTTACATATACGCAAGCCGAATCCACTCTGTCAAGAAATCTCTTTGCACTCTCTTCGTTCTCCGTGATAATGCAATCGGAGTGGCTTGTGTTGTACTTATTTATATGTTCAATGGCTTCATCGACGTTCTTAACAGTCTTTACAGAAATAATATAATCAAGGAACTCTTTTCCAAAGTCCTCTTCAGTAGCAGAAACAGCACTGTTCATAAGCTTGCGGCTCTCTTCGTCGCCTCTTATCTCAACGTTATGCTCGTTCATTGCTTTCTCAAAAAGAGGAAGGAATCTGTCCTTAATATCCTCATGGACAACCAGGGACTCAGCAGCGTTACATACGCCTATTCTCTGAGTTTTGGCATTGATAATGATAGGGATCGCTTTGTCAATATCGGCATCCTTATCGACATAGATGTGACAATTACCCGTTCCGGTCTCGATTACGGGAATCGTAGAATTTTCAACAACAGCATTTATAAGTCTTGCACTACCTCTGGGAATAAGAACATCTATGTACTCATTCATCTGCATAAACTTAGTTGTAACCGCTCTGTCCGTATCTTCAATGAGCTGTATCGCATCGGGATTGATGCCGCATTCCCCGAGCGCAGCTCTCATAACATTTGCAATTTGAATATTACTGTCTATCGCATCACTTCCGCCTTTTAAAACAACGGCATTACCCGCTTTAAAAGTAAGTGCAAAAGCATCCGCGGTAACGTTGGGCCTCGCCTCGTAAATTATACCGATAACGCCCATAGGAACCCTTACTTTTTTAATTTTAAGACCATTGGGACGCTCAAAGCTTTCGATTTCTTCTCCTACGGGATCGGGAAGGGCCGCAACCTGCCTAAGTCCCTCTGCCATGGCTTCAATTCTTTTTTTATCAAGAAGAAGTCTGTCCAAAAGGCCTTTATTCATTCCGTTTGAAACGCCTCTCTCATAATCCTTCGCATTTGCCGCGATAATGCTGTCCGCTTCCGCAACAAGCTTATCCGCAACCGCAATAAGAGCGTCATTTTTCTCTTTCGTAGTAAGACACTGAATCTCGTATTTTACTTTTTTAGCTTTTTTGCAAATCTCAATAAGTTCCATCTATGTTCTCCAGCTCCTTTATTTCTCGTGAATGATACTCTTTACGGGAATATCATGCTCACTCGGTATAATCTCATCAACAATCTGAATCTTATAGCAAAGTGCCACAGTATCGGCATAGCTTACTTTGGAGAGAAATCTGTCGTAGAAACCTCCCTTATAACCTATCCTGTTGCCTTTCTCATCAAAAGCAACTCCCGGAACGATAACCATCGTCTTTCCGGCGTTCTCACCATCTATCCGGCGAACATTTGATTCATCGGCATAAAAATCCGGATCGAATATCTCGCTGTCCTCCTTAATCTCCGGTTCCATAAGACCATAATCACCGGGAACAAGGTTTTCGGGCTCATAAATTCTGACGAACTTCATTATGCCATTTTTCTTATCTGTAACCTTAGGGCAAAAAACTCTTTTCCCCAGCGCAAGCGCATCAAGGATAATCTCGTCCGTCTTAACTTCATTTCTGACAGAAGCATAAATAAGAATATTTGAGGCTTCGGCATACTCGGGTCTTGTGACAAGTTCCTCGAATATCTCCCTGCTTTTCACCTCAATCTTATATATACTGAGTTCATCTCTTTTTTGTAAGACATCTTTTCGTATTAAGTCTTTTTCCATCGGTACCTTCCATTGTATTTGAATCAGCGCAAAGTTTCTACTAATTTTTTTGCAATAAATTCGGCTATCTTGATACCATCCATCGCTGCAGACATGATTCCGCCTGCATATCCGGCTCCTTCACCGCACGGATAAAGTCCTTTAATATTTTCCGACTCACCGTTTTCTGTTCGATTAATCCTTACAGGAGACGAAGTTCTTGTTTCAACACCGGCAATAAGAGCATCCGGTGAATCATATCCCTTTATCATTGTACCGAACTTCTCCATTCCTTCAACAAAGGATTTATTAAGATCGTCCGGTAATATCTCGTGAACATTTGAAAAAGTATACACGCCCTTCATACAAGGCTTGCATACATCCCTGAATCTCACAGGTTCTTTCAGATTTTTTTCTTCATGGGATCCATCACCGTCCGGTGCGACCGCCTTCTTAAAATCTTCGTAATACTCAACGGGAATCTTGCCTTTTCCAATCTCATACGCCTTTTCTTCAAGCCTTCTCTGAAACTCAACACCTGCAAGTATATCATCCGATCCGAAATCCTTGGGGTCGACCGTGATAATAATGGCGGAATTGGCATTCTCCGAATCTCTCTTGCTGTAACTCATTCCGTTTACCGCAAGTCTTCCCTCCTCGGATGAAGCATTTACGACATACCCTCCGGGGCACATGCAAAAAGAATAAACACCGCGTCCCTCTTTTGTATTCATAACAAGTTTGTATGAAGCTACGGGAAGAGACTTTGGTTCCTCAATTCCGTACTGGGAAAGATTTATCAGTTTCTGAGGATGCTCAACCCTAAATCCCACAGCAAAAGGCTTCTTCTGCATAGATACTTTTCTGTATTTCAGCATTGAAAAAGTATCTCTCGCACTGTGTCCGATAGCAAGAACGGCTACGTCAAAAGGAATCTCTTCGCCGTTTGCAACGACCGCTTTTACGGCGCCGCTTTCATCCGTAAGGATATCAGTCACCTGCGTCTCAAACCTGAACTCACCGCCCAGAGAAACGATCTCATTTCTCATATTCTTAACGACGTTTCTAAGTACATCCGTTCCGATATGAGGCTTTGCGTCATACATTATCTTACTATCTGCGCCGAAAGTCGTAAACAAGGACAATGCTTTTCTTCCTCTTCCATCCTTGTCTTTTACCATCGTATTTAATTTGCCGTCAGAAAATGTTCCCGCTCCGCCTTCTCCGAACTGGACATTCGTGCGGGTATCAAGCTTTCCCGTCTCCCAGAACTTTTCTACTATTTCCTGCCTTTTGTCGACATCTGCTCCTCTTTCAAACACAACAGGCTTAAAGCCGTTTGAAGCAAGCATATATGCGCAAAAAAGTCCCGCAGGCCCCGATCCGATAACGGCAATCTTTGCACCGGCTGCACTTGAAGGTATCTCTCCCCCGATTCCCGCTTTTTCCAAAAAATTGTAAATAACGTGAGTCACAACCGAAATTCCTTTGTCTTTCGATCTCGAAACAATCTTTTCCTCAGATTTTATATCCAAAGCTCTCTTTACGGAAACATCCACCATAAAGACATCCACTATCTGAGGTTTTTTCCTTGCATCAATCGACTGACGCATTATAACAAGATCTTCAATATCATTTTCCGTTATACGCAAAAGCTTTGCTGCCTTTTTCTTTAAGACATTGCAAAGCTCATTGTGACTACGTATATTATTACCGTCGTTAAGTATTTTTATCTGATTGATTCTTATCATATAATTCCTGATTTCTATGCTTTCTTACATCGAAGCGGCTGTACCGGCTATGCTTCCGCTCGTCCATGCAAACTGAAGATTATATCCTCCGCACCTTCCGTCAACATCAAGAAGCTCTCCGACACAGTATACTCCGGGATATCCCGCAACAGCCATATCATCGCCGATATCACCAAGGCTCATTCCGCCAGTCGTAACCTGCGACTGGATATATCCATAGCTATCCGTAAGATTAAAACGTATATCTCTGTACCTGTCCAGTATACAAGATACCATGCTGTCTGCAATATTCTTCATATGCATGGTCTGCGAAAGTTTCATCTTCTTAAGCACCATCGAATTTATATTGCTGTTTGCAAAACCAAGCAAAAACTCCTCAAGCGTCCTGTTATCACGAAGCTTATACATATCTCGTTTAAGGGCTTCAAAATCTTCTTCATCATATTCCGGGAAAAAATCTACTGAAGCGACCACGGGCTTTTTCTCAGAAACAAACTTGATTATTTCCCTGCTTGCCTGCATTACGGGTATTCCCGATATTCCATCCTTGGCTATCTGCAGTTCACCGCTCTCCGAAGTCAAAAGCTCATCTCCGAGATAAAAAGAAATCCTTGCAGCAGCTCTTACTCCCGCATCCGGCATGGTTCCGTCATCCTCGCACTTAAATCCGACAAGCGCAGGATATGTATCTTTTAAACTCATCCCAAGCTGCTTACAGATATAATATCCGTCGCCTGTTGACATTGTACTCTTTGCTCCCGAAAGAGATCCGAGTGCAAGAATAACGGCATCGGCTTCGTACTTATCCTTATTGGTAACAAGTACATACGGCATTTTGCCGTTTTCAGCCTTTTTTACAGCCTTAACCTGACTCTCCGTAACAACATCCACATTAAGTCTTTTCAGCTCGTTAATGAGCGCATTAACAACCGTAGAAGCCTGTCCTGAAATCGGATAGATATAACCGTTCTCACTCTTTACTATCACACCGAGCGATTTAAAAAACTTTATCGTCTCTTCGGGGCCGTAGAGTGAAAGCCAGTTCTTCATTCTTCCCTCTGCAGCCTTATTGTAATATTCCGGGCGCATATCGAGATTGGTAAGATTACATCTTCCGTTTCCCGTAACGGAAAGCTTTTTTCCAAGTCTTGTATTCTTCTCAACAATCGTCACATCGGCGCCGTTTCTTGCCGCATAGATAGCAGCACACATTCCCGCAGCGCCACCGCCTGCAACATATACTTTTTTACTCACACTAAATCCTCTTACGTTTCGTCAGTCTTGATAAAAACAGGCAGTGACTTAAAGTACTTGCCCAAAGGAATACTGCGAAGTTCCCTCTCATCAATACTTCCGCTCATAACCATGATTGCAAGATATACAACATAGAAAACAGGCGTGCAGATTAAAAATGTAAGAATCTCACCTATGTTCTTAACCAAAACCATATCGATCAGAAATACAACAAATCCCGCAACAGCAGCTGAAACAAGTGTTTTTACAAAGTTGACCGCAAGCGCATAATTTGCATTAAGCATTTTCTTAAATACAATAAGCGAAAGAACGTCATATACGAAGAATGAAGCGATAACAGGGATCAAAACACCGTACAATCCGATATTTCCTACACTCGCACACACAAAGAGCATCGCGATATGAACAAGCCATGTTATTCCAAGTCCGAAAACGATAAGGATAGACTTACCTGCATGGAACAATATCCATGAAAAGAAAATCGCAAAAGGAACAAGAATAACAAGACAGCTTGCAGCTCTCAAAAGCTCAACACTGAAATCATTTCCATTCCAATAAACAACCGTATCTATCGACGGAGCCAGTGTGAAGATAAGAAGCGAGGCCGGAACCGTGACCTCAATAAAGTGCTTTACAAATCCGGAAAGCTTCTCTCCCGCATTCTCGGGCTCGTCTCTCTCAAATCTTGCTCTTATCCTGTTCCACTCGATAAGAAAAGGAAGGCAGCAAAGAAGCGAACATGTTATTACAATGGGAATCGTTCTTCCCGCATAAATACCGTAGTTATAAATAGGATCTGCCTTGCTTCCGACAGTTCTGTGATGGATCATGTAAAAGACCTGATCGACCAAAAGAGCTATTCCCGGTGAAGCATACATGAACAAAATAGGTCTGAGTCCCGACATAACGTCATTCTTACTGTCAACGTATCTCGGAGCACTTCTCTTTCCAATCTCTTCGAGCTCATTTCTTCTCACATAAAAGCTTACGGATGTATGAACAAGTCCTACGATAGATGCGACAAAAAGTCCGATCGTCATTCCGGTCGAACCGTATACCGCACTGAATTCATCAATATGCATAAGCGTATTTACTTTAAGTCCGTATCCGTACATGATCGCTGAAGACAAAGTTCCGACAAGAAATGCCGCTATTGCCATCAAAGCATCGGAAATAACAATGGGCTTGGTATATCCGACTCCCTGAAGATATCCTCTTACAACGCCCTGGACACACAGGAACAAAACTGAAAAAGTAGAAATAAGGAACTGAAATCTTCCCCATTTGGAACCAAGCAAAAGATCGGAGAAGTTGATTCCGATAATAGTAAATACCACTGTTACAAGAACGCCGGTAAATGCAAATATCTTAAGTGATTTCTTCATGTTCTCCTCAGCATTTTTGTACTGGGATTTTCTGGCTCTTACACGTACCATTACCCATACGGCCTTCTGCACGGCAAGAACAAAAGAGCAATAAAATGCAAAGAATATCGCAAGAGAACCCGCAGAATAACCTGCTCCCTTTTCTCCGTAAATTCTAATTGCCACAACCTCATATAACATAAGTATTATGATTGCCCAATATACAGCGGCTGTAAGCACATCGGGTCTTATTCTTTTTTCTTCGTAGTACTTTTTCATGTTTGATCTCCAATTGTATTATTTTCAGTCTCTTGTTATTCCAAGTGTATTAAGAACATCGCTCTGTTTCTTTTCCATTACCTTTGCTTCATCGTCCTCCATGTGATCGTAACCGCACAGATGAAGCATGCTGTGAGCGATGAGAAAAGCAAATTCCCTCTTTGTGCTGTGACCGTATTCTTCAGCCTGACTTCTAACCCTGTCCTCGTTCACAACAATATCGCCAAACATAATATTTCCTGTATCGGGATTGAGAAGATCGACCTCCTGCTCTCCCTCCATAACAGAGAAATCCCCAGGTTCCTCATACGAGACATTGGGAAAAGAAAGAACATCCGTCGGCCTGTCTATCTCCCTGAATTCTCTGTTAAGCTCCTGAATCCCCTCATCATTGGTGATCGTGAGACTTATCTCAACTTCCCTGTCACACCCCTCTGACCTTAAGACTTCTTTTGCAACAAGCGTCGCAACTTCCTCGGGATCAAAATCAAAAACAGCTCCCGTCTCATTTTCAACGCAAAAAGTCATAGTAAAGCTTCTCCTTTTTCATTATCTTCTTCATAACTTCAAGTTCCCTGAAAGTGACATCGTAATCTTTAAGTTCACCTTCGGAAACCTTTTTGTCTATTATCGAATCAATAAGATTGTCATAATCTATCTTCGCATCCTTATCTTTTTTAAGAAGATACATTATGGACGCAATAAGCATTTCGCCAAGCCTGACAACAAGTGCTTCCTTGGATTTGGGCTCATTTTTCTTGGGTTCGATATAATCATGTAAAAAATTCATCGCCTCCGTCGGGAAGCTGTTATCCGTATAGATATGTTTGACATCATCCCATTGTGTCTTTCCTTCAAGCACACCTATCCTGTGATAATAAGAACAGTTCTTGACCGCTCTTGCATTTATATTTAGTCCGAGCGCCATTCTCTCGGCAATATATGCCGTGTGGATGGCTCTGTAATATTCGTCTTTATTATTTTCCTTGAGAGTAACAAGAAGCGGGAAATCCGCATCATTGATTACCATATACATATCATTTGTCCGTCTTATAACATAAACACCGAAAATGTTCAGGAATATAAGAAGGATGGTAAGATTGAGCATAATATTGATAGCCGGTGAAACAAGCAGGTATGCGGAAAAAGTTCTGTTCTGGAACAACACGTTATATGCAACCAAAAATACCGCCTGCATCATAAGAGAAATAAATGTCGGAATACCTATCTCGGTATCTTCTTCCAAGTCCCTGAACATTGCTATGGCAACCGCTCCGGCAAGGATATACATAAATAACTCTCCGCATCCTCCGTTTTTTTCGAGCATGACAGAAATCGAAACAAAGCCTATACCTGTCATCATACCGATTTCCGTATTTGAAAAAAGTGCAAGCATAACAAAAAGTGACATGTACGGCCAAAACACATTAGGTATCAGGCTAAATACACATGCCAAAACGAGTGCAACAAAATATCCCGCAACAAAGCGGTTTCTCACCTCATTATTATCATATAACAATCTGTTCTGTCCGTCGGCCGCGGCATCAATAAGCATAAAAACAATTGTCCCCGCGATTGCTACAGATACGATCGTGTTTCTCAAAGTAGCTTCATAGCTTTTATCCGTAAAAAAAGAAAACGCAAATACAATAACTCCTGTAAAAATAAGCATTGCCGCATATAACAATTTGACTTTCACATTCGAAATCTTATCGTTTGCCATTGTCTGAACGCTTCTCCAATTTTTGTATAGACTTCTTTTTCTTCTTGTTTTCGGCTTTCTTCTCGTAATCTTCGTAAGCCTTAACAATCTTCTGAACAAGCGGATGTCTCACAACATCGCTGCTGGTAAGTGTACAAAAAGCTATATCATCAATTCCCTTTAAGACATTTCCCGCGATCTCAAGTCCGGATCTGACATCTGCCGAAAGATCCTTCTGGGTCGCATCACCTGTGATGATGACCTTTGAACCGAATCCGATTCTTGTAAGAAACATCTTCATCTGTGCAGGTGTTGTATTCTGTGCCTCATCGAGAATTATAAAAGCGTTATCCAAAGTTCTTCCTCTCATATATGCAAGAGGCGCAACTTCAATAAGCCCTTTTTCCATATTCTTGATAAAATTCTCAGTGCCCATTATCTGGTAAAGAGCATCATATAATGGTCTTAAATAAGGATCGACCTTACTCTGAAGATCACCCGGCAAAAATCCGAGTTTCTCTCCTGCCTCAATCGCAGGTCTTGTCAAAATGATCCTGCTGACCTCTTCCCTCTGAAACGCCGTTATCGCCATAGCCATGGCAAGATAAGTCTTACCCGTTCCGGCAGGTCCGAGTCCGAAAACGATCATCTTATTTCTGATCGCATCAATGTATTTCTTCTGTCCGAGAGTCTTGGGTTTAATAGGTTTACCCGAGATCGTATGACAAATGATATCTCTGTCTATATCAACAAGAACATTGTCATTCTGTGCAACATCCTTGTTCTTAGCAGAATCTTCTTTTAATGAGATCGCGTAATCAACACTCTGCTCTTCAATATTCGAGCCTCTCCTTGAAAGCTGAACAAGCTCGCGTATGATACTTGAAGCCTTGTTGGCTCCCTCTTTTTCACCTATGATCCTAAGTTCACCGTTTCTGTCGATGATCTCAACATGAAGACTGTCTTCAATCTTGCGGATATAGCTGTCGTTTCCGCCGAATATATTGCGCTCATCCTCAGCGGTAAGCGCTAATCTAAGTTCTGTAATCTCACTCATTTATGGTACGGTTCTCCACAGAAAATTTTATAACCACGATAAATCTGTTCCAAAAGAATAACTCTCATCATCTGATGAGGAAATGTCATATCCGAAAAGCTGATTGATGAATCCGCCCTCTTAAGGACGCTTTCATGTAGTCCAAGCGATCCACCTATGACAAATTGTATGTGACTTGTGCCGTTTACACCAAGTCCGCTTATATATTCAGAAAAAGCTTCCGACGTGTATCTCTTGCCCTTTATGGCAAGCACACAGACATGTGCTCTCTCATCAATATTCTTAAGAATTCTCTCCGCTTCTTTTTTCCTTATCTGCTCCTCTACCGCAGGCGGAGCATTGTCCGGAGTTTTCTCGTCGGCAACTTCTATTATGTTTAATCTGCAATATCTCGACAGCCTCTTGGAATATTCCGCTATCGCATCATTCCAGTACTTCTCCTTGATCTTGCCGACACAAATTATACTGATATTACCCAAAAATATTCTCCTGTTTTTTAGTCTACATAAAATGACCGCAGGCTATCATCAAATAATCTCATACATTATATCACATTCTATGCATTAAATCGCGCAAAAAAAGAAGCAGATGCATTGTTATTTCTGCATCCGCTTCGATATTGTTCAATTTATTCAATTGTGTGGATCCATCCTTCGGGAGCTTCAATGCGTCCCATCTGGATTCCTGTAAGTGTATCATAGAGTTTCTTGGTAACAGGTCCCATCTCTTCCATTCCGCTTGCAAAGCAGATTTCTTTGCCGTGATCGTTGATCTTACCAACAGGGCTGATAACAGCTGCTGTTCCGCAAAGTCCCATCTCAACAAAGTTCTCAACTTCCGAAAGCTTAACAGGTCTCTCTTCAACATTAAGTCCAAGAATCTCTTTTGCAACATAAACAATAGATCTTCTTGTGATTGAAGGAAGAATTGAATCTGTGTGTGACTTGGGAACTACAAGTCCACCTTCTTTTGTAACGAAGATGATATTTGCTCCGCCTGTCTCCTCGATGTAAGTTCTGCTCTCTGCATCAAGATATACATTCTCTGCAAAACCTTCCTCATGAGCCTTTACAATAGGATGTAAGCTCATTGCGTAGTTAAGACCTGCCTTGATATTTCCTGTTCCGTGCGGTGCAGCTCTGTCAAAATCACTTATCTTAACAACGATAGGCTTAGCACCACCCTTGAAGTAAGGTCCAACGGGTGTTACGAAAATTCTGAACTGATACTCATCAGCGGGCTTTACTCCGATAACATTTCCTGTAGCAAACATAACAGGTCTGATATAAAGTGTCGCTCCGCTTCCGTATGGAGGAACCCAGTCAAGGTTAGCCTGAACAACTTTCTCTACAGCTTCGATAAATTTATCTTCAGGGAAAGCAGGCATCTCAAGTCTTGTAGCTGAATCTACCATTCTCTTTGCATTTAAGTCAGGTCTGAAAATTACGATCTTGCCGTCCTCAGTCTCATATGCTTTAAGTCCCTCAAAGCACTCCTGCGCGTAATGAAGAACACCTGCATCCTCACTAAGAACGATCATATTGTCTTCGGTAATGACACCGTCATCCCATTTTCCGTCTTTATAATTTGAAACGAATCTTTTGTCGGCAACCATGTAACTAAAGCCGATATTTGCCCAATCTAAATTTTTCTTACTCATTTTACACTGCATCCCCTTTCCAGTTACTTTAATGCGGCAAAGCGCTAATAGTTAAATTATAGTCCAATATTTTTGAACGTCAAGTAATGAATAAAAACAATTATTTCTTGTCGGGTTTATCTTTCTTTTTAACCTTTTCGACAATCCCCTTCACCTTATCGCGGCCGTTGTGATAGAGCTTTGTCACCATACCGACTTCTTTGTGTGCATTGTACTTATCATTATGCTCATCGGTAAGCGTCTTATATTCTTTATTCTCTATATACGCAAGATCGTCATAATCCTCCGTCGCGACACTGAGTTCTTTCTTGGTAAGAAGGATATTGGTAATCCTCGATATAAAGGCATATATGACGGCAAAAATGGGAACACCCACAAGCCATCCTACTATTCCCCACATTCCGCCAAAGAACGTGATTGAAAAGAGAACCCAAAAGCTTGAAAGTCCCGTTGAATTTCCAAGAATGGCAGGTCCTAAAATATTTCCGTCAAACTGCTGCAGTACGATAATAAATATCAGGAAAATAAGTGCCTTTACCGGAGTTATCAAAAGAAGCATCGCTCCTATCGCTCCTCCGATATACGGTCCAAAGAAAGGAATAATATTGGTCACGCCTACAATAACAGAAATAAGCAAAGGATAATCAAGTTTAAGAAGAACACATCCTATATAGCATATAATTCCTATTATTACGGAATCAACCAGCTTACCTCCCACAAATCCTTCAAAAATATCTCCGATAAATCTAAATCCGCCGATAACTTCATTTGCAAATTCTTCTCTAAACAAAGCATAGGCAATCTTCTTGCCTCTTGTAGCAAACACCTCTTTGGAATTAAGGACATATATCGCAACGATAAGTCCTACAACAAGGTCAAAAAGAACCTTGATAATAGAGAACACTCCCTGAGATGCCATCTTAAAGAAAGAATCAACACTCGGTACAAGCGGCATAAGCTTTTCCTGAAGGAACTCACTTAGCGAAACGTAAGAACGGTCGAGCTGCGAATTGATAAAATTCTGAACCTCGATAGAGTTCGACTCAAACAAAATCTGTGATTCTTCATTTATCTGCTTTTCATACTCAGGAAACTTCCTTACGATCTGCCTGATACTGTCTATCAGTTCAGGAATGATGATCCTGAACAAACTATATATCACAAACAGGAAAATAAGCATTGTAATTGCAACAGATATTTTCCTTGCCTGTTTTCTCTTTTTGGCATTCGCGTTTGTTGAACGCGAAATATCATATCCCCTCAAATGATATATGGGAATAACAATCTTCCTCTCAATTCCATCCGTAAGCGGTATGAGAACGAATGCGATGATAACGCCTATTATAATTCCGGATAGGGAATCTATCACCTTTGAAACTGTCTTAACTACGGATATTCCGTTGAATATCACATAATAAGCGAGCATTATAGCAATGCTAAGGAAGAAAATCGTTATTGCCCATGTTACCTGGTTTTTCTCCGGTCTCATTTTCATATTTATGCCCCCGACAATCCGACATTACTGCTCAGTCATTTCTTTCAAAATATACTTTAAGCTGTCGAGATAATCCTCATTTATTTCTTCAATTTTTCCACTGTCACAAAGTGCTGAAATAGCCGGATCAAGAGGAATCCTTCCAAGAATGTTGATTCCCTTTGAAGCCGCATAGCTCTCAATCTTGCTCTCGCCGAATATATTTATCGGTTTTCCGCAATGAGGGCAGTTCATATAGCTCATGTTCTCCACAATGCCAAACACCGGGATCTTCATCATCTCAGCCATATTTATTGCTTTTTCAACTATCATGCCGACAAGCTCCTGAGGAGTTGCGACAACAATTATTCCGTCCACGGGAAGAGACTGGAAAACAGTAAGCGGAACATCACCTGTTCCCGGAGGCATATCGACAAACATAAAGTCGACATCACCCCAGTTTACATCTGACCAAAACTGTTTTACTATACCTGCGATAACGGGACCTCTCCAGATAACGGGATCTGTCTCATTATCCATAAGCATATTAAGAGACATTACCTTTGTGCCCTTTTCCGATTCAGCAGGCAAAAGACCTGTCTCATCGGCGTTCTTAGCCTGTCCTATACCAAACATCTTGGGAATAGAAGGTCCTGTAATATCCGCATCAAGGATTGCGGTCTTATAGCCGTCTTTTGCCATATATACTGCAGAAAGACCTGTCACAAGGCTCTTTCCGACGCCGCCCTTACCACTTACTATTCCGATTACTTTTTTAACATGTGTATGTTCTCCGGGAGCAACTTTAAAGTTGTCCTCCATCTGTTTCTTAAAGTCCTCCGGCTTCTTACCGTGTCCGTTAGCCATTTTCTATCTCCGTTTCATAAAAAAGTTTATGCAAAAGTTTAACGCTTATATACGCAATCGGCAATTTCTTCATCTTCTTTGTCACCGACATAAGACTCGATAATAAATCTCGGACGATTCTTGGTCTCAAGATAGATCTTGCCGATATACTCTCCTATTACACCAAGAGAGATCATGATAAGTCCACCTATTGCCCAAACAGACAAAACTGTAGTTGTCCATCCCTGAATAGTCTGACCTGTAAAGTGTCTGACAAGCGAATATACAAACACCGCGATACTTACAAAGAAAATGAAGAAACCAAGTCCTGTTATCATCTTTATAGGTTTTGTACTAAGACTTGTGATTCCCTCAATCGCAAAGCTGAGCATCTTCTTAAGAGGATACTTACTCTCTCCCGCAAATCTCTCAGCTCTCTCATAATATACAATATCAGATTTAAAGCCGAGCATGGGAACAATTCCTCTGAGGAAAAGATTAACTTCCCCAAACTCGGAAAGAGCCTGAAGAGCTCTTCTGCTAAGAAGTCTGTAATCCGCATGGTTATAGACTGTCTTTGCACCCATTGCATCAATAAGCTTGTAATATGATTCAGCGGTAAATCTCTTAAAGAAGGTATCCGTAGTTCTCTTGGATCTTACTCCGTATACAACTTCGCAATCTTCCTTGTTGAATTTATCAACCATGGCATCAATCGCATTGATATCGTCCTGAAGATCCGCATCAAGAGAAATGGCCATATCACAAAGATCCTTGGCAGTCATAAGTCCTGCCAAAAGAGCGTTCTGATGCCCCATATTCTTTGAAAGATTTATTCCCTGAAAGGCTTCATCCTCTTCATGAAGTTTTTTAATTATATTCCATGTTTCATCCTTTGAACCGTCGTTTACCAGAAGAATCCTGCTGTCGGGAGCGATCATCTTTCTTCCGACAAGGTCTTCTATTTTTTCCTTTAGTCTTTTGGATGTCTCAGGTAATACTTCTTGTTCGTTATAACAAGGAATCACGCAGAATAATCTGTTCATTTTTTATTTTTCCTCCGATGAGTTTATATAATTGATAAGCCCCTCAGAATCAATTATCTTTTGCATGAATTCAGGGAAAGCCTGTCCACGGAATTTCTCCCCTGTTGTTTCATCCGTGATGATGCCGGAGTCAAAGTCTACGCTTACAATATCTCCGTTCTTGATAGCATCTGCGGCTTCCTCACATTCAATGATGGGAAGTCCGATATTGATGCTGTTTCTATAAAAGATTCTGGCAAAGCTCTTTGCAATAACGCAACTTACGCCGGCACACTTGATTGAAAGAGGCGCATGTTCTCTTGAAGATCCGCAGCCAAAATTCTTCTCGGCAACGATGATATCTCCTGCTTTAACATTCTTTGTAAAGTCCTTATCGATATCTTCCATGCAATGCTTTGCAAGCTCTTCACCCGATGTACTGTTAAGATAACGGGCAGGAATGATTACGTCTGTATCTACATTATCACCATATTTAAAAACTGTACCTTTTGCAGCCTTCATTTTCTATTCTCCTTATAATCCAAGTTCAGCGGGTTGTGAAATTTTTCCTGTGATCGCACTTGCAGCGGCTACAGCCGGAGAAGCAAGATAAATCTCAGAATCTATTGCACCCATTCTGCCGACAAAGTTTCTGTTTGTTGTAGAAACGCATCTCTCTTTTGAAGCAAGGACGCCCATATATCCGCCAAGGCAAGGGCCGCAGGTAGGTGTTGATACGATCGCACCGGCTTCAACAAAGCTCTTGATAAGTCCTTCTTCCATAGCCTGTAAAAAGATCTTCTGAGTTGCGGGGATAACGATACATCTGATTCCCTGCGCAATCTTTCTTCCCTTAATAACTTCGGCAGCAGTTCTGAGATCTCCGATTCTTCCGTTTGTACAAGATCCGATAACAACCTGATCGATCTTGGTATCTTCAATCTCATCAAATGTATGTGTATTCTCGGGAAGATGAGGGAAAGCAACTTTAGGCTTAAGAGTGCTTAAGTCAATTGTATACTCCTCATCGTATTCAGCATCCGGATCTGCTTCATAAACAGTATACTCCTTACCGGGAGCATGCTCCTTGAGATATTCTTTTGCAATATCATCAACAGGGAAAATACCGTTCTTTCCGCCTGCTTCGATAGCCATATTTGCAATTGTAAGTCTGTCATCCATTGTAAGGTTCTTGATACCTTCGCCAACAAACTCCATTGATTTATAAAGAGCTCCGTCAACACCGATCATACCGATAATATGAAGGATAACATCCTTACCGCTAACCCACTTTGAGGGCTTTCCGATGATGTTGAACTTAATGGCACCGGGAACCTTGAACCATCCCTTACCTGTAGCCATTCCGGCAGCCATATCGGTAGAACCGATACCTGTTGAGAATGCGCCGAGCGCACCATATGTACATGTATGTGAATCTGCGCCGATGATAAGGTCACCCGGAACCGTAAGTCCCTGTTCGGGAAGAAGCGCATGCTCAATTCCCATCTGGCCTACTTCAAAATAGTTTGTGATCTTATTCTTTCTTGCGAATTCTCTTACGCACTTGCAGTTCTCTGCAGACTTTATATCCTTGTTAGGAGTAAAGTGATCGGGGACAAGAGCGATCTTATCTTTGTCAAACACGCCGTCCTTTGTAAATTTAGCCATCTCGTTAATAGCAACGGGACTTGTAATGTCATTGCCAAGAACAAGATCAAGATTAGCCTCGATAAGCTGCCCTGCTTTTACCTCGGGAAGTCCGGCATGGGCTGCCAATATCTTCTGGCTCATAGTCATTCCGCTCATATTGTAATCTCCTTCAATTAATTATAATCAAAAATATACTACTAAATATAACACAACGTTCTAACATAAAGAACATGACAAATTTAATCGTTTTTCTTGATAATTTTTAATGTATAGATCGAATAAATCACCAATAAAGCCGCTCCCACAATCGACATCGCAAGGCCTGCCTTGAATCCTTCAGGTGTGTAGGTAACTCTGATGTCATGAACTCCCGCAGGTACAGGAATAGCCATAAGACCGTAATCGGCTTTTACTATATCCGTATCCTGTCCGTCAACAGTACAGCTAAAGCCTTCTGTCGCAGGAACCGAGAAAAATACGAGTCTTCCTTCCTCGAGATTGGCTGTCTTTGCGCTGAATCCGTATGTATCGGTTGTAAATGATGTACATGCGGTCTGTGCTCTCTTTCTACACTCTTCCGTAAACTTGCTGTAAGTCAGACTTGCATTTGACAATTTCTCAGACTTCATCTCTTCCATTCCAAGTGAATCGGCATATTTGGCCGCATCTTCAGTTGAAAGGATAAGGACTCTTGCAAGTTCATAGTCATAATCCGCAGGATCGAGGTCGCCCCACTCATCTTCGGTTATGTAGTAATCATACGCAAATCCCATCGGGATGTAATTTGAATTCTCAAATACGTCAAATCCGTCCTGATTATCGCGGAATGAATATCCTTCCGTACCTTCGCCGTCATTGAAGAGCCTGTTCTTACTAACCTGCTCATTTTCCATGTAATATCTTGCAGATAAGATTGAACGGATACCTGCTCTGTTTACGGGAATATTGGTCTCAACGGTTCTTGTGATTCCTGCAGCGCCGTCAAGGAAATCAAAAATTTCAGATGGAACCGTACTTAAGAAGCAATGAATCGAAGGTATTCCCCAGACCATATCGTAGTTGGTCGATGTGCTGTCAACTTCGCCTCTGCAGAAGCTTGACTGATCAACATTAACCTTGTTAAAGAGCATCTGATTCTGCCACTTTTCTTTTCCCCTGTCGGAAATGATGGAACTTCCGTTGACGATGGGAACATATGTAGAAAGAACACAGCTTACGATTACAATTCCGAGAACAAGATGATCTCTGAAGCTGATGTGCATCCTTACTTTCTTTTTTTCAAACATCTTCTGTTCAAATTTAAAGCGCTTCGGGATAAGGAATATCGTAACCAAAAGCATAAATGACAGAATTGAAGACCAGAGAAGATCCTTTAAAAAGATGTGAACATTCTCAGTCATATTGAAGAATACAATATCTCCCTTGTCATTCTTGGAAGGAAGTAGGTATACAAAAACAAAGAACAGGAACATTATAACCGCAGCAACGGCGCCCTTCTTCATCTGTATTGACTTTCCACGCTCAGCAGCCATTGAAGTCATAAGGCACATGATAAGGATGGGCATATAGAACCATCTTGCGTAATATGAACTGTTAAACATAGAAAATGCCGCATTTAATACAGGCACCACTGCTATAACCGCACATACCGTGATAAGCGTCTTCTGCCAGGTCTTTTTCTTTTTATTCTGTAAAAAGAATGCTATAACGCCTGAAATTCCGAACAAAGGAATATAAGCCGCAAGAGATGCATTCTTAACGGTTCCGGTATAGAAAAGCGTTCCCTTTCCGATGATGTCGGGAAGCATTGAAAGGCTCTTAACGATATCAAAAAGAAGCTTTTCACTTGGATAAACAAGCATATCATAGCCGTTTATATAATTATCAAGTCTTGTGTTGCCCTGAACACCGACAAAAGCCTGCATAAGGAAAAATCCGGCAAACAAAACTCCCACAACTCCCGCAGCGAATGCTCTTCCGAATCTGACCGCAACGATTTCTTTATCTTCAAGATCGACATATCTGATAACAAAATAGATAACCAGAAAAACAACCTGTCCGAAGAAAAAGTAGTAATTCACGATAGACATAAAAGCAGTCATAAGCGCAAATAATACAAACGGCTTTCCTGCAAACTTAAACTTACCGTCTTCTTTTGCAGGCACATTCATGAGATTGTCAAATGCCAAAAGGAACAGCGGGAAGAATGCAACTGCATCCGTAAAATGGTTGAACACTATGTTGCATGCGTTAAATCCTGAAAAGGCATAGAGATAACCACCGATCATGGCATAGGTATACTTATGTACATATTTTCTGATATACAGATAAGCACACGTTGCCGATACGGCATATTTAAGTGCCATCAGAAAAGGCATCATGAAAGGTATCGCACTCTCAGGAAAAAGAGTGGTCAGCCAGAAGAACGGACTTCCCCAGAGATAAAATGCAAAATCTCCGAACATTGTTCCGCCAAGATCAACATTCCAGTTCCAAAAGAATTGTCCGTTTCGTACCGCTCTGTGTGCAAGGATATAAAACGGGATCTGCTGTACATTGTAGTCACCATAGTAAAAGAATGGCATTCCTCTCTTGATGAGAATCGGAAGTACAGCGATCACATACATAAGGTATGCGCTAAGAAACATTACCACAGGCACATACCAGCTTTTTTCCGTAATTTTTTTCTTAGTATTAGTAGTTTCCAATCCAGTATCCAATATAATCTCCTCGTATATAAAAAAATGCTTAATCTAAAGAAAAAAGAGTGTCGCCATTTAAATAAACGACACTCTTTCTATATTATCCCTATTTTGAAACAATTTCAATTATATACGGATTAGTTGTTGATAAGCTTATCAGACTCATTGTTCCAGCTGTAAAGCTTTCTGATCTCCTCACCGATCTTCTCAGCGGGATGCTCTGATGCAAGCTTTCTCATAGCCTTGAAGTGAACCTGTCCGCCTGCCTCTGACATATCAAGAAGGAATTCCTTAGCAAAGCTTCCATCCTGGATGTCCTTAAGGATCTGCTTCATAGCCTTCTTTGTCTCAGGTGTGATAACCTTAGGTCCTGTGATGTAATCACCGTACTCAGCTGTGTTAGAGATTGAATATCTCATTCCTGCGAAACCTGACTGATAGATAAGGTCTACGATGAGCTTCATCTCGTGGATACACTCAAAGTAAGCGTTTCTGGGATCATATCCTGCCTCAACAAGAGTCTCGAAACCGCACTGCATAAGTGCACAAACACCGCCGCAAAGAACTGCCTGCTCACCGAAGAGGTCAGTCTCTGTCTCTGTTCTGAAGTTAGTCTCAAGAAGACCTGCTCTTGCTCCACCGATTCCTGCACCGTAAGCAAGTGCAAGATCAAGCGCCTTACCTGTAGCATCCTGCTCAACTGCAACAAGACAAGGTGTTCCCTTTCCTGCCTGGTACTCTGAACGAACTGTGTGTCCGGGAGCCTTAGGAGCGATCATAGCAACGTCTACATCCTTAGGAGCCTTGATAAGTCCGAAGTGTACGTTGAAACCATGAGCGAACATAAGCATGTTGCCGGGCTGAAGGTTGGGCTCGATGTCCTCTTTGTACATCTTAGCCTGCTTCTCATCATTGATAAGAATCATGATGATATCAGCCATCTTAGCAGCTTCTGCTGTATTGTAGACTTTAAGTCCCTGAGCCTCAGCCTTAGCCTTGCTCTTTGATCCCTCGTAGAGACCGATAATTACGTTGCATCCTGAATCTTTAAGGTTAAGTGCATGAGCATGTCCCTGTGAACCATAACCGATAATTGCAATAGTCTTACCCTCTAATAATGAAAGGTTACAATCTTCCTGATAAAAAATACGTGCATCCTGTGACATTTCTTTTTCCTCCGTTTTTCCTTTTAAGGTTTTAAAAGTTTATATATATTTTGAAAGATCAAAATCATATATTATCAATAATTAATCATCAGTCATCTAAGTAAATGACCTTGTCTGTTCCTCTTCCGAGTCCCGCAATTCCTGTTCTTGCAAGCTCAAGAATCTCATATCCCTCAAGAAGTTTAAGGAACGCATCAATCTTGGACTGGTTTCCTGTAATCTCAACGATGACCGAATCAACGCTGACATCGACAATATTTCCTCTGAAGACATTTGCCGTAGCAAGAATACTCTGTCTCTGCTCGGCAGCCGCCTTAACTTTGACCATGGCAAGTTCTCTGTAAACACTGTCCGAAGGCATAAGTTCGTGAATATCTCTGACATCCACCAATTTACCAACCTGTTTCTCAATCTGATCGAGTATGACGTCGTCTCCCGAAGCCACTATAGTGATTCTTGTGTATCTGGGATCTGCTGTTACACCGGCCGTGATACTCTCAATATTATATCCTCTTCTTGAAAACAAACCCGAAATTCTCGAAAGAACGCCGGGATTATTATCTACGAGAAGCTGAAATACTTTTTTCTGCATTTTACTTTCTGCTCCTTTGATTATTTCAGGATAAATATGCACCCTTTTTTTAACCAATTATATGCATTGTAGCACTACAAACACACTTGTTCAACAAGTTTTTCTTTTTCACTTTAAATTTTTACCGATTCAACTCGATAAAGCGCTGTATTGACGGATTTAAGCCGTTATTGTTCTTTGCATTTTGTAAGTGCAACCGTTCCGGTACGCGCAATCTCGACAATACTTACACTTCTGAGCATTTCGATAAAGAGTTCTATTCTTTCAGACGTATCACAGATCTGAATGATCATCATATTCTTTGACATATCAACTATCTGAGCATTCATGATCTCACAGTTTTCCATGATGTCTCTTCTGTTTTCTTTATTGTATTTTACTTTGATGAGCATAAGCTCTCTGTTTATACTAAGACTCTCTTTAAATGTCTTTACCTTGATGACATCTATTTTCTTGTTGAGCTGTTTCTCGATCTGTTCGATCGTACGCTCATCTCCCGATGAGACAATTGTCATGCAGGACACGCTCTTATCAGCGGTCTCACCTACAACAAGTGAATCAATATTAAAATTTCTTCTCGAGAACAAACCGGATACCTTGGAAAGGACACCTGCTCTGTTTTCTACAAGAACTGAATAAATACGCTTCATATCTGGGCTCCTTATCTAATATCATATGTGACAGCGATCATCACTTCTCTTTTGTAAGTTCCATGGGATCTACACAGACTTCCATAAGAGCCGACTTATCGTCCTTTAAGAACTTTTTGATCTCGGCGTCTATGTCACTGTTTCCGTCAACCTTCTCATATTCCATTCCGTATGCTGCGGCAATAAGAGAAAGATCGGGATCACCCTGAAGTTCAACCATGGAATAATTGTCATTATAAGCAAAGTGCTGATGCTCTCTTACCATTCCAAGGAAACCGTTCTTCATGACAACAATCTTTACGTTTATTCCGTACTGTCTCATTGTTGCAAGTTCCATCATCGACATCTGGAAAGCACCGTCGCCGGTAACCGCAACAACCTGTTTTTTCTTATCTACAAGTTTTGCGCCCATGGCTGCGGGGATTGAATATCCCATAGTTCCCATACCGCCTGATGTAATGAATCTGCCATTCTTTACTATATGATATGCACAGGACCACATCTGATTCTGTCCTACGTCCGCAACGTAGATCGCATCGTCCTTCATAAGCTCTGAGAGTCTTACGATGAAATCCTTTGGCTTTACATATCCGCTCTTTGCGGGCTTAGTCTTAACAGCCGCATCTTTCTTGTAACCGTTTAAAATATCAAGCCACTCCGAGTGATCGTCCGCATGTTCATCCTGCTCAAGGAAATCAGCAAAAATATGCTTAATATCACCTACAAGTGGGATCGTAGGTCCGACATTTTTACCGATCTCGGCAGGATCAACATCAATATGGACCATAACCTTATTCTCGGTTATAAGATCCGGTCTGTTGACCGCTCTGTCAGCAACTCTCGCACCTACCATAAGAAGAAGATCCGACTCGTTCATCGCCCTGTTTGCATAGCTCTGGCCATTATTTCCGACCATTCCGAAATACAGAGGATGTTCTGTAGGCATTACGCCGATACCCATCATTGTAGAAACAACAGGCACGCTGTTAAGCTCAGCAAACTTTCTGATCTCAGCGGTCGCCTTGCTTAAGTGAACACCGCCTCCGACACAGATAATAGGTCTCTTCGCCTTCTCAACTTCTTTTATTACTTTCTTTATCTGAACCATATTTCCCTTAACGGTGGGCTTATAGGTTCTCATGGAAATTGTCTCGGGATAACTGAACTTCCCTTCAAGCTGCGCATTCTGCACATCAAAAGGAATATCTATAAGGACAGGTCCCTTTCGGCCTGTTCCCGCAAGATAAAAAGCTTCTTTAAAAATTCTGGGAATGTCATTAACATCCCTCACAAGATAACTGTATTTTACAAAAGACTCGACAGCGCCGGTAATGTCAGCTTCCTGGAAAACATCGCTTCCGATCATGTCACTGTTTACCTGACCTGTGATAGCAACAATAGGAATACTGTCGGCATAAGCCGTTGCAATACCCGTAATAAGATTTGTGGCACCCGGGCCCGAAGTCACGGCACAAACACCAACCTTACCACTTATCCTTGCATATCCGCTTGCACAATGTGCGGCATTCTGCTCGGTTCTTATAAGTACTCTCTTGATGTCAGTTTCGAGAATCTTGTTCCAAAAAGGATCTATCGCAACTCCCGAATAGCCGAATACAACTTCTGTCTTCTCTTTTTCAAGGCATTTTACTATAGCCTCAGCTCCTATCATGTCGTTCCTCCAAAATCTATTCTATTAGTCTATGCTTAAAATCTGTTTTACCAGCCTCACTGCATCTGCGGCATCGGTTGAATATCCGTCCGCGCCGATCTCTTCCGCATAATCGGGAGTCACAACGGCTCCCCCTATTATTATCTTGGAATCAAGATTTTCTTCGTGAGCAAGATCGACAACGTTTCTCATCTCTTTCATTGTTGTGGTCATAAGTGCGGAAAGAGCGATTATGCTGGCGTTGTTTTCTTTCGCTGCCTTTACTATCTCTTCCTTTGGCACATCTTTTCCAAGATCGATGACGTTGAAGCCGTAATTTTTAAGCATAAGTGCCACCAGATTCTTACCTATATCGTGAATATCTCCGTGCACAGTAGCAATAACAATTGCAGGAAGTTCCTTGCCGTCATCATCGTCGCCTTTAAGAAGCGGCTCAAGATAAGCGATTGAAAGTTTCATCGCCTCAGCTCCGGCTATAAGCTGCGGAAGGAAGTATTTGCCCTTGTCAAAAAGGTCACCCACTTCGTTGATCGCAGGCATCAGGACAGTGTCCAGAATAACCCTCGGCTCGATTCCCATATTCACGGCTTTTTCGGTATTCTTAACGATGCTGCGCTTAGAACCCGTGAGCACATCTTTTTTTATTATATCAAGAATGTCTTCATTAGAGTTAGTGGTGATTTTAACCTCTTTTCCCGAAGGTGCACCACTTTCATTCTTCATTTCATATCTTTGCATTCTCCGGATGTAGCGAAGATCGGCGCCTTCTTTCTTCTTAAGAAGGTCTGATGCAAACGCTGCATTTACCAGCATTTCCTGAGAAGGATTGGCAATTGCCATCGAAAGTCCCTTCTCTATTGCCATGGTCAAAAATGCCGTATTTACGTTACTTCTCTGAGGAAGTCCGAATGAAATATTTGAAAGTCCGCATATTGTAGCGAAACCGTTTTTATAACAATAATCAATTGTAT
Organism: Butyrivibrio sp. AE2005; assembly: GCF_000686965.1. Lineage (NCBI taxonomy): Bacteria > Bacillati > Bacillota > Clostridia > Lachnospirales > Lachnospiraceae > Butyrivibrio > Butyrivibrio sp. AE2005. The sequence continues at coordinate 241,181 of NZ_JMMD01000002.1, forward strand.
CAAGCGTATTGAGCGCCGCAGCGGGATCCGCTCCGACCGTCGCAACAAGACCGTCAACAACAATGTCCTGTTTTGTCATGCCCATATCTTTTGCCATCTCGGAGAGCTTAACGATATTGCCGATCTTCTCTTCGGTGTTCTTGGGAAGCCCCTCCGGATTAAGCGGAAGAAGGATGAACATAGCTCCGTATTTCTTCGCAATCGGAAGAAATACCTCGGCTTTACCCTTCTCAAGTGATATGGAATTCATAAGCGCTCTTCCCGGATACCTTCTGAGAGCCGCTTCCATAACCTCCGCGCTACTCGTATCAAGGCAAAGAGGAAGATCCGTTATGGAAGTAACTTCCTCCATAACCGTGAGCATCATGCCCTTTTCATCAATTCCGCTCATACCGACATTGATATCAAGAATAGACGCTCCGTCTTCTTCCTGTTTCTCTGCAAAGTCGATGACCATATCAAGATTGCCCTCGCGGAGCTGTTCCTGAAGCTTCTTCTTACCTGTAGGATTTATTCTCTCACCTACTATCATGAAAAGATCGTCCATTCCAAATGACAGACTGCTTCTTTCTGAAGATAGATATCTCTTTGAAGCATCTTTTCTGCGAATGGGATTTCCTTCATCATCTCTTATCGTAGAAGGCTTCAGATCGCCGTATCTTTCCTTAAGTCCTCTTATAAAGTCGGGAGTTGTTCCGCAGCATCCACCAAGGACAGATGCACCCGCATTTATAAGCTTCTCCATCTCAATTACAAAAGTTTCGCAGTCCATGTCATACTCGGTGTTTCCGTTTTCATCGACTGAAGGAAGTCCTGCGTTAGGTTTTGCAATGATCGGAATACTTGTTACAGAAGCCATATTTCCAATGATCTCAACCATCTTATCGGGTCCCGTCGAGCAGTTCGCACCTATCGCACATGCGCCGAGAGCTTCCAATGTTATTGCACTTGCCGCAGCATCCGAACCAAAGAGCGTTCTTCCGTCCGCCTCAAAAGTAAGAGTAACCATTACCGCAAGATCGGACACCTCTTTTGCCGCAATAAGCGCAGCTCTGCATTCCTGAAGGCTCATCATCGTCTCAACAACAAGAAGATCACATCCTGCGCTCTCAAGTATTCTTATCTGTTCTTTATAAACATCTACAAGTTCTTCAAAATCAAGGTCGCCAATAGGCTTAAGCTGCTTTCCCGTCATGGTAAGGTCGCCTGCAACAAGCGCTCTTTCGCCGACCGCCTCCTTGGAAAGCTTGACCAGTTCGGAATTTATTTCTTCAATTCTTCCTTCAAAGCCATAGTCTGCAAGCTTTATCCTGTTTCCCGTAAAAGTGGGGGCATAGACAATATCAGAGCCCGCACCTGCATAAGCACTCTGAAGATTTTTCATTACATCTTTATGATTAAGAATCCAGTCTTCAGGGCATACTCCGACCGGCATTCCCGCTTTAATGAGATTGGATCCCGTAGCTCCGTCAAGAAATATTATCCTGTCTTCGCTAAATTTCAAAAATTCTTCTCTGGTCATAGATCATTTTCCTTTTACACAAATCTTTTGCTCAAAAACTATCGGGGCAACATAAAAAAACATCAAGCACAATATCATCACCAACACAGGTTTAACCCACATTGACGGATAAGGAATCACCCCACTGTATGATAATCTATCAAGTACCGCAATAACAAGTACATGATAATAGTAAATTACATCGGAACTCTTTTTCCCAATCTTATACAGAAACTTTCCGTAACCGGCTTCGCACTCGGACAAAAGAAATATTCCGATAACAGCTATAAGCGAGCCTATATAGACTTCTTTTTTCCCAAAAATAAAAGTCTCTGCGACCGAACAGGCTATCCCTGCCGCGATCATAAGAATAAATACGGGCTTTTTCTTTGCCATCACTTCAACATAAGAATCGCCGTATTCCTGTTTCTTTTTCCTGAAAATATCAGATAAAAGAATTCCTGTAAGCACAAACGGAAGGCCGACAAACAGCCAGTTTCTCATAACATACCACGTTGTAATGCTGATATCAAAAGGCCTTATCGGATAATAAGTCTGAAGTGCCTCTCCAAAATATAACATAAAAAGAAGGCCTGCGATCAGCCATTTGTACCATTTTCTGAGAACTCCCGCAAATATATAGATCAGCCCGATTGCATAAATGAGCGCAAAAAGAAACCACATATGATCGAATGTAAATACAGAGTCATAAACAAAAGTACCGGAATTAAAAAGTACAAACCAAAGCGCTTCCTTCAGAGAGTATTTGGATACAAGCCACTCTTTGATCGAATCACCAAGATAAATATGGATCAAAAGAGAAAAAACAAAATAAACGGCATAGACAATTCCCGTTATCTTAAGTAACTTAACGAGATATCTTCCGCTCTTTTCCCTTATCTTATCTGTATCTTCATCCCCGTCTCGTAAAAGAAATCTTCCGGATAGTGCAAAGAAATAAGGCACCGCTATTCTGCTTACGGCATCCATCGCTGTTCCAAAGTTTCCGGGAAACCTTGTATGTATCACGATAACCAGCATGCATGCTATAAAATTTACAAGATATAAGAATTTGTTTTCTTTCATTATTTTGGCCATTTCAGAAAAGAAGCACTGATATTACTCAGTGCTTTCTGTATCTTCTGTAACTTCTTCTGTTTCTTCAGCTTCGTCATCGTCACTAATAGTGGCAAATTTGAATGCATCTTCGGTAGTTACCGAAACGCCTTCATCCGTGGGATTTTCCCCGTGAAGAACCTGCAACATTATGAAGGTTCTTTTATTTGCACGTTCGTAATACTGACTTGCAAGAGATAAGCTCTCTTCATCAAACTCATTGTCATATGCTTTGTGATAGCATTCATTCGCCATCTGCATATAATCTTTTGCCTCGGATGCAATATCCGCAATACCTGAAAATTCATTCGGAACTTTGAGATCCCCCATAGCCTTATAAGCCTCATTCATCTCATCAAGGTAACCGAGAAGTTCCTCTTTTGCAGAGTCGGAATCAGGATTTATACCGTTTATCGAACTGTCATACTCCGCAAGTTTGTCGTAAAACTCCGACATACTTGTCTTATACGCAGAAAGAGCACTATTCTCTTTCTTCCCACACCCCGTCATAATTGTTAACACCATAAAAAATGTCATACTAAAAACAACATTAACAATCTTGAATTTTCTCTTCTTTTCCAAAACAATCTCCATATCAATCAACGTATTTTGATGCAGCCTTAAGTCTTGTAAGCGCTCTTGCAAGACCGGCCTGTGATTTCTTGAATTCCTTAATGGACTGCTTCTGCTGCAAATGTTCCATCGCGAATTCATAAGCCTCCCTAGCTCTCTGTTTGTCGATATCCTCGGGTTTCTCTACAGTATTTACAAGCACGATACATCTGTTGTTTGCAACCTGAACAGAACCAAGACTAACCACACCATAAAGCCACTCCCCACCGGGCTTTTTAATCTTGATCACACCGTCAGATAACGCAAGGATCATTTCCTCATGATTGGCAAGTACGGCGAGCTCACCGTCTGCGCAAGGTAAAATGATCTCTTCCGCCCTGTCGTCATAAAATATTCCGTTGACGGAAATTACCCTCAGTCCGAAGGTCATTACCTTATTACCATTCATATTTTATGCCTCTATCTGCTTTGCTTTTTCAACGACTTCCTCAATAGTACCGACGTTGAAAAATGCAGCTTCAGGATACTCGTCCATCTCACCGTCAATAATGGCCTTGAAGCCTTTAATGGTATCGGCAAGAGGTACAAACTTTCCTTTTATACCCGTAAACTGTTCAGCAACATGGAAAGGCTGAGACAAAAATCTCTGAATCTTTCTTGCTCTGTAAACAGTAATCTTATCTTCATCACTAAGTTCCTCCATACCGAGGATTGCGATGATATCCTGAAGTTCTTTGTACTTCTGGAGTATTTCCTGCACCTTGATTGCAGTCTCATAATGCTCTTTTCCGACAATGTCCTCTTCAAGGATTCTGCTTGAAGATTCAAGAGGATCGACCGCAGGATAAATACCCTGCTCAACGATCTTACGTGAAAGAACCGTCGTAGCATCAAGATGCGCAAATGTCGTCGCAGGAGCAGGATCCGTTAAGTCGTCCGCAGGCACATATACTGCCTGAACGGATGTAACCGATCCAAGTCTGGTCGAAGTAATTCTCTCCTGAAGCATACCAAGATCTGTTGCAAGAGTAGGTTGATATCCAACCGCCGAAGGCATTCTTCCAAGAAGCGAAGAAACCTCTGAACCCGCCTGTACAAATCTGAATATGTTATCTATGAAAAGAAGTACATCCTGGTGCTTTACATCTCTGAAATACTCCGCCATTGTAAGACCTGTCTCCGCAACACGCATTCTTGCTCCGGGTGGCTCATTCATCTGGCCGAACACAAGCGCTGTCTTATTAATAACGCCTGATTCATTCATTTCACTCCAAAGGTCGTTACCTTCACGTGATCTTTCTCCAACTCCCGTAAAGATTGAATATCCGCCGTGCTCCGTCGCGATATTCTGAATAAGTTCCTGGATAAGGACGGTCTTACCTACACCGGCACCACCGAAAAGTCCGATCTTTCCGCCCTTTGCATAAGGTGCAAGAAGATCGATAACCTTTATTCCCGTCTCAAGGATCTCAACTACGGGGCTCTGATCGACAAGCCTCGGTGGTTCTCTGTGAATATCCCATTTTTCCAATGTCTTCACGTCACCTTTTTTGTCAATCGTATCTCCGAGAACATTAAACAATCTTCCAAGGACTTCCTCTCCTACAGGAACACTGATAGGTCCACCCGTGAGATAAACTTCCATATCTTTGCTCAGTCCCTCACTGGGAGAAAGCATGATGCATCTCGCAACGTTGTCACCGATATGCTGTGCAACTTCCATGACACGCTTCTGGTCTTCGACCATTACAAAGAGTGCATCGCTGATATAAGGAAGATCGCTGTCCTCAAATTTTACGTCTACAACAGGTCCCATGACCTGCAAAATCTTACCGTTTTTCAACTGTAATTCCTCGTTTTCTGCTTATCTTTGTTTCTCTCTTTGGCTTTTTTGGCATTCTTAAGAGCTTTCGCCCCGCTGACAACCTCAGTTATTTCCTGAGTTATCATTGCCTGTCTCTGCCTGTTATAGGTTCTTTGAAGTTCGGCGATCATTGCCTCCGCATTCTTATTCGCGGAATCCATCGCCATCATTCTGGCACTCTGAACACTGCAAAAAGCCTCAACCAATGCTCCGTAAATAAATCCCGTAACATAATTTGGAACTATATTATCCAAGATTGCCGAAGGACTTGGCTCCATAAGGAACTCTTCGAGTATGGTTCCGGTCACCGGTTTTTCTCTCTTGATATCGGTAATGATCTCAAGAGGAAGAAACTTTTCAAACTTAGTATCAATCTTTGTTCCGTGAACGGTCGTATAAATAATATAGAACTCGTCCAGTTTTCTCGAATAGTAATAATCAAGAATCTCCGCCGCTATTTTCCTTGCTCTGTGAAGAGTGGGATTTTGCGACGTAAACATGAATGATTCCTCAATATCAACATTCTTGGAAAGGAAATGAAAACGGCCGACCTCACCTATGACAAAGAGCTTCCAGTCCCCTTTATCAGCTGCAATCTTCTCTTCGGCAAGCTTTATGACATTGTGGTTATAAGAACCCGCAAGTCCCTTGTCGTCAGTGAAGATGATGTATCCTCTCCTTCGCTCATCCTCGGGGATTTCAAGCCTCGTCTCCAGGAAGATATTATCAACCCCTTCCGGTAAATGTCTTACCAGACGTGAGATCATTGCCTGAGTGGAAAAAAAGAACGGCTCGGTATCAGTGAGCATCTTCTTCGCCCTTCGAAGCTTTGTAGAAGAGATCAGATACATCGCATTTGTAATTTTTCTGGTATCGTTTACACTGTTTATACGATCCCTGATTTCTTTAATGGTCGCCACTTTCCAATTCTTCCTTAAGTCTCTTGTTCTCGCTGTCGTTGAAAGCATCAACGGCTTCGATAATTTTCTTCTTTAACTGATCTGACAAATCGCCGCTCTTAGAAAGTTCTTCGCAGATATCGCCCTGTTCCGTATCGAAATAAGCAAGAAGTCTTTCTTTGTATTCCCTGACTTTTTTAACAGGGACCATATCAAGTCTGCCCGCACCGACAGCAACCAGAATGATTACCTGCTCATGCATTGCAAGCGGCTGCTCAAGCGGCTGCTTAAGAAGTTCCATAAGAACATTTCCGTGTGCAAGCTGATTCTTGGTTGTCTCATCAAGATCTGAACTAAACTGTGTAAACACAGCCATTTCTCTGTACTGTGCAAGATCCACTCTAATACTTCCCGCTGCTTTTTTCATTGCTTTGGTCTGAGCCGCGCTACCTACACGGGATACGGAAAGTCCTACGTTAACGGCAGGTCTCATTCCCTCAAAGAACAGGTCACTCTCAAGGAAGATCTGTCCGTCCGTAATAGATATAACGTTGGTAGGAATGTATGAAGATACATCACCCGCCTGCGTCTCAATGATAGGAAGTGCAGTAATTGAACCTCCTCCAAGCTCCGATGAAAGCTTACTTGATCTCTCAAGCAATCTTGAGTGCAAATAGAATACATCTCCGGGATACGCTTCTCTTCCCGGCGATCTCTCAAGAAGAAGTGAGATTGCTCTGTATGCAACGGCATGCTTGGAAAGATCGTCATAAACAATAAGGCAATCCTTACCCTGATGCATGAAATACTCAGCCATTGCTGTTCCTGAATACGGCGCAATATACTGAAGCGGCGCCATATCTGAAGCTGTTGAGCTTACAACTATCGAATAGTCCATAGCTCCCGTCTTCTTAAGTGTCTGTATGATCTTTGAAACGGTAGATGCTTTCTGACCGATCGCAACATATATACATATTACATTTTTGCCCTTCTGGTTAATTATGGTATCAAGGGCAATCGATGTCTTACCGGTCTGCCTGTCACCGATAATAAGCTCTCTCTGTCCGCGTCCTATAGGGAACATGGTATCAATAGACAAGATTCCCGTTTCCATAGGCTCGTTTACGGACTGTCTCTCAATTATTCCGGGTGCCGGCTGTTCAACCGGTCTGTATCCGGATTCCTTGATATCTCCAAGTCCGTCAATAGGCGTTCCGAGAGCATCTATTACTCTTCCGATAAATGCTTCTCCGACAGGTATTCCGGCTTCCTTGTAAGTTCTGACAGCTCTTGTTCCCTGTCTGATGCCTGTATCGTTACCAAACAGGATACATCCGATATGATCTTCACGTATATCCTGGGCCATACCTTTGGTTCCGCCCTCAAACTCGATGATCTCGCCATAAAAAGCATGCTCGATACCGTCGATATTAGCGATTCCGTCTCCAACCCAGGTTACCGTTCCGACTTCTCTGTCACCTATTGCAAGGTCAAAGTTCTCAACTTTGCTGCTGAGCATGCTGATGATCTTGCCGGTTTCTCTGTCACCGGTCTTCCTGCTTAAGTTATTTAATTCTGCACGAAGCTGCCTTGCTCTTCCCGCATCGGACCAGTCGTATTCAAAGTTCTTGCATGATACGATGAATCCACCTCCGATAGAAGTATCCTGAACAAGTTCCATATCAATTTCCGGAACGTCAAACTTCTTAAGGAGTATTTCCTTTATCTTGGAAAGCTGTTCCTCACTGGGAGCAATGCCCGCATAGCGCAGTTTAGCTTTCAATAATTCACTCATTCTTTGCTCCGGCTTCGTTTATAAATTTGTCGTATAATTCTTTGTCGTCGGCAGCACTGTGCTTGGTAGCGGCAATCTTGGATGCCGCATCTATAACCATGTCTGTAAGCTGAGCTGCGTATACCTCTTTGGCACGTTCGTTCTCAACTTCGGCATTGTGCTTAGCCTCAACAATGATCTGATCGCCCTTTTTCCTGGCGTCATTAACAATACGCTCATATTCCGCATATCCCTGCTTCTTGATATCGCCAAGGATCTGCTCTTTCTCTTCATCAACATGAGCAATCTTTTCTTCATATTCTTTTTTAGTCTCAAGCGCTTCCTGTTTAGCGGCATCTGCCGCTTTTGTAGCGCTGTCCACTTCTTCTCTTCTCTGCATGAGAATAGCGTCGACCCTGCCGAAAAGAAATTTTTTCGCCAGCAAATACAAAACCAAAAGATTAAATATAGTTAAACCAATTTGTATCCAATCTACATTTAACACGTCGTAACCCCTTTTTGTCGATAATTATTTGAAAATAATAATCATAATAGCAACTACAAATCCGTAGATAGCTGTAGCCTCTGCAAGTGCACAACCCAAAAGAAGAAGCTTCATTATCTTACCGTCAGCTTCCGGCTGTCTTGCAACCGCATCTGTAGCTTTTGCAGTAGCTATACCGATACCAAGTCCTGCTCCTAATCCTGTGAATGCAGCTATAGCTGCTCCTATTGCTGTTAAATCCATTTTATTTCCTCCTTGTGCCGTATTATTCAACGGCTTCTTTAATGTATAATGACGTCAAAAAGACAAAGACATATGCCTGGATTGCTCCGTCAAATATGTCAAAATACAAGCTAAACATTGCCGGTACGATTACCGGTGCGACAGCTTTGATAAGCTCCATGATAACCGTAGCTCCGAGAATATTACCGAAAAGTCTCATGCAAAGAGACAACGGTCTTATAAGAAGCTCCAAAACATTCATGGGTGCGATCACAGCCATTGGCTGTGCAAAGCCTTTGAGCCAGTTCCTGAGACCTTTCTTCTTAAAGCCTGCGGCTTCAACAAGAATAATGCTCATGATTGAAAGCGCTATCGTCACGTTAAGATCCATGGTCGCAGGTACAACACCAAATAATCCGACCATATTGGAAAAAGCAATGAATATAAGCACCGTAGCAATATAATCGGCATATCCAATTGCCTCTTCTCCCAGCATTCCGCCGGTAACACCTCTTATCCATAACACAAAGCTTTCAACCGCAGCCTGGCGTTTTGAAATATTATGTACCTTAAAATCCCTTGTAAGGATTAGCATAAGAATAAACAAAACAAGCATAACCACCCATGTCAGGACAACGGACTTATATATTTCCAAAGTTCCGCTTCCGACGGGAATTCTAAGGAACGTTTTATCTTCCATCAAAAGTTCATTAAGAATCTCTTTTAAATCCATAGCGTATACCTTCCCCAAAAATATACAATAATTATAGAAAATCCACTTTAATAATGCAATGTAAAAAAAAGCCTTAACTTTGCTTAATTTGGTGTTTTGGCAAAGTTAAAGCTTTTGATATTATTTTTGTACCATGTTTTACATTACTTCTATACTGTCTCTGTCGGCGCTTGCTTTGATCGTCAATTTATCATATGTCTTTCTGTCTTCCTCAATTCTAAGTACCATTCTGTCAATGACAAACACCGTTCCGGAATAAGCAACTTCGGTAATTGTTGCTCTTGCCTCGCTTCCTTTGTCAATTTCAGCCTGGACCTTACTCTTTTTCGCTTCAAGGTCTTTTATCTTGCCTTCCTTCATTCCTATCGCAGCATTAACCTTGATCTTCCATTGCATCCTCTGTCTGTCGGCGGATGCATCCTCGGAAAGCCTGTCTCTTTGCACTTTAAGGCTGTTAAGTTCCTCTTCCTCTCTGCTTATTGCTTTGTTGATATTGCTGAGCTCAGCAAGTATGGTATTGTTTACGCCAAGAGTGACAATGGTCTTTGCACCGGCTTTGTTTCCGACTGACGCCGTCTCAATTCCAAAAAGACTCTGAACACTTCCTCCGTATATAGTTCCCACTCTTCCATATGTTCTGATAAGTCCGCTCGCGACGACATTGCAGTTTATGAAATAGTTAGCGGAAATATTTTTTCCGCTTATCGTCACACCCTCAAAGAATTTCGCCGAGACATCTCCCTTTGCTTTTATCGAGCCTCTGATGGGACATGTCGCACCCCCTTTAATGATAACATTCCTTCCGCTAACTATTTCAGAGCTTTCCATATGGCCGCCTATTATCACGTCTCCCGACGCATTAATATCACATCCGGAATGAACATCTCCGGTTACATATACAACCCCGTCATAAACAATCTTATTATCGGTTATCTTTACTTCGGGAAGTATCATAATCTTTTCGATATTTATCACTCCGTCGACCATGCTGATGGCACCGGAGTATTTTGCAACATAAGTAACCCTGTCATTCAGTATCATAAATCCCTCGCCTTTTAAGATTGGGATTTCTTTACCGTTTCTTGCCCGCAGAGCTTCTCCGTATACGTTATATCCGTCTTCTCCTTTTTTCGCCTTGTGATATATTGCAATCTTATCGCCGGCCTTAACCTGCTTGATTGCTTCGATATTCGAAAGATCCGCCGTTCCGTCATTCAATATCACAGGCTCCTGCTCCTGCTCCATATCCACCAAGAATTCATAATAGCCGTCAACTCCGTTAACAGCGGCTTTTCCTGCGGCAACAACATATTTCTCATTATGATTTAAGTTACTTAGCATATTTGAAATTGCTTCTTTGTTGATTCCCGCCATTATTCTGCACTGAACAAGGAAGCTCATGATCAGATCTTCAGTATATACTGCGCCGTCATTTCGCGCAGGAAGCTTAATCCAGCATATCATCTCATCGGAAGTAAACGACAGGAACTCATCCCTGTTTTCAAGCATGTAGTTAAGAAGAACAGTTTCATTGGGAACACCGTCAGTCCTATCAAGCACTTCTTCATCATGTACTCTGTGCCCTACAAAGCCATATCCCTCTCCCAATATGCGTTCTCTTATGCGACGCATATCACGGGCAGTGTACATCATCGATGAAAATGCGCTGATATCAAGTCCGTCTTCTATACCGAGTCTGAGCTCTCTCATCTGATCGGCCTGATAAAGAGGATTGGTATATGGAGTAATATCAATCTGATGCTCAAGTCCTATGCGCATCTCATACATCTGTTGCCAGCCATACGACGCATCAGCATATCTTCCGACGTCGATGCCGTTCTCAAGGCCTATCCTGATTTCTTTTATCGCATCGCTTCTCATATCTGGATTGATATATTTATCTATAGATATTTTTTCCTTAAGACATATTCTTATCTGCTCAATCTGCTCCGCATCATACTTTTCCCTTACATACTGACTTATATCTACATTATCCTTATACGCGGCATGCAGTTCTTCAAGTATGCTCGCATTGTAACTGCGTATCTGAGCCTCATCAAAGAAAAGTCCGTCTTCCGCACTTTTTCTGATCGCTCTCATTTTCATGTAAGGAATATCAACAGAAGCGTATTTAGAGATATCAATTCCCGCTTCGAGACCTTTTCTGATCTCACGCATTTGAAGGCTGTCAAATGCCGGGTCCTGAAAGAAAATGATAGGAACACCTTCTCCCCTGCTGAGGCCGATGCGGAGCTCTCTCATCTGATCCGCAAGGTATTCCCTCTTTGCATATGCAGATACATCAATTCCCGCAGCAATTCCCTTTCTTATCTGAGAAATCTGCTGAACATCAAATCCCTGTTCTCTGTATGAACTCATATCGATGTTCTGAGTCATTTCAATCCTGAGCTCTTCCATCTCAGTCCACGATTTTCTGGGATCCATATATTTTGCAACATCAACTTTATCATTGATACCCTTTCGTATCTCTGAAAGCTGAAGTGCATTAAAATTAAGAGCCCGAAGCTTATCAGCGTCAGCCCCTAATTTTTTGCACATCTCTAGTTCTCTCTCCAACGCACTCTTATTAAGCGAAGAGAGACCGGAGTAAGACATCGTTTCATTTTCAAGATCAAGTTCTAAATCAAGTTCCTGAGCATCCATAGATGTCACATCTCCCAACCGGTCATGGAATATCGGCCTGCAATGCACTATCAATTATCTATTTCTTATAACAATTTTATCATTATTACATTTACCGCTCAAGAACTAATTAATCCCCCCCTTATAAACCCAGTTCAAATCTGTGTTTATTACACAAACGATAAAACAGTTAATTTTTTAATAGCATTCTCAAATATTATGTGCTAGAATGAAACGAGTTTTTATTTTAAATTTAGGAGAGAAAAGTTATGAAAAAGAAATTATTGGCAACAATGTTCGCACTTGCATTAGCAACAAGCTCTGTTGCTTGCGGAGCTCAGAAAGTTGAGCCTGCAACAAACAACAATGCAGAAAGCGAAGCATCCGCTGAAGCAGCACCTTCTGATTCTTCAAACGAAAACGCTGCAGAAAGCACATCTTCAGAAAGCTCTGACGCAAGTGATTCCGGCGAAAACATTTCAGGTGTTGTAAACGGAACCACATATGAAAACAAGTTTTTTGGGGTTAAGTTTTCTTTAGGCGATAACTACAAATTTGCAAATGCTGAAGAGCTTCAGACATTAAACAGCACAATAACAGATCTTGATGCATTCAAAGATAACAAAGCTGCAAAGAAAGCTCTCGACAGCGGTAGTATTATGGTAGTAACTTACGCTGTTGACGGAACAACAGGCAAAACACTTAATGTTGTTCTTCAGAGTGTAGGTTCACTTGCAGGAGCACTTGCAAATGAGCAGTCAATTATGGAATCTCAGAAAGAGCCTTCAATTTCAGCTCTTGAAGCTCAGGGATTAACAGATGTAACTGCCGAGATGGAGACAGTTAAGTTCTTAGGCGAAGATCATCCTTCACTTGTACTTAATGCAAAAATAAACGGCACAGTTCTGTACCAGAGATGTATCTGTCTTATCAAAGATGGTTATATTATAACTTTCACAGGATCGGGACTTGAAGCCGATAACTATGACTCAGAATTATTAAGCGCAGAAAAAATAGCTGAATAATTTAAATATTTCACTTCTAAAAAAGAGCCTCACACAAATGTGTGAAGCTCTTTTCTTTTAGAATCTTATCTGATAAAAATTATCAGTTCTTCTTTGAGTTGTTGTAAACTTTCTTAGCCTCTTCAAGTCCTGCCTTAAGACCTGCAAGTCCTGCCTTAGCAACCTCAGCTGATGTCTCAGCAAGTTCCTTAGCGATAACTGTAGCTTTCTCAGCAGCTTCCTTAAGCTTTTCCTTTGTCTCGTCATCTACGATAGTCTTTGAACCGCAGCATGCGCTCTTCTCAGCGATAGCAGCCTGTGCAGCAGCAAGTCTTGCAACAGGTACACGGAAAGGTGAGCATGATACATAGTCAAGACCGATCTTGTGGCAGAACTCAACTGATGAAGGATCACCACCGTGCTCACCACAGATACCAACGTGGAGACTAGGATTTACGGGCTTACCAAGCTTAAGTGACATCTCCATAAGCTTACCAACACCAGTCTGGTCAAGCTTAGCGAAAGGATCGTTCTCGAAGATCTTAGCATCATAGTAAGCATCAAGGAACTTACCAGCGTCATCACGAGAGAATCCGAATGTCATCTGTGTAAGATCGTTTGTACCGAAGCAGAAGAAGTCAGCTTCCTTAGCGATCTCATCAGCTGTAAGAGCAGCTCTGGGGATCTCGATCATTGTACCAACTTCGTACTCAAGCTTAGCGCCTGCAGCAGCGATCTCAGCGTCAGCTGTCTCTACTACTACCTTCTTAACGTTCTTAAGCTCCTTAACTTCGCAAACAAGAGGAATCATGATCTCAGGCTTAACGTTCCAGTCAGCGTGTGCCTTCTGTACTTCAAGAGCAGCACGGATAACAGCCTTAGTCTGCATCTTAGCAATTTCAGGATATGTAACTGCAAGACGACATCCTCTGTGACCCATCATAGGGTTGAACTCGTGAAGAGAATTGATGATAGCCTTGATATCTTCTACGCTCTTGCCCTTAGCATCTGCAAGCTTCTTGATCTCGTCCTCTGTTGTAGGAACGAACTCGTGAAGCGGAGGATCAAGGAATCTGATTGTAACAGGATTTCCTTCAAGTGCCTCATAAAGAGCTTTGAAGTCGTTCTGCTGATAAGGAAGAATCTTATCAAGTGCAGCTTCTCTCTCTTCTACTGTATCTGAACAGATCATCTCACGGAATGCAGCAATTCTGTCTTCCTCGAAGAACATGTGCTCTGTACGGCAAAGACCGATACCCTCAGCACCAAGTTCTCTAGCCTTCTTAGCATCAGCAGGTGTATCAGCATTTGTACGAACCTTAAGCTTTCTGAACTGGTCAGCCCAAGCCATGATACGTCCGAACTCACCGGCGATCTGAGCGTCTACTGTAGCAATCTGTCCTTCGTAGATGTTACCTGTTGTACCATCAATTGAAATGAAGTCTCCCTCTGTGAATGTTTTTCCACCAAGAGTGAACTTCTTGTTTTCTTCGTCCATGTTGATGTCACCGCAACCTGATACGCAGCACTCACCCATTCCACGAGCAACTACGGCAGCGTGTGATGTCATACCACCACGAACTGTAAGGATACCCTGAGCAGCCTTCATACCTGTGATATCCTCAGGAGATGTCTCAAGACGAACAAGAACAACCTTCTCGCCTCTTGCAGCCCATTCTACTGCGTCATCAGCTGTGAATACAACCTTACCGCAAGCAGCTCCGGGAGATGCACCAAGACCCTTTCCGATAGGTGTTGCAGCCTTAAGAGCAGCAGCATCGAACTGAGGGTGAAGAAGTGTATCAAGGTTACGAGGATCGATCATAGCAACTGCTTCTTCAGGAGTCTTGTGTCCTTCATCAACGAGGTCGCAAGCAATCTTAAGAGCAGCAGGAGCTGTTCTCTTACCGTTACGGCACTGAAGCATATAGAGCTTCTTGTTCTCAACAGTGAACTCCATATCCTGCATGTCATGATAGTGGTTCTCAAGAGTATCACATACTTTGATGAACTCAGCGTATGCCTCAGGGAACTCCTTCTCCATCTGAGCGATAGGCATAGGTGTACGAACACCTGCAACTACGTCCTCACCCTGTGCGTTGATAAGGAACTCACCCATAAGCTTATTCTCACCTGTAGCAGGGTCACGAGTGAATGCAACACCTGTACCGGACTCATTGTTAAGGTTACCGAATACCATAGGCATTACGTTAACAGCTGTTCCCCATGAGTAAGGGATATCGTTATCACGACGATATACGTTAGCACGAGGGTTATCCCATGAACGGAATACAGCCTCGATAGCAAGCTTAAGCTGCTCTACAGGATCTGAAGGGAAGTCCTTGCCAAGCTGTTTCTTATACTCAGCCTTGAACTGCTCAGCGAGCTCCTTAAGGTCAGCTGCTGTGAGGTCAACGTCAAACTTAACACCCTTCTTCTCTTTCATCTGGTCGATAAGCTGCTCGAAGTACTTCTTACCAACCTCCATAACTACGTCAGAGAACATCTGGATGAAACGACGATATGAATCATATACAAAACGCTCGAATGCAGGATCGGGATTACCCTTGATCATTGCTGCAACTACTTCATCATTAAGACCGAGGTTGAGGATTGTATCCATCATACCGGGCATAGAAGCACGAGCTCCTGAACGAACAGAAACAAGAAGAGGATTCTGAAGGTCACCGAATTTCTTTCCGTTGATCTCTTCCATCTTCTTAACGCCTTCCATAGCCTGAGCCATGATCTCGTCGTTAATCTTACGGCCATCCTCATAGTACTGTGTACATGCCTCTGTTGTGATTGTGAATCCCTGAGGTACAGGAAGACCAATACTTGTCATCTCAGCAAGGTTGGCACCCTTACCACCGAGAAGGTTACGCATTGTCATGTTACCTTCATTGAACATATAAACCCACTTGTTCGCCATTTTTGTCATACCTTTCTTACCGGTACTATTAAAAACCGGTACCTTTCATGTATTTCTTTTTTATAACTACCGCGGAAACCACTACCGTGAAATAAAAACGCGGATAATTACCGATTTAATAAAATATAAAACCTCTAAATAAAAAACCTCTGAATATTACACTTTTGGCCCCTTTACAGGAACAAAACTGTCAAATATATAAATGTCAAAATTCTGCTCTGCCCTTGCAAGCTCCTCTTCGCTCTTAATAGTCCATGCAGCTGTGACATTTTTATACAGGTGCCTGCACAGCCATAATGACAGGTTACCCGGATATTTGTGATTGTATGATATAAAATCGGGTCTTGTTAAAAAATTCAGAAAAAGATTCGTGAGCGCGAAGTAAAGAAAGCTGTTAAATTCCGAAGGCGACTCCTTATGAAACTCATCGGAGAGCTGTCCTCTCATGATCTGCGGTTTATGCTTTCTATACCAAAGCAAACCGAGCGGATTGAAGGACTCAATGCAATAAACTCCTTTATAAGATGAAAGAAGCGCATCCGCTTTCGAACAAACAGTACAATTTTTAAATTCGATCTTAAGCTCCACAATAAGCGGAACTTTACCGTCTACAAGCGCCAAAAAATCTTCGAATTTGGGGATTTTCTCAACAGAATCAAGAATATGAAACCTTTGAAGCTCTTCATATGTATAGTCAATTACCTTACCCTTAACTCCGAAGCTCCCGTCCTTATTCTTCACTGCATCTTCGGGAATCTCACCCTCTGAATATCTCGCCACTCTGGCAAGTGTAAAATCATGAAAAATAACCGGAACACCATCCTTGGTAAGCTGAACATCACACTCAATCCCGTAGCCGGCATCCACTGCCTTCTTAAAGGCCGCCATAGTGTTTTCCGGTGCATCCGATGAATTGTCATGAAGTCCACGATGCGCATAACGCACACCTAAATGAGGTAATCTGTCAGGTTTATGTACTATCCTTGGCATGATCATCAGCAAATAAAGAACGACCATTATAGGTGCTATTTCGCACAAAACCCTAATAAAAAGCATTAATCCACTTCCTACTGATAATTTTTTAACACGTCTGCTACATATTTTACTTCCTAATTGTTTAATTCGCAACAATTAAATGCGTTAATCGACATTAATTTCATATAATTTTAATCATCAACATCGAAATTCTCGAGTATATTACCCTTCATATCGGGTCTCGCATCGCCGTGTTTGACCAAAAGCATTGTTAAAAATGCCAAAGCTGAAAAGATAAATGCATAAGGGAATAACGTCTTATATGACATATGCTCAAGCAGATATCCCGAGAATACAGGTGTAAACACCTGAGCAGCCATTGAGAACGTATAATATGTTCCCGTGTACTTACCTATCTCTCCCGCTTTACACATCTCAACAACCATCGGATAAGAGTTTACGTTGATCGCAGCCCATCCTATTCCCACAATTGCAAAAAAGATATTTATAGAAGCTGAAAAATGCGGGTAAAGTCCTGTAATAATGTAGCTTGCAGCCATAAGAACAATTCCGCAAAGAATAGTCTTTTTTCTGCCTATCTTTCCTGATATATATGCAATGGGAATATAACTGAGTGTAGCCGCAACAGTGGCAACAAGAAGGCATGTAGCGTAATCATTGTTGTGAAGATCCCACACAACGCCCACAAAACGCGAAAACGCCGTAGTCACCGCATTGTAAGCCGTAAACCAGAAAAATACCGAGATCAGAAGAAAAATGAGACTTCTTCTCACCTCAGCAGGCATCTTACCATTTGTTTCTTCCCCGGAAATACCTTCGCCATCTTCCGAATTTTTCTCATCGAAAGCCTCTCCGAAAGACTTAAGGCCTCCCTGTTCTTCTACTTCTTTTTTTATTTTCTTTTCATTTATGGTAAAAAATAATATTACTACGGACACAACCATGCAGATAATAATGCTAATGATAAAAGGCATGTAATCCGTTTTCGCCGGATCCTCCGCCTCTTTTAACAAAACCTTGGTCATGATAAGAACAAAAATACCGCCGACTGTTCCCATAAGATTTATTATCGCATTTCCCGAACTTCTAAGGGGTGCGGGTGTAAGATCGGGCATGAGCGAAACGGCCGGTGATCTGTAGATTCCCATAGCAAACAAAATAAACAGCAGTCCAAACATAAACAAGAGCAGATTTCCGCTCTTTCTTGCCACTGCAATAAGTAAATACAAAAGAGTAACCGACATAGCGGTTCCAACGAGAATATACGGCATTCTTTTACCGATCTTACTGTCCGTGTGATCTGAAAGACTTCCGAACAGAGGTAAAAGAAACAGTGCGAACACGTTATCAAGCGCCATCACGATACCTGTCGCGGTCTCTCCAAGCCCAAAGCTGTATTTTAATATCTTTGGAATCTCGTTGTCATAAAACTGCCAGAATGCGCAGATAGAAAGAAATGCAAAACCGATCAGTACCGTTCTCTTATAGTTTAGTTTCATAGTGTATCTCCATATCCCCATTTTTTGTACATTATATTATATATGAAGAATTATCATAAAGAAAGCAGAAGACTGCCGATATGCAACAGTCTTCTGCCATAAACACGCCTAAATATAAGCTTTTTTATACCATCATCTTGTAAATCTTCGTGCAATCATCTTCATTTAGAGTCACGAAACCGCTAATTGTTCCGTTTCTTCCGTCTCCTCTGCAAAGTACCTCAACGAGCTTAGGGATATCCTCTTCTTTTGCGCCAAGCTCTTCAAAGTTCTTTGGCATTCCGATAGAAATAAGGAAGTTTCTAAATGCTTCGATTCCCTCTTTTGCAGTAACTTCGGGATGATCGAAGTCCATCTGGCAGCCCCATACTCTTGTTGCAACCTTTGCAAATCTCATAACGTCGTGATTCATAACATAGCTGAATACCGCAGGCATGGTAACCGCAAGTCCCGCACCGTGCGCACAGTCATAAACCGCAGAGAGCTCATGTTCAATATTGTGGCTGTTCCAGTCCTGACTTCTTCCCACACCGCAAGAATTGTTGTGAGCCATCATTCCTGCCCACATAATATTCGCTCTTGCCTCATAGTTATTGGGATCTTCTATTACTCTCGGAGCCTCATGTTTCATTGTAAGAAGAAGCGCCTCGATCATTCTGTCCGTAACTTCAACATCCTTGGTATTGGTAAGATATCTCTCATAAAGATGTGCCATGATATCTGTCACACCGGCAGCCGTCTGATATGCGGGAAGAGTTTGTGTAAGTGCAGGGTTCAAAATACTGAATTTAGGTCTGAGCGCATCGGAACCCACGCCTCTTTTAAACATTCCCTCTTCTTTTGTTATTACGGAATCGGGGCTTCCTTCACTTCCGGCTGCAGCGATCGTAAGGATTGTTCCTACAGGAAGAGCCTCTTTAATTCTTTCTTTTCCCTGATAGAAATCCCAGAAATCGCCGTCATACAATGTTCCTGCCGCGATTGCTTTTGAAGAATCTATCGTACTTCCGCCTCCTACAGCGAGAACAAAATCTATTTTTTCTTCCTTGCAGAGCTTTATTCCTTCATATACAAGGCCGCTCCTTGGATTTGGCTTTACACCTCCGAGTTCCTTATAAGAAATGCCCTCTTTTTCGAGAGATTTTTTTACCCTGTCAAGAAGGCCGGAACGCACTACACTGCCCCCGCCGTAATGAATGAGAACTTTGCTTCCGCCAATTTTTTTCACATACTCGCCGGCTGTGTTCTCAGTGTCTTTTCCAAAAACAAAATATGTGGGAGAATAAAAGGTAAAATTGTCCATTTTTTTCCATTCCTTTCTATATAAGATTCATATAAAATTATTCTATTACTTAATTTATTAAAAACGGAGGTGCGAACATGGATCCAAGTCAATATGAGACTTTTCCTTTTCAAACTACCCACGCATTTAATCTGGCTACCGGTTCGGAAGAAAGAACGTTTCCGTCACACTGGCACTCTTTTGGTGAAATCATCCTCGTTGGACCCGGTGAAAAAAATGTATATAAGATCGGTCAAAAAATATATAACCTGGTTGAAGGTGATATCGTGCTTATATGGCCTATGGAAATTCACGAGATTGTTGATGCCGACAGAACATGCTCAATCATCCTGCAGTTTAGTAATGCGATAGCAGATGCCGTTTTTGACTTTAAACGTATCATCCACTACTATCACAATCTTCACGTTATCTGCATAAACAATCACAGGGAACTTGCCCTTAAACTTGGTGAGATTGCGCATAAGATGCGCGATACCTTCAGATCGAACAAAAACAACAAAGAAATTCTGTGTACCAAGCTCCTTTTTGATTTTATGATGCTTCTTGACGATCACAAGCAGGAACTCAGCGGTGAACTTACCGATAACTATTATACTTCCGTCACAGACGAACTGTTTTTCAAAATGGTAAAGGTAACGGACTATATAAAAAATAATCTCACAGATGACAACCTAACACAATCAGAAATGGCAAAAAGAGCCGGAATAAGCAAAGATTATTTCTCACGTATTTTTAAAGAAATAACCGGCCTTAATTATAATAAGTGGTTGAATCTTATACGAGTCGAAAAAGCCGCGGAGCTTATGTCAAATGACGGCATGTCACTGACAGAAATTGCCATGCTGTCAGGCTTTCAAAGTATATCCTCTTTTAACAGGGTTTTTAAGGAGCAAAAGAATATGTCGCCAAGTGAATATCGCGCAAGCTTTTCTGCTTAATCCGGCTATATTTGAAAATATAATTCATAACCCTGCTTTTAACTGCCCATATTTTGATATATGGGCTTCTCATTTTTTGTCCTTATTGCATTTTACAGGAGTTTCTCCTATAATACGAAATGTTGCAAAGACTATTTCTATATTAATAAGCGAGGCTATTTTTAATGATAAGTGCTAATAACGTAACACTGAGAGTTGGTAAAAAAGCTCTTTTCGAAGACGTAAATATCAAATTTACCGAAGGAAACTGCTACGGAATCATCGGTGCAAACGGCGCCGGAAAATCTACCTTTTTGAAGATCTTATCAGGTCAGATTGAGACAACAAACGGCGATGTCGTTATCACAGACGGCCAGCGTTTGTCTTTCCTTGAACAGGATCACTTTAAATATGACGACAAGGTAGTTCTTGATACCGTTATTTCGGGAAATGCCCGTCTTTTTGAGATCAAGAATGAAAAAGATGCAATTTATGCAAAAGAAGATTTCACCGATGAGGACGGAATCCGCGCAAGTGAACTCGAAGCTGAGTTTGCAGAAATGAACGGATGGGAAGCTGAATCAGATGCAGAGAGCCTTCTTAACGGACTTGGTATCGAAACTGAAAATCACTACAAGCTCATGAAAGAACTTGACGGTAATCAGAAGGTCAAGGTTCTTCTTGCAAGAGCTCTTTTCGGCAACCCCGATATCCTGCTTCTCGACGAGCCTACCAACCACTTGGATCTCGATGCTATCGCATGGCTTGAGGAATTCCTTATCAACTTCGAGAATACGGTCATTGTCGTATCTCACGACCGTTACTTCCTCAATAAAGTCTGCACTTACATTGCTGATATAGACTACGGCAAGATTCAGCTCTATGCCGGTAACTACGACTTCTGGTATGAGTCATCACAGCTCATGATCCGCCAGATGAAGGAAGCAAACAAGAAAAAAGAGGAACAGATCAAGGAACTTAAAGAGTTCATCGCACGTTTCTCTGCTAACGCAAGTAAATCAAAGCAGGCTACTTCAAGAAAGAAAGCTCTTGAGAAAATCGAGCTCGATACAATCAAGCCTTCAAGCAGAAAGTATCCTTACATCGACTTTAGACCCGAGCGTGAGATCGGTAACGAAGTTCTTACCGTTTCAGGAATTTCAAAGACAATAAACGGCGAGAAGATTCTCGACAACATTTCATTCGTCGTACAGCACGATGACAAGATTGCTTTTGTAGGCGGAAACGAGCTCGCAAAGACTACTCTCTTCCAGATTCTTACAGGCGAACTTGAGCCCGACGAGGGAACATACAAATGGGGTGTAACAACTTCACAGGCATACTTCCCCAAGGATAATACAAAAGAATTTGATAACGACTACAACATTACCGAGTGGCTTACAGGCTATTCTGAGATAAAGGACGCAACTTACGTAAGAGGATTCCTCGGAAGAATGCTCTTTGCAGGTGAAGACGGCGTCAAGAAGGTTAAGGTTCTTTCAGGAGGAGAAAAAGTTCGCTGTCTCCTTTCAAAGATGATGATAAGCGGCGCAAACTGCCTTATCTTCGACGAGCCTACAAACCACCTTGATATGGAATCAATCTCCGCTCTCAACGACGGAATGATCAAATTCCCCGGTGTAGAGCTTTTTGCCTGCCGTGACCATCAGGTTGTTCAGACAACAGCAAACAGAATAATGGAAATTCTCCCCGACGGATCACTTGTCGACAAGCGTTCTACTTACGACGAATATCTCGAAAGCGACGAAATGGCCAGAAAGCGTACAGTTTATAATACAGTTGCCGATGAAGAGGAAGACGACTGATATTCATATATATTAAGGAGGAGCATTAGCATGCAGACATTTAATCCCGTAAAAGAAGGAAAAGTAAGAGAAATTTACGATATCGGAGAGAACCTTATCATGGTTGCAACAGACAGAATCTCCGCTTTCGACGTAATTCTCAAGAACAAAGTTACTAAGAAGGGGGCTGTGTTGACCCAGATGTCAAAGTTCTGGTTTGATTATACCAAGGACATCGTAAACAACCACATGGTAAGCGTTGATACAAACGATATGCCTGAATTTTTCAGAAGCGAGGAATTTAAAGGAAACAGCATGCTTTGCAAAAAGCTCAACATGGTTCCCGTTGAGTGCATCGTTCGTGGATATATCACAGGAAGTGGCTGGAACAGCTACAAGGAAAACGGAACTGTATGCGGAATCAAGCTTCCCGAAGGTCTCAAAGAGTGCGACAAGCTCCCTGAACCCATCTACACTCCCAGCACAAAGGCTGAAATCGGTGATCACGATGAGAACATCGACTTCGACCGCAGCGTAGAAGTTCTCGAGAAGGCATTCCCCGGAAAGGGCCTTGAGTACGCAACAAAGATCAAGGATTACACAATCGCTCTTTACAAGAAATGTGCAGACTACGCTCTCACTCGCGGAATCATCATAGCAGACACAAAGTTTGAGTTCGGTATCGATGAGAACGGCGAAGTTGTTCTTGCAGACGAGATGCTCACACCTGACAGCTCACGTTTCTGGCCCGTTGAAGGTTATGAGCCCGGACATGGTCAGCCTTCATTCGACAAGCAGTTCGTTCGTGACTACTTAAAGGCTAATCCTGAGTGCGATTACAACCTTCCTCAGGACGTAATCGACAAGACAATCGCTAAATACCTTGAAGCTTACAAGCTCCTCACAGGTTCAGAACTTAACGTTTGATCTAAATAAAAATTTTCGCCGGCCGCATTGTGCGACCGGCGTTTTTTCATTTATCAATCTTTTTTTACAATCTTACCATATATGATATATGCTAAAGTATCTTCTTCACTTTCAACGGAAATAAGGCTTTTTCCACCGGAATACTCGTCCCAAAAACCATATGCATTATCAACCTTTCCAATCTCATCATGATTTCCGTTTTCATCAAGAACAAATACAGTTCCGCTATCACTTATACAATATGCTTTATCACTCAATGGATCGTTCATTATATTTCCTATGGAAAAGCCATCATTCGAAACCTTAAGTGCTTCACCCACAACTTTTCCGTCTTTGTAAGTAATGATCTTATCATATAATAAGATCCACATAACACTTTCATCATCACTTACCGCAACATCATATACGCCGTGATCGTCGTGGTACAGCTCTTCTGTCTGCGTCTTCCCGTCCTTATATGTGATTGCATTTATCGAATTTTCCTCTATATCATAAACTTTAAATTCTCTGCTTGAATATGAAGTTGCATATCCATCCGTTTTACAAACGGCTTCCATATCGGAATTAAGCCAATAACTACTTCTATCAGCAATTAAATACATTCCTTCAAAGTTTTCGGCCTCAGGGAAATAATTAACTGAAATATCCGAAAAAGTAAATCCTCTTCCTTTATAATACGCATCGATATGTGAATCTGACAGAATCACTTTTGACTCGCTCATTTCGTCTGAATCAAAATAACGTAATCCTTCACCCAATTTCTTAAATAATATTTTTTTACAATCAGCATTTAACGCAACATAACCGCTAAAAGATCTAAAGTCATCATCATAAATCTTAATAACATTGCCGTCTTTCCAGCAAAACAATCCTTCACCCATTTGAGGCGAAAAATATGCAACATGCCTGTCATTTGATACAGAAATCACGTTAAAATATTGATTCGCAGCTTCGAATATATTTTCACTCTTTCCGTCAAGCCCCATCATAAATAATCCGTCTGTTCTTGAAACAAGCGCCGTATTACCGTCCGGAGAGGCTGTAATACAGCATGAATCAATTATATCGCACTCTTCTATCAAGTTATAACTGTTATCTTTTGTATTGTAAACGCATAAGCCTTTGCCGAGCTTGGATTTCTCTGATGTTGCCACATAAACATAATTGCCCGTAAAGTTCATTGATACGTCCACACAGCTATCATCAATAAGCGTTGTCTTTAACTCGGAATCGATCAAGTATACTTCACCCTCAACAAAGATAACTCCAACCGTGCCCTCAGGATCTGAGTAAAATTCATATCCTTCCGCTCCTTTAAACTGCTCATTTACCGCTCCGGATGAATTGAATATAGCTCCATCAGCAACAACCATCGCATTTCCCGTAACATTAATATTAGTGTTCGCATTTGTATTTGTATTCGTATCTGTTATTCCTGCCAACTCGGGTATAACATATTTTTTCACCAGGTTAAAAGCGACCGTTCCGATAATTCCGGATATGACTGCAAAAATGGCCACAACCAAAACTATAAGAGCGATCTTCCCTTTTTTATCACTTGTATTTACCTTAGCTGAAGCCATATTCCCCATAGCGGCCGAATTCTGTGCATTCTGCGGTTTTGCCAAAGATATATTTCCCGTAGCCGCAGCATTCTGTGTATACTGCGGTTTTACTACCTGTACCCCGCAGTATACACAGAAATTGCTGCTATCACTAATTTCTCTACCACAATTGTTACATTTCATAATTCTCCTCCAAGTTTTTATTGTCTTTTATAACTAAGACAACCCTACTTTAAACCCACGATTTCTATTTTACACGAAAAAGCGTAAAATCATAATGTTTTTTACATTTCTAAACAATCTATCAAATAAATATAAACCTCTAAAGGGTAATCTTTTTTCTCCGATATATCTTACAAAGATAAATAAACCTGCTAAATAACCTCCCTTAAACCAATAATAAAAGTACCATCACTGCGGTAGACTCCCGGTGGTGGTACTTTTGCGTCAGTATAAATCTCTCAGTCATCATCTTCGTAGGAGTATCCGTTGTCCTTTGATGAAGGTCTTTTCGACAAAATCTGAATGAGCAGTCTCACGATTCCGATAAGTACCAGATAGCTTCCGACCGTAAGAGACTTGACAGAAGTTAACCTTTGCGGCGTGGCAAGTGAGATGATTCCGATATTGATGTTGACTACAGCAATAAGGATCATCCAGAATCTTCCAGCGCGTTTTATTGTCTTTTTATGCTTGATAACGTACTGAACGCTGGCTGACGCCATGGTGAAAAAGACAATTGAAATAAACACGTTCGTCCACTTCGGAATGCGCTCGATGTTCGATACAATAAATACCATGAAACTCATGACAAGTATATGAAAAAGCATTCGTCCGCGCTTGATAAACGCCTTTTCATCGCGCATTCCCGCCTTTATTATTCTCGAAGCGCTAAACAGCGCACACGTGAGCGCAACGGCGCCGCCTATCATATTGTAGATAGCCTTAGGGATAGCAAGGAACACAATTCCAAGTAGTATTAGAAACGCATCAATAAGACCCTGCTGAGTCTTAAGTGCCTCCATAACCCTTATTTTCTCAAATTCACGCCACAGCGATCCGAAGAACTTTCCAAGAATGATCTTGGTCTTACTCTCCGACTGAGCCGCAGATAAAAGAATTGTTCCAAAATCATGAAATCCGCCCTTTGAAATATCATACAAAGAGACCGCGCCACCTGCTTTCATGGCATCAAAAATATCCCTCGTAAACGCCTCTCTCTGCTCCATTGTAGCGTTTTCTATCCAGTCATCGATGACCCTGTTTAGCGCAGAGCTCTCCTCTGTCAGATGTTTCTTGGTAACAAAATGATCGCCCGCAACTTTCCAGGTCATTCCCGAGTGCTGAAGCATTCTCTCTCCGTCACTTGCAACTATCTTGTGCGGAACATCAAGTTCAAAGAGCATTCCCACGATACTGTACGTAGGCACAATATGCGTAAGCTTCCACTTTACGTTTGCAAATTTCTTTTCATTAAGAAGCTCAGGACAGATTCCGGGGCCGTCGTTACTGTAAACATGCTTGATCCTTGGCTGAACTATATTCGGAAGATTCATCGCGGAATATATAGCCAGATTTCCGCCCTTTGAATGTCCTCCAACGTAAACATCGCCCGCGTACTTGGACAAAATATATCTAAGATAGTTCACAGCTTCTTTTTGCGCCATGATCTCTTCAAAACTTATCTTAAAGTCCATCCTCCAGTCATCGATATCCATTGTTGTTCCGCGAAATGAGACAAACAGGCTTCCATCCGGGAAATGAATTGTCATTGCCGTTATGAGCATGTCTTTGTCCATATCGTTGACATCAAGATAATCAGAAAGTGTCAGTTCCCCAAACCTTTTACTCTTTGCCATGTAAAGTAGCACCCAATCAAAATCGACTCTCGAAAGTCCATCGATAGGATGCGTACTAAAATATATGTCGGCGGCTTTTTTGACCGAAATCTTACCGCCGTTTTCCGAATCGGGAACAATCCCGTTTAAGTCATTGTATATAAGAAGCGAAAGTGCAAGATTGTCCACCTCATTAAAGGGCGACTGCTCAAAATCAAGATCCCCGCGCCATTTAATATAATTTATAAGATTTGCCATAATCTCTTACCTCTTATAATTAATATTAATCCTAATGTGAGATTTGTCCAACAAAACATTGTCTGTATCGCTTTAATGTGTTAAAATCGTCAAAGAAAAAATACGAAATAGGAGCATAAAATAATGAATATTGTTTGTTTAGACCTTGAAGGCGTGCTCGTTCCCGAAATCTGGATCGCATTTGCCGAGGCAAGCGGAATCCCTGAACTTAAGAGAACAACAAGAGACGAGCCCGATTACGATAAGCTTATGAAATGGAGAATCGGAATCCTTAAAGAGCATGGTCTCGGACTTAAAGAGATTCAGGACACAATCACTAAGATCAATCCGCTTCCGGGAGCAAAAGAGTTCCTCGACGAACTCAGAAAGACAACTCAGGTGATCATCATCAGTGATACTTTCACACAGTTTGCAACTCCTCTCATGGAGAAGCTCGGATGGCCCACAATCTTCTGCAATTCCCTTGAAGTTGCAGAAAGCGGTGAGATCACAGGCTTTAAGATGAGAATTGAAAATTCCAAGCTCACAACAGTTAAAGCTCTTCAGTCAATCGGCTATGACACAATCGCAAGCGGCGACAGCTACAACGATCTTGGAATGATCCAGGCATCAAAAGCTGGCTTCCTCTTCCGCTCTACAGATAAGATCAAAGCAGATTATCCCGATCTTCCTGCGTTTGAAGAGTACAATGACCTTTTACAAGCGATCAAAAAAGCATTATAATAGAGGAATGTCGCGCGCGGCATGAAATGACGTTTTGAAAGGAATAAGCACTATGAAAGACAACAATTGTCCTTATTGCGCAGGCGGAGAAGCCCTCGCAAAATTCGGAATCAAAATCTGTGACCTCGGTGTAAGCCAGCTGGTTCTCTTCAAGGAGCAGAGCCATCTCGGAAGATGCATCGTTGCATACAAGGATCACGTACATGAAATGGTAGACATTTCTGATGAAGAAAGAAATGCTTTCTTTGCAGATGTTAATCGCGCAGCTAAAGCTATCCACGCTGCATTTAATCCCGATAAGGTTAACTACGGCGCTTACAGTGATACTCTCTGCCACCTTCACATGCATCTCGTACCCAAGTACAAGGATGGTTATGAATGGGGCGGCGTATTCGCGATGAATCCTCAGGAGAAGTTCCTTACTGATGCTGAGTACGACGAGATTATCGCTAAGATCAAAGCAAACCTTTGATAGAACTTTGATAGTAAAAACAGGGCTAAGCACTGATTATTTGTGCTTAGCCCTTTAAATTTAATCTGTTATTGTAGCATCACCCATGCGTAAATCAAACAATGTAAGAATCTTGAATCCTTCATCATTTACACCACTAAACCAGATATTTCCATCATCAATACAACCACCCTGCCAGTTGCCCCATAAATCTGAAACTTTCCATGCTGAAAGTGATTTGAAATAGCTGTCATCAAAGCCCGTATTCTTGGCATATTCCACAAACTCTTCCTTATTATTGCAAAGGTTGTTATCCTCTTTAGAACCGATAGGATAAGAAATCATATCGCCAACAGAATCCCAGTCTTTTGCAAGAACTGCATCTACAACCTTCTGTGCATATGCCTCTACCTCAGCATCGCTGGCATCTGTAAATACAGAATACTTTCCTTCTTCGCCACTACCATCGGTAGATGCAGCATCATCCGCTTCTTCAGACACTTCTGCTTCCGCAGCATCTGCCTCATCATCAAAATCAATATCAGTTTCTACACCTGATAGCTCAGCAACAGCTGTTTCACCCTCAGTAGCTGTATCCCCACAAGCAATAGACATAGCGCTAATAGATACGATAGCGCATAATGTTAAAAATTTCTTTTTCATAGCAATTTTCTCCTTAAAAACAATATTACGCTATGTATCATATCACATGCATGGAATTTTCACTACAAAAAGTTAATTTTTTATTTACTATCCTATCTCGTACATCTATCACATGTTCTTACTCTGCAATTTTGAACATAATAACAGCCGGCTACTTAGAAGCTCTTAATCAAAGTGAAGAAAGCACAAAATGACATGTCCTCTTATCGGCGCAAAAAACATATAACAACATGCTTCCAATAATTATTTATATGCATTTTGCGCCTCGTTTAGGATTGAAAAACATATAATTCAACATTAGGCAATCATTCTTATATGCATTTCACTCATTAAACCGAGCGAAAAAGCATATAAGATAATTTTCTCGTCAAACTATTATATGTTGCCCCTAACGCCATCAAGTTCAAAAGCATATAAAAAGAAAAGCGCAATCAACCTTTATATGCCCTATTACTTATATCATACCTCATAATCAAGGCAGCTTCTGATCTTCGTGTAAGGTCTTACCTTGGTATCGGCAACTGCAACATGCTCAGGATGAGTTGCGTAGTTCTTAAGCGCATCCTCATTCTCAAATGTTGAATCAAGCATAAGGTCTGCGTTTGAAGATGCAAGTCCATTGATGTTAACCTTAATCTCAACAATTCCGGGTACCTTACCCTTTAATGCTTCGAGTCCTTCCTTAATTCCCTGCTTCACAGAAACCTTCTCCTCAGCAGAAAGCTCATCCTTAAGTGTCCATAAAATCACATGTTTAACCATTTATTTTATCCTCCTTTATTTCCTCTGCATTCTCTTCCTCATCATCGCTCTTGGATTCGGATGTTTTCTCCCAAAAGCTTGCGACAAAAAAGATTACTCCAAAGACTATCATCTGCAGTACATCATTAAGTGTCCCGATTACATGCTGGTTAAATACCGCAAATACATAAAGCAAGAGAAATAGCACTCCGGTGCCTGCTGCAATTCCTTTAAACATGCCAAGCTTCTCACTGAAGTCCTTCTTGCACTTGGCTCCAAGACATCCTCCGGCAAATATCATTCCACCAAGCACGCTTGGGAATAAGAAGCTGACTATCTTTCCGGCTATATCTTTTCCTTCGGAAAGGAACAATACTGAAAGAATGCCCAGAAAAGCAAGCAAAGCTATTGTTACAACAACCTTCTTACTTTCACCTGTTTTTTCAAGCAGCTTTTCATAACCTATTCCTGCTCCCCAGCATACCAGACAAATGACAATCGGAGCAAGTACAGCACCGATTGTTTTAATCCCAAGCATAAAGAATATTCCCCACATCAATACGCAAAAAACTATCATCAAAGCAATGCCTAAAATCTTCTTTTTTTCCATACTACCTCCATATATATAATGTTCACCCCACAGCACACCTGCATCAGCAGCACACATATGAACTCAAAGCCACATTCCATCGGACTCAACAACACTCCTTATATAATAGCACAAATCAAATAGCCAACTGTTGCTTCAAATCAAATAATATCCCATATTGGAAACAATTTCCTTTGATATAAAAAAATGCCGCAATCGGTAAGCAAAAACAATTACTTAAAGATTGCAGCACTCATTTATTTAAAGTTTTAATTCCGATTCAATTACCAGATTCTGTAATTTCCCGAAAGAGCAAGAAGTGCAAAGAGATACAGACAGTTATCATAGTATCTTCTCTTTCCCTGTCTGAGCGGCTGGTTCCAGAACCATTCAACCCACTTTGATGCGATCTCGAAATCGCTTCCGCTTTCCTTGCTGTAAGGAACAGAAAGTGCGCTCTGGGCCATTGTTGCAAGAAGTCCTACAGGATGAAGAACAGGAAGCTCAAGGCTTGTTCCGTCAATTTCATATACGCATCTCATTGCCTCAATATCCGTTCCGAAGAACTTCATCATCTTAAGAGGAACAGAAAGCTGGCCTTCATCTGTTCCAAACCACTCCGCATCAAGTCCAATATTTGCAGCTGTTCTGTACGCATCGCTAAAGAATCTTCCGTGAATACTTCCGTCCCAAGGCATGGGATCGTTTACAGGAGATCCGTCAAAATTTCCATACTCGGGATTAAGTCCTGTAACAGGATGGCAGGTCTTTACAAGATACTTTCTACTCTCCTTGGCTGCAGTCTGCCAGAACTCCTTATCTTCTTCATAAGCCCACTCTGCGAAAAGCTCATAAAAATGAGGCAGATGATAAGAAGGATCTGAGAAAGGGTGTCCCGGAACAAAAAGGACAAGATGATTGTCTCTGTTCCACATAGGCGCACCGGCTCTGCCGTTCTCACCCTTGTGAACGCAGGCCCTGAGAATCTCTTTTGCCTCTGCTGAATAATTAAAGATTCCCTCTCCGTCGCCCCATCTGTGAGAAGCAAAGAAAAGAGCCATCGCATAGAACTCTTCTCCGTCAGGCGCAGGACCGTTTGAATTTTTGGAACCGTCAACGTTACAGCTCCATGCAAAATAGCCCTCGTTCTCGCCTTCATTCATCCACATATAGGTCTTTGACCACTTCCAAATGCGGTCGAATTCTTCCTTCATATCAAGCTGAACGCACATCATCATGCCATAGGACATACCTTCAGTCCTTGCGTCGTGATTGCCCGTATCCTCGAGATATCCCATATCATCCCCTACAGGATGAAAGATTCTCTCTTCTTCCGATCCGTAGAAAAAGGTATCTACCGCATCCTTGATCTTCTTTTCGATCTCAGCATCGCTTTTTCCGATCTCACTAAAAACATTTCTGTATTTTTTGTCATTATACGCCGCCATAAGAACCCTCCTTATAGTAATAATAGTTCTTATTATAAACAAAAAAGGCAAAAGTGACTTATCATCCTAAATCACTTTTGCCTCAATTTTAAGCATTTACTTTTTTAAATATTTACCTTTGGAAGTGTCGCAAAGCTCTTCTCAAGCTCTTCGTCGGAAGGAATGTAATCCGACATCTCACCATCATTGAATTTCTGATATGCGACCATATCAAAGTAACCTGTTCCTGTAAGGCCAAAGAGAATTGTCTTTTCCTCACCGGTCTCCTTGCACTTAAGAGCTTCATCAATAGCCGCTCTGATAGCGTGGCTGCTCTCGGGAGCGGGAAGAATTCCCTCAACTCTTGCAAACTGCTCTGCTGCCTCGAATACAGCTGTCTGCTCAACGGATCTTGCCTCCATATAGCCATCATGATAGAGCTGTGAAAGAATCGGGCTCATGCCGTGATATCTAAGTCCTCCCGCGTGGTTTGCCGAAGGAATAAAGTTACTTCCAAGTGTGTACATTTTCGCAAGAGGACATACCATTCCCGTATCGCAGAAATCATATGCAAATTTACCTCTTGTAAGGCTCGGACAGCTTGCAGGCTCGATAGCAATGATCTGATAATCTTTTTCACCGCGAAGCTTCTCACCCATAAACGGAGAAATAAGTCCTCCGAGGTTTGATCCGCCACCTGCGCATCCAATGATGATATCGGGAGTTATTCCATACTTATCAAGCGCAGCCTTTGCTTCAAGACCTATTACAGTCTGGTGAAGAAGTACCTGATTGAGTACGCTTCCAAGTACATATCTGTAACCTTCAGTCTTTGTAGCAACTTCTACGGCCTCGGAAATAGCACAGCCAAGTGAACCTGTTGTTCCGGGGTGCTCCGCATTTATCTTTCTTCCGATCTCTGTATCCATTGAAGGAGAAGGTGTTACGCTTGCTCCGTATGTACGCATAACTTCACGTCTGAAAGGCTTCTGCTCATATGAAACCTTAACCATATATACTTTACAATCAATTCCAAGATATGCAGATGCCATGGAAAGAGCTGTTCCCCACTGACCTGCACCGGTCTCTGTTGTAACGCCCTTAAGTCCCTGCTTCTTGGCATAATATGCCTGAACAATTGCAGAATTAAGCTTGTGACTTCCGCTCGTATTATTACCTTCAAATTTGTAATAAATCTTTGCCGGAGTTCCAAGTGCTTTCTCAAGGCAGTAAGCTCTTACCAAAGGAGCGGGCCTGTACATCTTGTAAAAGTTTCGGATTTCATCCGGAATATCTATATAAGCAGTTGTGTCATCAAGTTCCTGCTTAATAAGTTCATCGCAAAAAACAGGACGAAGATCGTCAAAGCTCATCGGCTTCATTGTCGCAGGATTAAGAAGCGGCGCCGGTTTATTCTTCATATCCGCTCTGACGTTATACCACTGTTTTGGAATCTCGTCCTCGCTAAGATAAATTTTATAAGGTATCTTTGTATTTTCGCTCATAAAAAAAGCCCCCTTAACTTTCGCAATTTAGTCCATTAAAGCACAAAAAAGGCTGCAATGTCAACCTCTTGCAGCCTTTATAGGTATCAGTAAATCCTCAGGAACAAAGAGCTTTCCGCAGCCTGTTCCAAGGTCTATATCAGGTTTATTTGCACCATGAAAGTCAGATCCTCCGCTGATAAGAAGATCGTATTTCTTCGCAAGCTCTTTTATCTGTCTCTCATCTCTTAATTCATATGTGGAATAAATAGCTTCTATGCCGACAAGTCCCGCCTCTTTAAGTTTTCCCACAAACGCATCCAGTCTGTCGTCGCCGAATCTGCACAAGATAGGATGGGCAAAAACAGGAACTCCCTTAGCCTTAAGTATGCTCCTTATGGCATCTTCGGGAGTTATCTTCTCTCTTCCGACATAGTACGGGCAATGGTCTCCTATATATCTGTCAAAGACCTCCGCTCTGCTGTTTACGTATCCCCTGTCCACCATGAACTTGGCGTAATGCGCCCTTGTTATCACGGTATCCGGAAACTCTTTGGTAAGCTCCTCATACGAAATGGGAATCCCAGCCTCTTCAGTAAGCTTCTTACACATCTTCTTATTTCTGACAGTTCTTGAATCTATAAAATCTTTCAGTCCGCTTACAAACTCTTTATCATGATTGTCGATATACAATCCCACAATGTGAACTTCTCGTCCTTCACCCTCAGTTGAAAGCTCAACGCCCGGAATAACTTCCAAATCCGGATATTTCGAAGCAGCATACTCTATAGCTTCATCAACACCGTCCACCGTGTCATGATCGGTCAGTGCAATTGCCGCAAGTCCTTTCTCATGCGCTCTGTCTATAAGCTCTTCTACAGAAAAAGTACCGTCTGAATATGTTGAATGTGTATGTAAATCAATCGCTCTCATTTATCTCTCCTGTTATCTATTGTAGGTTCATCATCTAAATATACAGAAAGTTCGACATATCTGACCGACTTACTTCCCGTAAAATAGGCACTTCCAACAATCTCATGAAAAATACGATATCCTCTTTCTTTAATATGCTCCGAAATATATGAGTACTAATCAGGAAATCTTATATAGACTCTTGGACCACATGCAGATAATGTAGCAAGTAATACAATTAATATTGGTATAATACAAAAATTTCTTTTCCCCATCTTCTATGCCAATGTTCTATTTCTGTAGTAAAATCACTGAATCTTTTGCAAATGACTATGCTCGCCGTCATATACCGACTCATATATCTCTACATTCGGCAGATACGCCTTAATAGCTTTACCTACTTCATCTTTATCATAATTGTCATCTTCATAACTAAAAATAATCTGCTCAGCTTTATCGAACTCTGTCAAAAAAGCATACTCCTCATTACTTGGAACATAATCACATCCTAAAATAACAACCGGAACACAAAAATGTATATCATCAGTAGGCTCTAATTCTTCGCCCAAACATTCGCCAATATTTATTGATACGAATTGCATTTTTGAATTACAATTTATTCCTAATTCCGCCGGATAAATATCGTCTTTCGTAAAATTACCAAAAAAAGAATTTATCCATTCGCTTCCATCTATGTTTATAATATCTATTGCTATATCATCAGGAAAATAATCCGGATTCTCCTCAACAAATTTATTATGAGCATTAATTATTTCGCTTAATTCCTTATACCCTTCCAGACCATTATCATAGTTAATTTCTAATTCTATTTTTCCTTTATCCTCTACATATCTCCATACATTTATATTCTCATGCGAAAAAAGCCCTATTTCTTTAACCCATTTTTTGTATGATGAGCCTATATTAAACCTATTTTTATAAAATCTTGGGCCGCATGCTGTCAACGACATAAGTATAGCAAGAAATATAGACGTGAAATAATAATTTTTTTTATTCATTAACAATCCCTCTACTTGATTTTGGTATTCATAACACTGGAAAATGGTTGATTTAAAGGATTTTGGGAAACCACATCAATATATTGATCATAATCAACATAATATTTATTTCCCCAAGATGAAATTTCCACCATTCTTCTCTTATCGCCATTATCATCAAACTCTTCATATAAACCTGTCGCAACAACATAATGGCTTGATGCCCCACCACCTTTTCGCTCTTTTTCAACTGCATTATGAGGATCATGCACATATACTCCATTTTTAGAATCATATTCGTGAAACGGAATACTCTCTTCTCCGAAATCATTAACTGCCCAGATAACAGGAACTCCCTCATTTAGTTGCTTTTTCATGTTTTGATAGTCAGCCTCATAGTCTTTAATATAATCCCAGTTTGAAGAAACTGTAACCCCTTTATCTTCGCACATGGAAGTAATATAAGTAGACATCTGATTAGGCAGTGCTCCGCTAATTGGGCCTTTAATAGCTTGCTTTCTTACTTCTGAATGTGTACCACGACGAGATACAGGTTGATCTTCTGCATTCAAAAAGCCATAAGCTATTTTTTTATAATCTTCATACGAGATTGTAGTCTGACCTGTCAAATATAAGTATTGGTTTACAGATGCTATAACACCGCACCCCATATCGCTAAATCTTTTTCCATTTTCCGGAAAATCTTTTAGCCAAGCTTGATTTCCGCCATATACCGGATCCTTTTTGCCAGGCACTCCTGTAACCGTAATAAACGTATCATTAACTGTACCTATTCTAACCCTTTTTGAATCATCAACGTAAATATGGTCATCATCACTTTTTCCGTCGTACAGTTGTATTTGCATCCCATATACATTGAGATACTTTGGAAGCTTTGAGCTTTTAAAAACAGCAAATGGATTAATATGATTTATTCTTTTTGTATCAACTCCTACCTTCTTCTTTAGAACCTCCTCTACCTGCACATGTATTGCATCCAATATAGAAGCCGTAGTAACTATTTGTCCATGAAGTTCATCCACATCATCTTCAATCCCGCTCTGATTGATTTCGCTGTACATTTCTTCATCGAACTCTTCAAACTTCCTGATGCAGTGATCAATTAATCCGCCTGAACCGTCCAGGTCTTCGTACATCTCGCCCAACATACGATAACTCGGCGGAGTCAGACTTCCATTGATCCTTCTGAACTTATCTGCTATATATCTCGCTTTACATTCTATATCATATCCCGCAACATCAACAACTCTATCGCATCCCTTAAAATGCTTTTTTATATATAGCAAAATATCCGTATCTATCCTCGCCTTAGGGGAAGAATCTACCTTATCCTTAAATTCATTAAGCATATGATAATACATAGAAACCAAACGTCTTTGAACATCGATCTGCTTCATATGAAGCTTATTTTGTCCCGCATCGATAAAGTTCTTGGAAGCTTCAGCCGCTTGTCCTCTGTAAGTATCATTATAGTAATATTTTGCCATTCCGTCTTCAAATGACCGTAAGTCGTCGGTATATCTATCATATGCCCCAACAAAAGACTCTATAAAATTTTCTATTTTTTCTGTGTCCCATGTTTTACTCATTGTTTTTATCCTCTACTGGCTTCTCTTTCCCTTTCGCGTAGTTCATCTTCAAGACGCTCTATCTCTCTTTCGTATTCGCATATCATCTCACGAAGCCTCTCTATTGTTGCATCGATTTGCGATATAAATTCCCGTGTATCGTTTTGGCAAATCTCTGTCCTCACGGTAATATCGTAGCGAGCATCTTCGACATTTTCTTCAAGTTTTCCTCTAAACTGCTCACCGCAGGTTATATCAAAGTTTTTCGCAGGTTCATATGCATCCTCTTGAATTATCCGGTATTTATTATCAATGTACTCTCGTGCTTCTTCAAGCTCAGCAATGCCTTCCTCGCATTCTCTTATTTTCTGATGTAATCTTGATATATCTGAATGAATCCCCATTACTTCTTACCTCCGATCTTTTCGACAGTAAGACTATCGCTGAGGATCTTATCCTGTTCGATCATGCTGTCTCTTAATGTAAGAAGGGCTCTTGGAAGCGAATCTGCGGTTTCATGCTTATATGAACCCTGTGTTTCATAAGGATCTTATTCATTTTTCTGCCCGCTTCAGTCCCCTCCATGACTTTAAGATTACCAAGAGGAGAATCTGATAGTTCACAGCTTGCCGCTGCATTCTGAATATCCGTAACTATCCCCGTGAACACATTTGTGTCTATAAAAACTTCTCTTTCTGCCATTTTTACACCTCATATATATTTCTAATTTTAAAATATTTTTTAATAAAGTATTAACATTTTATCACGCAAAATAACCTAAATCAACGACAAAAAATGGGATCTATTTAGCTACTCTCCATATGCTAATAGGTCCCATTTTTTCTAATATCAAATTATTACGTTTGTATTATCGCACCAAGTATAATATCTGCCAGTCCGTCGTGGTCGTTATCGTAAGTCGTCACGACATCGCTGACTTTTTTGACCGCATCCTTTCCATTCAGCATAGCTACGCCGACACCTGCTGCCTCGAGCATCGAAATATCATTTTCTTCATCTCCCGCAGCATAGGTATTCTCGATAGGAACGCCAAGTATATCCGCAAGCCTCTTTACCGCATTTCCCTTGCCCGCTTCCTTAGGGAATATCTCAAGATAATACGGACTTGAGTACAAAAGAGTGAGTTTATCGCCCACAACCTCATCGAGTGCCTTACGGAAATTCTCCTGTTTCACCTTATCGTGAAGCTCAATCGCTATCATCTTAGGCGGAGGAGATGGCAGTTCTTTTACCACATCATCCGTGATAAGAAGCGGCGTTTTGATAACCCTCCTGTAATAGTCCATACACTCGTCATTCATGGAAGTCACTATATGCGTATCATTGTAGGTATGGCAGTGAATATCAAACTTTTTTGCCATATCCATGATAACGGGCACCAGATCAAGCGGAACGCCCGTCTTATAAACGTATTTTTCCTCATCGACACTGTATATCTCAGTTCCGTTACAACCGCACAAAAAAGAACCCTGAAAGTTAAGTCCCAGTCCGCGATAGACAGCTTTTGCGCTATCTATCGCCCTGCCGGTGTTTATACAAAAATAATTACCGGCATCCGTGAACTTCTTCAGGGCATCCATCGTCCTTGGTGAAATATCTTTTTTAGTTGTAAGAAGAGTGCCGTCTAGGTCAAAGAAAAAAATCTTTCTGTCAGATCTCTTCACTTAATACTCCTTACTCCTTATGCTTCAACGATCAAATATCTTCCGTCACCTATATCAAAAACTTCATTAGCTTCAAGTACATTACTACCTTCAGTGTCAACGCCCGACTCCTCAAAATACTCTTCGACTTCATCAGGACTGTCGACAACAACTGCCATCGAATCCTCCAAAAAAGCTTCCGCTTCTTCCATGTTCTCTGCTACGTCCTCAGGAAAAAGCTGTCCCTGATTCTCCAAAAAACATCTCAATACTGCTTCATCATACTCATGCATAAAAAAACCTCCAATTACAACAAATCTTTCCTTTTCATCTCTGTGTAGAGTCTTGCCACAGGCAAACCTACGACATTGTAATAATCACCCTTAATACCGCTGATATAACGTGCAAACAAGCCTTGAACCCCATAGGCTCCCGCTTTGTCGTCAGGTTCGTTAGTTTTAACATAAGCGTTAATCTCTTCATCAGTCATTTTCACAACATCCACATTAGTTTCTTCGCAGAATGATACGTGATCTTCTTTTCCGTCTTTTCTGAAAAATAAAGTCACCCCTGTGTATACCTGATGTGTGTTGCCCGAAAGCTCCCCGATCATCCTCTTCGCATCATCTTTATCGGCAGGTTTACCGAGCACTTTCTGATTATATGATACGACTGTGTCAGCGCCTATTACAACCACGTCTTCCGTAAAAATTTTATGAAAAATCTCTGAAGCTTTTCGGAACGAAAGCTCCATGACGATTTTATCGGGCTCCTTTGAGTCGGCGATCTCCTCACCTTCCGGTATAAGAATCTCGTAGTCTTCGATCACCTTTCTCAAAAGCTCTTTGCGTCTGGGTGACCCCGATGCCAGTATATATCTCATCTTATTACCTCGTGCTGCTCCTTTACAATAGTACATTTTTCACTTTTTATTAAGTTTTATATCATTTCATATTAGGATTTGTCTCGGGAATAAAGATTCTCGTATTCCTGTTGTTGAGGGTTTTCGCTTCTCCATACGCCTCATCACACAGGATCTTCTGTGAGTTTATTCTCGGTACATCCTCAGAAATAGCAGGTTTTTCGTACTCTCCCTTGTCATTCATTATGTGTGCCTTCTCGGTGTCACGAAGTTCAAGTTCAAGTATGTGCCATGCTTTTTTCTTGAGTTCTTCATTCTCAATAGGGAAAAGAATCTCCACACGCCTCTCAAGGTTTCTCGGCATCCAGTCCGCGCTGCTTGCGTAGATTTCCCTGCTGCCTCCGTTCTCAAAACAGAATATCCTGCT
The DNA here is from genome assembly GCF_000686965.1 of Butyrivibrio sp. AE2005. Classification (NCBI taxonomy): domain Bacteria; kingdom Bacillati; phylum Bacillota; class Clostridia; order Lachnospirales; family Lachnospiraceae; genus Butyrivibrio; species Butyrivibrio sp. AE2005. The sequence continues at coordinate 280,585 of NZ_JMMD01000002.1, forward strand.
GTGCTCAAGGAAATTACCAACTATGGACCTGACTGTAATATTCTCCGAAACGCCCTTTATTCCCGTCTTAAGGCAGCATATGCCCCTTACTATAAGGTCTATCTTAACTCCCGCACAGCTCGCAAGATAAAGCTCCGCAATGACATCCTTGTGGCATATCGCGTTCATCTTAGCAACAATCCTTGCAGGTTCATTCTTAAGAGCATGCTCTTTTTCCCTTCTGATAAGATCTATGATCCTGTCCTTAAGCCACAAAGGTGCAAGAGAGAGCTTGTTCCATCCAAGCGGCTCCGAATATCCCGAGAGCATATTAAACACAGCGGTCGCATCCTCACCAAATGCAGGTGCACAGGTGAAAAGACCTATATCTGTATATTGTTTTGCCGTCGAATCGTTATAGTTTCCGGTCGCAAGATGGACGTATCTCTTTATACCGTCCTCTTCCTTTCTGACTACAAGCGTTATCTTACAGTGCGTCTTAAGACCGACAAGACCGTATATAACGTGGCATCCCGCTTTCTCAAGCATCTTTGCCCATACAATGTTATTCTCTTCATCAAACCTTGCCTTGAGCTCTACAAGCACGGTAACCTGCTTGCCGTTGTCTGCTGCCTTTGCAAGCGCCGCGATAATAGGCGAGTTACCGCTTACTCTGTAAAGAGTCTGCTTAATGGCAAGAACTCCGGGATCGACTGCTGCCTCTTCGACAAACTTAACGACATTCTCAAATGTCTGATAAGGATGATGCATCAGTATATCGCCCTTACTTATTGCACTGAAAATATCTTTTTCCCCGATGAATTCAGGCACAGCGCTGGGCGGTCTGTATCCGTGTTCCTTCAGATGATCGAACCCTTCCACCTTATAGAGCTTCATCAAAAAAGTTAGATCTAGCGGTCCGTTCACCTTAAATATCTCATTATCATCAACGTCAAGTTCTTCAGCGATAAGCTTTAAGAGTTTCTCATCCATTCCCGTAGAAACCTCAAGTCTTATAGCCTGTCCCCACTGGCGCTTTTTTATCTGCTTCTCGATCTCTTTAAGAAGATCTTCTGCCTCATCTTCATCAATTGAAAGATCGGCGTTTCGTTCAACCCTGTAAGGCGCACTCGCAATGACATCGTAGTTAAGATAGAGCTTATCTACGTTGTGCATTATGAGATTTTCAAGGAAGATATACTTTCCGAATTTATTCTCTTCGTTTCCCGGAATGTGAAAAAGCCTCGGAAGAACGTCAGGCACCTGAACGGTAGCAAAATCAACGTCGTCCTTACCCTCTTTCTTTTTAAGGAGCGCTCCGATATTAAGAGTCTTGTTCCTTATAAGCGGGAACGGCCTCGATGAATCTACCGCCATCGGCGTAAGAACCGGAAATACAACCTCATCAAAATACCTCTCCGCATAAGCAAGCTCTTTTCCCCCAAGCTCACTGATATCGCAGATATTAAACCCGTTCTCTTCAAGAAGGGGCAAAAGACAATCATTATAAACCGCATACTGATTCTCAGTAAAATCATGTAGCTTTTTGAGCACCTCATGAAGCTGCTTTGTTGCAGTCATTCCGGCGATATCCGGCTTTTTGTACTCCGCGTTTATCATGTCCTTCAAAGACGCAACGCGGACCATAAAAAACTCATCCAGATTGCTCGCAGAGATACTCAGAAACTTAACTCTCTCAAGAAGCGGATTCGACTCATCCTCGGCTTCGCAAAGAACCCTTTCGTTAAACTGAATCCAGCTAAGTTCTCTGTTTGTATAATATTTGGAGCTCTCAACATTTACGCTCGTTTTACCCACAGTTTTGTCCTTAGTCATAGCATCCCTCTCATATCTTTCACAGCATCTTCTTCTGCCTTATTACAGGCTTTACTCCGAAAACTTCTTCAAAAAATTCCGCTCTGTTTGTAAAAAGACCTTTTTCAAGCGTTATATCAGCCGCCGTATCAACGTTTATTACAAGTTCCCTCTCCTTGAGCTCGACGGTTACGTCCTTAAACTTCTGCTTATGCGTCCTGTCAAGGCCGTTGGCTACTCTTATTATCGCTGTGAGCTTGGCAATCCTTAAGTAGTCCTCTCTCGAAAGTCCGTCAAAGAACTTGCTCTTATTATTGTAATATTCAAAACTCTCGTGATTAAATCTGACCACATTGGCAACGATGGCTCTCTCTACATGGGAAAGACCGATAATCTCAGTCGACATTATTATGTTGTACGAACAATCTCCCAGATAAACAAGACTTATATACTTGCCGCAGTCATGAAGAATTGTCGCAATCTGCAAAAGAAGCTTCTCCCTCTCACCAAGACCATGAAGTTCCTTGGTACTGTCAAAGATAGTCAGCGCAATCTTCTGTAGCGTCTCTCTTCTTGATCTGCTACCCATGTATCTCTTTGAAATATTCTGGGCGCATGCGATGATATCCTGCTCAAAGTCATGAGGCGATTTTATATAATTCTTATTTTCCGCATATTCGTAAGCTATTCCGTCGCACAGAGTAATTCCGGGCGCCCATAGGTTTTCCGCCTTTGTGACGTCAAGAATACACTTAACAAGAACTCCCGCCACATGGAAAAGAGGCACATTTTCCTCCGGAATATTAAGCTTTTTGGCAACTTCAAGGTCACTCTTTTTATAAGCCTTTTTAAAGAGCTTACGAAACTCTTCCGCTGAAGCATAGCCCTCTCTCTCAGTGCCAAGCCCCATCTTCTGAAGTACGGGAGAAACGTAGTCATCAATGATGATAAGATTCTCGACTTTTTTGTCCTTAAGATGCATCTTACTAAAGACCGAAAGCCTTGAATTGATAAGCTCCGTTACAAGCTCCGCGTACTTAAGTCTCGATGCATGTACCTGTTCCATGGTGGTATGAAGACGAAGAACACCTGTCATTAGATTCTGCGTAACAACAAGTGTATCTTTTTCAAAAAGAGATATCTGTATACTTCCGCCTCCGATATCCGCAATCGCGGTAGGTTTTGAGATTATCTCTTCAAATTGATCGTATTTAAGAGCGATAGACTTATAGTCAATAAAACGCTGTTCAGAATTACTGAGAACATCAATGTGTATGCCGGTCCTGTTCTCTATAAGATCGCGGACTATCGCTATATCCTTGGTCTCTCTGATTGCACTCGTTCCGTAAGCCTGATAATGAGTTACTCCGTACTCCTTCATTATCTTCTTATACTCGGAGAGGATTCGGATCATCTCATCTACGTGATAACTCGATATCCTTCCCGTTGCATAAGTCTCACTTCCGATATCCATGCGGTGGCGCACGTGATCAAGCTCCCTTACGCCCTTTTTCATGGAAAGCTCAAAGATCTTCAGCGATATTTCATATGAACCGACATCAATTGCAGCAAATACTTCACCCGTCATAAGTTAAACCCCTCATAGTTTAATTTAGTATAAAATCAGTAATTACCGAGTATTCTAAGCATTTTTGCTTCCTCGCGAAGTCCGCGAAGAGCATTCTTAACTGCACTGTCTCCAAGATTCCCGTCGAAATCTATAAAGAATCTGTATTCCCAATTTCTGTCCTCGATAGGTCTTGACTCTATCTTGGTCATATTGAGATTGTTGTATATAAAATGTGACATGATGTGATAAAGAGAGCCTGCCTCGTGTGGAATTTCCATGCATATGCTTATCTTTTTCGCATCCTTCAAAAATACTTTCTGGTTTGTAACTATAATAAATCTTGTTGAATTTGAATCAGCCTGATTTATACCCTCTTTGATCACTTCAAGTCCGTAAACCTCTGCCGCTCCGGCACCTGCGATTGCTGCCTGTGATCTATCTTTTTCATCGGCAACTTTCTTAGCCGCAAAGGCATTGTTCTTCATACCGATCTGCTGAATACCGCTGTTGTCCGATAAGAACTTTGCGCTCTGCATAAGAGCCTGAGGATGAGCATAGACCGTCTTGATATCTTCAAGCTTCGCTCCGGGCACGCCCAAAAGACAATGCTTTATCTCTATTATCTGCTCTCCTACAATGTAGTGCTCATACTCCGCAAGAAGATCGTATATCTCGCTCACGATTCCGGCTGTCGAATTTTCAATCGGAAGAACCGCATAGTCAACGCTTCCTTCCTCCAAAAGAGCCATTGCATCCCTGAATGTCTCAACCGCCGTGCTGTTTACGTCTTTTCCAAAGAACTTCTTCATTGCTTCTTCCGAATAAGATCCCGCAGCGCCCTGGAAGCACACTCTTGAGCTCTTTTTATCTATACTGTCTTTTTGTATAAAAGGAAGATTCCCCGAAGCTCCTTTCTCTGAAAGTTTCTGATACTGAAGTTTTCTACTCATAGACATTAGCTGGGAAAAGAGCTCCTCAACGCCAATTCTGTTAAAATCAGAATGTGCTAGCGCCTTAACTGCCTTAAGCTTCTCATCTTCTCTTTGCTTGTCAAAAACTTTTTTTCCTACAGATATTTTATAATCAGCGACCTGTGACGCAACTTCCATTCTCTTTTCAAACAGTTCAACTATCTGCCTGTCTATAACATCAATCTCGCTTCGTAAATCTTTCAGATCCATAAATTTGCGTATTCCTCCAAGTGTTAAATCTAATAGAATTTTAGAACAAATGCTTCTTGATAGCAAGAAATAACACGCCTATAATAATTATAACGGAAACATAAAAAGAGGTGGACAAATGACAAAACGAACTGCGGTTACTTTCGCTATCATTACTCTTATCATAGCATTTGTTGTTGCAGTCCATATCAAGGATCAGCAGATAGCTATGTTCCCATCCGATCATGGCAACCTGGCGGGCAATCTTCATAATTCCGGTCTTGTCTTTGAAATGGACGGCAAGGTCTTTTTTTCCAATCCCGCTGACAGCGATTGTCTTTATTCCATGGATCCCAATGAAAATAATCCCAAAAGACTCACCAGCATGGGAGTCAAATATATAAACGGCGCAAACGGTCTTTTGTATTTCTACATGGACTCTACCAAAAAATCCGGCAATCTTTCAGGTCTTGGATCAGTCACCAATCAGTACGGTATCTACAGGTGCAAGACTAACGGAAGAAATCAGGTATGTCTTTTAAGAGATCTCTGCGGAGAAGTTCAGTTATGCGGAGAATATCTGTATTTCCAGGTTAAGAAAAACAACGGAGGAACTCTTGAAAAGATAAGAGTCGATCAGAAAAACCGCTCTACCGTCGCCAATGAAAAGATATCTCCCGTCTGCTACAACAACGGCACCATCTACTTTACAGGTGTTACCGAGGATCACAACATTCACACCCTGCAGACAACGGCAGGTGATGCGATATCCACCATTATCGAAGGAAATTACTTCTATCCTGTTGTTCAGGGAGATTATATATACTACATGAACGGCGACGACAATTACAGCTTGTGGCGCGCCAATCTTGCAAGCGGAAATTCACAGCCTGTTGTAAGCGACAGAATCGACTGTTTTGCCATGAACGACAACTATATTTACTACGCATTTTCCGATCCGAACGCTCCGTCTCTTAGGAGATGCAACCTTGACGGATCGGACACAGTAGTCTTATATGACGGAATTGTGAATAGTATAAATCTGTCATCCAAATATGTTTATTTTAAGGTTTACGGATTGGATGATGTGATGTATCATATGCCATTGAGCGGATCGTCACCTGCTTCTATTTTTGTAAGTGCTTATTGATCCGTTTGAAATATTTTTTAGTAATCTTTTTGTATTTTATTGAGGAGACGGTATGAATAATATGCGACACATGATGAACCCCCTCGACTTCAGTGTATCTGAATTGGAGGACCTTTTCGATGTAGCTAACGACATTGAGAAAAATATGGAAGCCTACTCTCACAAGTGCGACGGAAAGCTTCTGGCTACATGCTTCTATGAACCAAGTACAAGAACAAGACTTAGTTTTGAAACAGCTATGTTAAGACTCGGAGGCAAGTGCCTCGGTTTTGCAGATGCAAGTAACTCTTCGGCAGCCAAGGGCGAAAGCGTTGCCGATACAATTCGTGTTATCTCTTGTTTCGCAGACATATGCGCCATGCGTCATCCCAAGGAAGGTGCTCCGATGGTAGCAGCTGCCAACTCCGAGATACCTGTTATAAACGCCGGTGACGGCGGCCATCAGCATCCCACACAGACACTTACCGATCTTCTTACAATCAGATCTTTACATGGTAAATTAGGCGATTTCACTATCGGTCTTTGCGGCGACCTTAAATTTGGTCGAACAGTCCACTCTTTGATAAATGCTCTGACAAGATATGAAGGAATTAATTTCATCTTTGTTTCTCCCAAGGAACTTCGTGTTCCCGATTACATAACAGAAATGCTCAACAACAAGGGCATCAAATATGAAGAAGTAATAAAGCTTGAAGAAGTTATGCCAAAGCTTGATTTCCTCTACATGACACGTGTCCAGAAAGAACGTTTCTTCAACGAGGAAGATTATATCAGACTTCGTAATTTCTACATTCTCGATGAAGCCAAGATGACTCTTGCAAAAGAAAAAATGCACATTCTCCATCCTCTTCCGAGAGTAAACGAAATTGCGGTCGAGATTGACAAAGATCCCAGAGCTGCATATTTCAAACAGGTTCAATACGGTCTGTATGTAAGAATGGCGCTTATCCTTACGCTTCTTAATATGACAGACGCGCACATGAATGAAGGATTGCTTAAAAAATTCTAATAAACAGAAAGAGGTCATACATGTTAAATATCGGAAAAATTGAAGAAGGTTTTGTACTTGATCATATCCAGGCCGGAAAAGGCATGCAGATTTATAACCATTTGGGACTCAATAAGCTCGATTCTACGGTTGCCATAATAAAGAATGCCAAGAGTAAGGTTATGGGCAAAAAAGATATCTTAAAGGTTGAATGCGACATCGATACTCTCAACCTCGATATCCTTGCATATATCGATCACAATATCACTGTTAATGTTATCAAGTCCGGCGAGATCATCGAAAAGCGCGCTCTCGTACTTCCCAAGGAGATCACAAACGTTATCCGCTGCCACAATCCCAGATGTATTTCATCTATCGAGCAGGGACTTCCTCAGGTCTTCTATCTCGCTGACGAAAAGAACGAGGTTTACCGTTGCAAATACTGCGACGAGAAGTATACGGAAGGTGATGCTTCCAAGAACTAAGAATTCACTGATTTTTCTATTAAAAAAAGAGTCGCTTGCGGCTCTTTTTTAGATTCAAATGAAAATAATATTTCGATGAAATAATCTTATTAATTCAGATGAAAAGAGCCTTGAGAAATCATCTGTTTCTCAAGGCTTCTACTTCATGGGGTTTGTCTGTTGTATTTGTTTATATTATCAATTTATCAATATCCGAATTCCTGTGCCCAGTACCAGTTTCCGTCTGCTGCCTGGAATACTGCAATACCTACAGTCTTGTATCCGCCATCAAGAATGTTGGCAGCGTGTGTAGGTGAGTTCATCCATGCTGTGTAAACCGCATCAGCTGACTGATACAATTTAGCAAGATTCTCTCCGTACTGAACATTGCTATCTACTGTCCAGAAATCAGATCCGTTAGGTCTTGTGTGTGAAAATGAAGTTGTGATCTCATTAGCTCTAACCTGAGCTGCTGATGTAAGAGCATCGCTCCATACGAGTGCTGAAAGTCCCTGAGCTGCTCTCTGCTGATTCATGAGGTTGAATACACCTGCGCAAGCATCAATAGCTGCCTGGCTTGATGCAGCTGATCCCGCAAGAGCAATTGCACCATCATCGATGTAGACTTCTCCGACGCCCTCGTCTGCTCCTCTTGCTGCAGCACCACCATCAAGTGCCCCCTCTTTGGTAGAACCGCAAGCTACAAAAGTAAAAGCAAGTACACATGAAAACATTACAGCGAAAAGTTTTTTTAAATTTCTCATATCCATCTCTCCTGCATAAGCATAAATATTAGGTACAACATAACCCTCTCATAACCTTAAATATACTTTAAAGCAATTCTTTTTATCGTTCAATATAGTTAATCACATTTTTTGGGTTAAAAATATCTATTATTTCACTTAAATAAGTTGTCCGATGAAATTTTTTTACCTAAATTTCGATACAATTCTTCAAACGCGCACTCCTACTGGATTTATAAAATTCACATTTTCCCCCGTTGATTCGAATGTATGTTCGTTGTATAGTGTTAATGTAATAAAAAAATTCGTTTTTATCTACACTTTATCGTTTAAGAGGGTATGTTTGAACAATATTTCGTACAATTATGACAATTATATATTTCACATCGATGTAAACTCAGCATTTCTCTCATGGTCAGCACTAAAAAAGCTCCGCGAAGAGCCGGGGAGCGTCGATCTAAGGACTATTCCTTCTGCTGTGGGAGGCGACGTCAAGACCCGCCACGGGATTATCACCGCCAAGTCAATCCCTGCAAAGAAATACGGGATTGTCACAGGTGAGCCCGTCATTAAGGCGCTCCAGAAATGTCCTAAACTCGTCCTTGTTCAATCTGACTTTGCGACTTACAGAGAATACTCTCACGCTTTCATCGATATATTAAACAAGTATTCTCCGTGTGTTCAGCAGGTATCCGTCGATGAAGCGTATCTTGATATGACGGGAACGGAATCTGTCTACGCAGATCTTTCCTCACCAGATAAGCCCTTTCCCATCTGTGTTGCCGATAAGATAAAGAACGAGATACGAGACACTCTGGGCTTTACCGTCAATGTCGGGATTTCGAGCAATAAACTCCTTGCAAAGATGGCAAGTGACTTTACCAAGCCCGACAGGATTCACACTCTTTTCCCCGACGAGGTAGAAAAGAAAATGTGGCCGCTTCCCATAGGCGACTTATACGGATGCGGCAAAGCGACCGCCGACAGACTCATGAACATCGGAATCCGAACAATCGGAGATGCCGCAAACTCCGATCCTGTTATGTTAACTCATATACTTGGAGAAAATATCGGAAGCTATATCTATTACAGTGCAAACGGTTACGGAAGCACCGAAGTATCGGGAGAATACGAAGAGGCTAAGAGTTATTCCAATGAAACTACTCTTTCATCGGACCTTACGGCAGATAACTATGATAAAGATATTATTCCCGTTCTGAAACATTTATCCGAGAGCGTATCACGAAGGCTAAGGCGCGATGGTGTTTTTGGCCGCACCGTTACCGTATCGGTTAAGACAACAGATTTTAGGCGTCACTCCTGTCAGATGCAGCTTGAAAATTCGATTGACGATGCAGATAAACTCTTTGTTTATTCCAAAGAGCTTGCAGATAAGATGATGCTCGGAACTGACGGACTGTTTATGAAAGGCGAAAACGTAAGGCTTGTAGGCGTCGGTGTTAGTAAGCTCGACGACGGTTCCTACAGACAGCTCTCACTGTTTGATGTTTCATTTAATAGTAACAACAGCAATAATAAGAACGATGAACGAACCAAGAGACTAAATAAGATGGCTGATGAGATCAATCTTAAATTCGGAAAAGATACTATAAAGAAGGGACGCGTTTGATATTCAATATAAAAGCAGATTTATACAATTTGTTATATGTATAAATCTGCTTTTATCTTTATATTCTCATCGCCGTTTTCATATCTTCGGGAAGTTCCGCTTCGAAAGAAAGCTTTTCTCCCGTTATAGGCTGCTCAAACTCAAGGTGGCAAGCGTGTAATGCCGCCCTTGTAAGTCCTTTGTTATCTTCAATCTCTTTTCCGTAAAGATTATCTCCAAGAAGCGGGTGCCCGAGGTATGACATATGGACTCTTATCTGGTGCGTTCTTCCGGTATCGAGCTTAAGGCGTACCAATGAAAAATCATTAAACTCTTTTTCAACCTTATAATGAGTTATCGCTCTCTTACCGTCATCTCGGACTTCTCTTATCATCCTTTGGCCGGGGATTCTCTCAATCGGAGCATCTACCGTTCCTTCTTTTTCATCAAAGATTCCGTTGCACAGAGCTAAGTACTCTTTTCTGCGTGACATATTCTCATTCTTACGCGAAAGAATCGACGCACTGTGCCTGTTCTTTGCAAAAATAATAAGTCCCGACGTTTCCCTGTCGAGCCTTCCTATCACACGCATAACATGCTCCTGCCCCGTTCTTACATAGTATCCGGCAAGCGCATTGCTGAGTGAATCCTTGTAATGAGCATACGAAGGATGCACAACCTGATCTCCTTTTTTATTTAATAAGATAAGATCTTCATCCTCATAAACAACATCTACCGGCTCGTCACTCGGCACAATTTCAGAGCTATTCTCTATATCTTCATACAACCTTACTGTAAGTACGTCACCCGGCATAAGCTCTGAGATAATTCTAATCGGCATTCCCTTGCACATAACACCGTCATCAAATTGTTTGCACCTGCTGACCTCCCTGCTTGAGAGCATGAGACGCTCTCTCATGATTTCTCCGGCAGTCAGCTTTCCGTCCGTTTCTGTTACTGTATATTCAATTTCTCTATATTCTTTACCCATAGTGGGTATTCTATTAAAAAAAAGTGCGGGTGTCAAAATCACCCGCACTGAATAATCATTATGAAGTTTTTTAATAAATAGAAACATCAGAAATCTTTCTTGTCACGCATACGCTCAATGGCATCCATTGCAAGGCGGCTACGTTCACACTCTGAAGCAGACAAAGAAATCTGCCAGCAAAAAGGGCTTCCTTTCATATGTTCACTTGCGTAAGATAAACCATTTGTCCGCTCATCGAGGAACGGTCTGTCTATCTGATTCGGATCGCCGAGAAGAATAATCTTGGTGTCCTTACCAGCTCTCGTGATGATACCTTTGGCCTGCGTAGGCGTCATATTCTGGGCTTCGTCTATTATAAGATATGTTTTCAGAATCGATCTTCCTCTTATGAAATTCAAAGCCTCACACTGAATGATGCCTCGTTCAAAGACTTCGTCCGTTTTGTCAGTCAGTTCTTTTTCATCCTTATAGCGTTCTTCCTCGTTGGAATCGATAAGCTGCTCCAGATTGTCGATTATGGGGCGCATAAGGGGTGAAATCTTCTCCTGCTCGTCTCCGGGCAAAAAACCTATATCATCGTCAAACTGCGAATTTGGTCTGCACACAAGGATTCTTCTGTACTCGCCAGTTGGTCTGTTGAGCATCTTCTCGAGCCCGACTGCAAGTGAATAGAACGTCTTGGCAGTTCCCGCCATTCCTTTGACAATAACAAGCGGTGCGATCTCAGCAGGCTGCATAAGCGCCTCCTGAAGGAAATACTGACCTGCATTTCTTGGCTTAACGCCGTAGGGTTGACTCTTTTCATAATCAAGCTTTTTAATAAAGCCCTTTGAGACTCTGCCCATCTGAGTTTTGTTATTGGACTGATCCGCCCTTACAACAACAAACTCATTCTCATAGAGCTCCGGTGTAAACTGCTTTCCGTCTGCATCGCAGCAATAAACCTTATCGACCGGAATGCCCTTTTTCTTAAACTCTTTAAAAGCATCCTCTGGAGCGTACACATCTACTCGTCCGCTGTACTGCTCACCGCCTCCCGCAACCTGCTCAGTTGTAAAGTCCTCCGACCTCATATCGAGTATCTGAGCCTTTATCCTCATGAGAATGTCCTTGGTTACAAGAATTACCTGCTCTTTCCTACTTTCCGAAAGCCCCTTACATACTTTCAGAATTCGGTTGTCGGATTTGTGCTCCGACAGATCCTTGGGAAGCTCCACATCCTTGAAGTTCTTTTCAACTCTCAGAACTCCACCGTTATCGAGCTTAACCCCTGCAACAAGATCGCCTTTACCCCGAATTTGCTCGAGGATCTTGATTGCCTCTCGTACATTAGCTCCTCTCTCGCCCTCGTCACGCTTGTGGGCGTCAAGTTCTTCTAAGACTACCAGTGGAAGAACGACCTCGTTATCCTCAAAGCACTTCAAGGCGTGTGGTGCCTGAATCAAAACATTGGTGTCCAGTACGTAGATCTTCTTCATACGGAGCCCTCCCCATATTATATTTTTGATACATGACTGTTCATGCCGAAAGTTTCTATAATAATTGTGTCGGCATCTGTATCATGAATTAATTATACCACATCTTGTGTTTGCGTTATCTTTTTTATTATAAAGCACACTATATATTGTCAATTTTATATCAATCAATAAGACAAAAAACTTATAACTCCTATCCGAAATTTTCAATTAAAAAGATGTCCGGCACTTGCTTTTCGTAATCAATACCTAAGCAAAAACCAAACATCTTTTTTAGCAATACAGATTGTAATATTTTTTACAGCTCTGCCGCTCTGGCAAGGGCATCATCTATATGTGGTCTGAAATTCTCACGTCCTACAAGATCTACGAATCCGTCTTTTTCCATAGTGCTCATAGGCTGCTCGTTCACGTGTGAGAATACAAGAGTTACATTGTTCTTCTTGCATCTGTTGTAGAGTTCTTCAAAAGAGTGCATAGCTGTCGCATCGATAGCCGGAACACCTCTCATACGGATAACAAGAACTCTTGTGAATTCCTTGAATCCTATTGCCGCAATCTGCTCGGCATCACCGAAGAACATAGGTCCGCTTATCTCATACACACGAACGTGCTTAGGAATATCTCTAAGGCCTGTTCCGTCCGGATCATCCTCGGGATCATAGTACTTCCAGCCTTTGACCCTTGATTCTTCGCTCATTCTCTTCATAAAAAGAACGCAAGCCGCAACCATACCGATCTCAATAGCAACAACAAGGTCAAATACGATCGTAAGCACAAAAGTCATTACAAGTACAAGGATATCGCTCTTGGGCGCTGTCTTACACAAATGTACGAAAGTTCTCCACTGGCACATATTATATGCAACCATGAAAAGAATTGCCGCAATTGTCGGCATAGGAATAAGTGCCGCAAAAGGCATAAGAACAACAAGTACAAGAACAAGGCATATTGAGTGAATCATACCTGCAATAGGAGTTCTTCCACCGTTCTTGATATTTGCAGCGGTACGTGCGATAGCACCTGTAGCAGGGATTCCGCCGAATAAAGCAGAACCGATATTACCTACACCCTGTGCAACAAGTTCCATGTTTGATCTGTGCCTGGAATCAATCATGCTGTCTGCAACAACACAGGACAAAAGAGATTCGATAGCTGCAAGGATCGCGATGGTAAAGCCATCTCCTGCAACTTCTCTAAGTGTCTTATAACTGAAAGCCGGAAATCTGAATGCAGGGAGCTGTCCCTTTATCTCATAAAGATCGCCGATAGTATTAACATTCATATTAAGGAGTTTAACCATAAGAATACCGACAATAACCGCAATGAGCGATCCGGGTATCTTCTTATTTATCTTAGGCCAGACAATCTGGATAACAAGACATATTACACCGACAATAAGAGCGCTGTAATTTATCGTAGAAATATTTTTTCCGATTGCCTCAAGCTTCTCTACTGTCTCAACCGTTGTGGTTCCTGCCGGATAAGTAAGGCCCAAAAAGTCCTTAATCTGGCCGACAAAAATAGTTACAGCAATACCTGCCGTAAATCCTGTAGTGATGGTATAAGGAATAAATTTGATAAGTGATCCGAGTTTGAATACACCCATTAAAACAAGAATAACACCTGCAAATATCGTAGCAAGCGCAAGTCCTTCCATTCCCTTACTTGCAACAATTCCTGCAACTATAGTAGCAAAAGCTGCAGTAGGTCCTGCAATCTGTACTCTGCTTCCACCGAGGAACGAGATGATAAATCCCGCTACTATTGCGGTATAGAGTCCCTCTTCAGGTCCCACACCCGATGCAAGTGCAAGCGCGATTGAGAGCGGAAGTGCAATAATCGCAACAATGATTCCTGAAATCAGGTCCTGTGAGAACTGCTTGCCATTATACCCTTTAATAACGGTAAACAGCATGGGTTTTAGTCTTTCGTTTTCCATAATAATCTCCCTTGAATAAGATACTTTGTGCTCTGTAATTGGGATTCTCACTAAACTCGCTGCCGCTCGTTAAGTGTTCACCCATGGCTCGCACTAAGCTCGAAAAAACCTCGCTAAGTGCTCTGCACAAAAAACGTCGCCCCGGAATACCGAGGCGGCGTTTCATATTATAACACGTATTCTATTACTTGTTAACTTTTGCGTGCATAAAGAACTTAAATCCAAGAGGACTTGAGTAGAATCCGCTTACACTGTCATCTACCATGTAGATATCTGTGTAGAAGTAGATAGGGCAGATGCATCCTGTTGACATAAGGAGATCTTCTGCTCTGTGCATAAGCTCATAACGAGTCTTAGTATCTGTGCACTCTTTAATATCCTTAATTACAACATCATAAGTCTCAGCCCATGTTCCGTTCTCAACCTTTGTCTCATATCCAAGGTCTGTAAGGTCAATGCTGTATGCCTTAACATCAGCGTTAGCACCCTTACCATACTGAACGTCGTTGTTACCTGATCCTGATGTCCACATATCAAGGAATGAAATAGGATCATTGTAATCACCGAGCCAACCGTGACGTGCTACATAGTAATCACCCTTTTTACGAGTCTCAACGCAAGTTGCAAACTCCTGGTTCTCGAGGTTCATTGTAATACCGATACCTGCAAGTGTAGACTGAACAGCTTCTGCAATAGCCTTGTGTCCTTCACTTGTGTTGTAGAGGTACATGATTGTAGGAACATCTGTGAACTTCTGTGTAGCTTCATCAAATGTGTAATACTTCTTAAGTGTTGTGAGAGCCTTCTCCCAGTTTGCTTCATAAGCATCTTCTTTTACATCATAGTATCCAACATAGCTGGGATCAGGACCTGCGTTCTCATAGAACTGTGATCCGTCAGCATCTGTAAGACCCATAGCAACGAATGAAGAAGCGGGAACCTGTCCACCCTTTGCTACGTCATTTACGATGTAGTTTCTGTCGATAAGAAGAGCAAATGCATTACGGATTTCTTCCTCTGCTCTTATCTTCTCAACGCCTGTAAGCTTGCTTGACTTAGGAAGGAGATTCTTGTTGATATTCCAGCAAATGAAATATGTTCCAAGCTGACCTTCTACCTTGAACTCTGTGGGATAGTTCTCTTTGAGGTTAGGGATTTCGTTTGTAGGAACATCATCGATGAACTCCCATGATCCGTTCTCAAAGTTAGCAAGCATGTTGTTCTGATCATCAGAAAGATAGAAATTAATCTCATTAATTGTTATATCAGCTGCGTCAACAAAATCATCTCTCTTAGTTACCTTGATAACTGAGTTGTGCTGCCAATCGCTGATTGTGTAAGGTCCGTTGCAGATGTATCCGCTTGGTTCTGCAGCCCAGCTCTCATTTGATACAACGTCCTCACGAACAGGCATGTATGCAGGGAAAGCAAGAAGCTCGTTCCAGTAAGGAACATCGTTCTTAAGTGTAACAACGATAGTCTTATCATCGGGTGCTTCAACTTTAAGTTTCTCATCACCCTTTGCATTGTCAGCCCACATCTCGTCGTAACCTACGATTACATCGAACATGTAGCAATAGTCAGCAGCAAGTTCTGTTCCTGCAGCACGGTTCCATGAATATACGAAATCTCCTGCTGTCAAATCCTTACCATCTGACCACTTAAGGCCATCTCTAAGCTTGTATGTGTATGTAACAGTTCCGTCGTCGTTCTTAACGCCTTCTGTAAATCCTTCTATACAATCAGGCTGAAGCTCAGCTTTTCCGTTAGCATCAGCGCCCCATTTTGCAAGGCCTGAGAAAAGATGGCTGATTACTGTTGCGCCATCAACTGTAGAGTTGATTGCCGGATCGAGTGACTGAGGCTCTGAGCCGATACAAACATTGATAATACCTGAATTTTTTTCTTCAGCAGGCTTTGCTGCTGATGTTTCCTGCGCTGCTGAATCTGCAGCTGCCTGTGATCCTGCTTCATTTGCGGCGTCAGATGATTTTCCGCAAGCAGCGAGGCTCAGTAACATGCTGGAAGCAAGAAGTACTGAGAGCAATTTCTTTTTCATAATTTTCCTCCTTCTGAATTATGAATGTAATATATCATTTAGTTGGCGTCTTCTACATGATGACACGCAACAAAGTGACCTTTGCTAACTTCCTTAAATTCAGGCATACTCTCTGCACAATCTGCTTTTGCATAAGGGCATCTGGTACGGAAAGGACATCCTGAAGGAGCATTGAGAGGACTTGGGATATCACCCGAAAGTACAATTCTCTGGTTTGCTCTTGCAATCTTAGGATCCGGAATAGGAACCGCGGAAAGAAGAGACTTACTGTATGGATGAAGCGGATGCAAATAGATTTCATCAGCATCTGCAAGCTCAACCATCTTACCGAGGTACATAACCGCTATTCTATCGCTAATATGTCTTACAACCAAGAGGTCATGAGCGATAAACAAGTATGTAAGTCCAAGTTTATCCTGAAGCTCATCAAACATATTTATAACCTGTGCCTGGATTGAAACGTCCAGAGCTGATACAGGCTCATCGCAGACTATAAACTCAGGGTTTACGGAAAGAGATCTTGCAATACCAATTCTCTGTCTCTGTCCGCCCGAGAACTCATGCGCATATCTTGAAGCATGCTCACTGTTAAGACCTACATAGCTCATAAGCTCAAGAATACGCTCTCTTCTCTCTTCCTTTGTAGAATAAAGCTTGTGAATATCAAGAGGCTCTCCGATAATATCGGAAACAGTCATTCTGGGATTCAATGAAGAATATGGATCCTGGAATACCATTGTTGCCTTTTTTCTGAATTCCTTGATATCACTCTTTGTCTTAATTAGCTTACCGTCGTACCAGATTTCTCCGGCTGTAGGCTTATATAAGTTTAATATTGTTCTTCCTACTGTAGTCTTACCGCATCCGGACTCACCTACAAGTCCGAGTGTTTCACCCTTCTTTATTGTAAATGAAACATCATCAACAGCTTTTAAATACTTTGATTTAAAAAATCCTACATTAATATTAAAGTACTCTTTTAAATGTTTTATTTCAACGAGATTTTTTTCATTATTAATATTTTCGCTCACTGTGGTTCACCGCCTTCCATCTGCTTCTTAACATTCATCCAGCAACATGCTGCATGATCATCATTGATCTGCATACGTTCTGCTCTCTCACGAAGACAGATTTTCATAGCAGCGTCACATCTAGGTGCAAAAGGACATCCTTTAGGCATATTGAGAAGGTCGATAGGTGTACCTGTGATAGGCTCTAACTTCTTGCCTTCCTTTCCCTCTGTAGGGATTGAGCGAAGTAACCCTTTTGTATATTCATGGCGGGGATTGTAGAATATCTCATCTGCTGTACCCTGCTCACATATTGATCCTGCATACATTACAATAACTTCATCACACATCTGTGCAACAACACCAAGGTCATGTGTGATCATGATAATAGCCATTCCGAGCTCTTTCTGAAGTGACTTCATAAGATCAAGGATCTGAGCCTGAATTGTTACATCAAGAGCTGTTGTAGGCTCGTCAGCGATAAGAATGTCGGGTTCGCACGCAAGTGCCATAGCGATCATAACACGCTGTCTCATTCCGCCCGAAAACTCATACGGATACTGATTCATTCTCTTCTCAGGTTCGTTTACATTAACGAGCTTGAGCATCTCGATAGCACGCTCTTTAGCCTGCTCTCTGTTTCTGTCAGTATGGAGAAGAATTGCCTCCATAAGCTGATGACCGATTGTATATGTAGGATTAAGTGATGTCATGGGATCCTGGAAAATAATTGAAACCTTATTTCCACGAACAGTCTTCATGACTTTCTCACCTGAACCAACAAGTTCCTGTCCGTCAAGCTTTATTGAGCCTGAAACAATTTTGCCGGCTCCTGCAAGAATCTGCATGATTGAATATGCCGTTACAGATTTTCCGGAACCTGACTCTCCTACTATTCCGAGGACTTTTCCTCTGTCTAAATAAAATGATACGCCATTAACTGCCTTAACCTCTCCGGCGTCGGTAAAAAATGAGGTATGCAGATCTTTAACTTCTAATAAACTCATCTTTTAAAATCTCCACATAATATTGTCTACTGTAAAAAACTTTGTCACATCAAGTATCAAGCTTAGGATCGAACGCATCGCGAAGTCCGTCACCGAAAAGATTGAGAGACAAAACGATGAGTGAAATAACAAGCGCAGGGAATACCAATCTGTAAGGATATGAATTGATTCCGTTAAGCGCATCTGAAGCAAGTGATCCCAATGAAGGCATGGGAGCATTTACGCCAAGTCCCAGAAATGAAAGATAACTCTCTGTAAATATCGCACTGGGAATCTGAAGTGCTGTTGATATAATTATAACCGAAAAACAGTTAGGAATGAGATGTTTTAAGATAATCCACTTTCCTTTTGCTCCGGCTGCCTGTGAAGCAAGTACATATTCCTGCTCTCTGAGAGACAAGATCTGTCCTCTGATAAGTCTTGCCATTGATACCCAGTAAAGTACACCAAAGACAAGGAACAAGCTTATGATGTTGGAACCAATCTTGGAAAGCACAGTTCCATCAAGTGCTCCCTCAAGAACAACCTTAAGTACCGATGAAAGAAGGATAACCATCAGCATGTCAGGAAGTGAATAAATAATATCGACAATTCTCATGATGATAAGGTCGACTTTGCCGCCGGCATAACCTGCCACAGCTCCGATAGTCATACCTATTATAAGAACGATAATACTTGCAAAAAATCCAACAGCAAGAGAAATAC
The DNA here is from genome assembly GCF_000686965.1 of Butyrivibrio sp. AE2005. Taxonomy (NCBI): domain Bacteria; kingdom Bacillati; phylum Bacillota; class Clostridia; order Lachnospirales; family Lachnospiraceae; genus Butyrivibrio; species Butyrivibrio sp. AE2005. The sequence continues at coordinate 299,252 of NZ_JMMD01000002.1, forward strand.
GTGTTCCGTAAACTACTCTTATGAAATAGTCACGTCCCTGAGCATCTGTTCCGAAAATATGAGGAACAACGCTCTCTCCTTTTTCAATTCTCTTAAGTTCTGCCTTACCATATTCAAACGGTGCAAGATCGTTGAATGTGTTATCAACCGGCTTACCGGGAATAACTCCGAGAGCCTGATCGTATGAATAAGGCCAAAACATAGGAACGAAAATTGCTGCCAATGTAATTAATACTATTATAAAGAAACAAACAGTTGCGACCTTGTTTTTAAGAAGTCTCTTAACACTATCCTTAAAAAATGTTGATGAAGGGCGCATCTGCACCATATATTCTTTTTCTTCTTCGGTTGCAGGAATGAAATCATCCATATTAACCTGTGCGCTTAATATCTTATTATCCATGTCTGAAATATCTCCAATCATTCTAATGTAATACGAGGATCGACAATCTTATACATAATATCGCCGATAAGGTTCATTATTACGATAAGTGTAGCAAGTACAATCGTTGTTCCCATAACGAGCGGATAATCACGACCCGTGATGCTGTTTACGAAAGCTCTTCCGATTCCGGGAACAGCAAAGATCTGCTCCACTACAAGTGAACCTGTTACGATGTATGCAAGCATAGGTCCAAAATATGTGATGACTGGAATAAGCGAATTTTTCAGCGCATGTCCAAAGATTATCTTGACGCCTGAAACGCCCTTGGCCTTAGCAGTTCTGATATAGTCCTGACCAAGAACTTCAAGCATTGACGATCTTGTAAGTCTTGTTATATAAGCCATCGGATAAAGCGACAACGTGATTATAGGAAGAATAAGTCCGTTCTTCTGTGCTCCGTTAGCCGGCAACCATCCAAGCTTGGTAGAAAATACAACAAGTAACAAAGATCCCATAATGAATGATGGCATTGATACAAATGCCGTTGTGATTACCATGATTATCCTGTCGATAATCTTGTTTCTTCTAAGAGCTGCTATAGCGCCAAATACAACACCAAAAGCAAGTGCAATGAATGCTGCTATAACACCAAGCTTGATAGAAGTTTTCATTCCATCAAAGATCATGTCTGTTACATAACGACCTCTGCTCTTAAGTGAAGGACCAAAATCTAATCTTGTGATATCCTTAAGATAAGTAAAATACTGTTCGCTAAGAGGCTTATCCAAACCATACTTAGCTTCCATAGCCGCCTGAACCGCCGGGGTTACGGCTTTCTCTCCCACGAAGGGGCCACCGGGAACTGCATGCATTACAAAAAATGTAACTGTTATAACCACCCATACTGTAACAACTGCAAGCAAAATCCTCTTTAGAATGTACATCAGTGTCTTTGTGTTCATAATTCTCCAACCTGTCTCTCTAATTAAATATAAATGTAAAAATTGTTATCAAGATGTTTCGTTCATAACATTAGCACTGCACCACGTTAAATCACAAAAAAAAATACAATGACATACTTGCCCGTACGCCATTGTATCGTTCTATCACCTTGATATACACGTATTTATGTAAATAATACGTGCAAGCAAAAATTATGATAAATAAATACAAAACTTATGTCAAGTAGATTGATTAAATTCGCTCAAAAGTATATGAAAGTGATTAATATATATCAATCATCTGTGACAAAAAAACATCTGTCCGCAATACACGGACAGATTTAACGTTTTTGTATTTATGTAAACCTTAAATCATGCGAAAAGCATCATAGATTTGCGCTCTTCGTCATCCTGCTGCTTCTTCTGAAGCGTTGTCTTGTAAGCATCCAGCGCCTGCTTTGTCTTAAGCTGCTGGTAAGCATCCACGCTGTTTTTCTCCTCTTTGTCCATCTGGAAACCATCAAGTTCCAACGCAGCATGAGAATTATATGAAAGAGAATACTCAACTCCGTTTGTCTTAGCTCCTGCTCCGGTTCTTGAATCCGAAAGCTTATCAAGAGCCTTGTCCACATCTTTAAGGTCAAAATCCTTGGTAACATCAAAGTCCTTTATACCAAGGGATTCAAGTGTCATATTGTAGCCTGATATAGTCTCGGATGATCCGTTTGCATCAGATGCAACCGTCATATCCTTAGCTGTTCCGTCTAATAGTTTCTTCTCGTTGTACGTGGTATTGTTTGCAATATCTTCAATACCTTTTTTGTACTGATCGATCTGATCCTGAATGGATTTCTTGTCACTGTCCGACATCGTTCCGTTCATTGCCTTTACAGACAATTCCCTGATTGACTGTAGATACCCGGTAACTTCTCCCATAGCGCCGTCTTCGACCTTAAGTGCCGATCTGGCTGATGTGAGATTCTCAGAACCCGCTTCGAGTCCACCCACCTGCTGTTTGGTTCTCTCCTGCATTGCAAGTTCTGACGCCCCTTGAGCAGCCCTGACATAGGTTCCGCCATTAGCAATAACAGAGTATGGCGAATAACCCGATCCGCTGACAGATGATACGCTACTCATATAAACCTCCTTTTATAAGTGCAAAAAAACAATTTCCTGAACATATAGTAGCATTATCGTAAAAAAAATCTATACAATTTCGATGACAAATTCGTAAAAATGAAACAGAATTACCGAAATTTCCAATCAAAATTGAAATAATGATTTCAAAAAAGGTAAAAACCCCGATGGATACTGGCTTAGAAATTTTTTCAAAAAAAGTCGGATTTTTTCACTTTTTGAACACAATTTTAGTATATAGTTATTATTAAGTTAGTGATGTAAGTTTGCTCTAATCTGTAGAGCTAATCACTATCTCCCCCTCATAAGAAAATCGCAGGCACTCACGTCCCCCCGTGGGTGTTTTTGCGTGTTAGGGATATTTTTTATACAAATTAAAAAATTAAGCTTGCGACCGGTTAAATAAACCGCCGCAAGCTCTTTTTCTTTTTACTGATCATTATTACTTGTCGCCATATTTTTCATAAAGGTCTTTGAACTCGTTCATCTCTTCCGGTGAAAAATTCTTTGCCGCATATTCAACGAGTCCTGCCTGATCATTCTTATTCACGTATTCCATGACATCTGTCATAGTTTCGGCGTCCATGTGCTCCGCAACTATCTCGCTCACCTTCTCTTTATCTTCTTCAGACATTGATTCCAGTGCTTCTTTTACCTTGGGATTCTTTCCCGCAATTTTCTCAACATTGTCATACATGATCTCAACTGCCTTATCTGCTGCCGCTTTCTTGGCCTTCTTAACAAGCTTCGGAAGTGCAACCTTGATAAACATCATCAAAACAAGGCAAACAACCATCAGTGTAAAGATAAACTTTCCGAAAACAAATCTGTTTCTGTCTCTCGGAATGTAAGTGTTTTTCTTTCCTCTTCCCATATCTTCTTTATTCCTGTCTATATCCCTGTAGCGATCGATATCTCCGACTTCTTTTCTATAGCTGCCGCGATTTCTGTACATATCAGGATCTTCATCATCATAACGGTCTCTGTCATAATCATCATCCCTGTAACGATCCCTGCCATCGCCATCGTAGTCGTCTCTGTAGCCGTCTCCGTCTCTATAGTCGTCGCGATAGTCATCTCTGTAATCGTCTCTGTCCCTATAGTCATCCCTGTCTCTATAGTCGTCGCGGTAATCATCTCTGTAGCCGTCGTCTCTATAGTCATCACGGTAGTCATCTCTGTATCTGTCATCATCGCGATATCTGTCGCTGAAATCATCGCTGTATTCATTGAATTCATCTTCATATCGCTCTATTTCTCTATATTCATCGCCTCCTCCGTATCCGTCCCGGTCTCTGGGGATATGCGCATCTCTTCTGTTTAGATTATTTCCTGACATTTTTATTTTACTCCAATACTTATTTAATAATACGTTATATATCTTTTAGAGTTCTGACACAATTTGGCAACAGTTGGGCTGTATCATAAAAACTGTCAGAAGAACATACCTTCTGAACCCCCAACAATACTTTTTTTCATACACGGGTTGCCGGTTTCCCCACCAGCAACCCCTCCTCCCAAAAACAATGCGTCTTTCGGATTCGAAGGCGCTTTTTTATTTGATAGGAAATCCCTATCAAATAAAAAGCTCTCCATTTGTGTGAGTTCTCTAAATTATGACTTAAATAATGTTGATAAAATCCCTCTTCCGAGGCTGGCACCAAGGTTTCCGCCGAGAGTCTTTCCGAATTTTCCGAACTTTCCTCCGACAGTCTTGCCAACTTCTCTTCCGACCGTTCCAACTACTGAATTTCCTATTGTCTTAGCCGTCTGTTTTCTCTTTCTTTCAGCAGCGGCTTCTTCTTTTTCTTTCTTCTTTGCTGCAGCAGCGTCCTCTTTTTCTTTTGCCTTAGCTGCTTCAGCTTCAGCCTTTAACTTGGCAGCCTCTTCCGCATCGGCGATTCCCTTACGCTCAAGGAACTCATACGCAGAATCGGGATCTTCGGGCTCATAATACTTGCTGTACAAAATGCTACCCTTGATTTCTTTTTCCCTGACCGAATCATCGATTCCGCCAAACTTACTCTGCGGCGGAAGAATCTTTACCCTCTCGCATACGGTAGGAGTTCCGTCCTCTGCAAGGAACGAACATACCGCTTCTCCCGTTCCGAGCTCCTGGATAACATCCTCAGTCTTAAACTCCGGATTCTCCCTGAACGAATCGGCTGCTGCCTTCACTGCCTTCATATCGGCAGGCGTATATGCGTGAAGTGCATGCTGTATCTTATTTCCAAGCTGTGCAAGAACACCGTCCGGAATATCCCTCGGGTTCTGCGTTACAAAATAGATACCGACTCCCTTGGAACGAATGAGCTTAACCACCTGCTCAATCTTATCCATCAGAGGCTTTGGCGTGTCTGCAAACAAAAGGTGCGCCTCGTCAAAAAAGAACACCATCTTAGGCTTATCAAGGTCACCAACTTCGGGAAGCGTTTCAAAAAGCTCCGAAAGCATCCACAGAAGGAACGTCGCGTACAAAGTGCCGTTGTTTATAAGGCTTGTGCTGTCAAGAATGTTGATCGTTCCTTTGCCGTCGCTTCCTGTTGTGAACCAGTCCCTTATATTAAGTGCGGGTTCGAAAAAGAACTTGTCGCCCCCTACAATCTCAAGCGATACCACCGCTCTTACGATAGCAGCCACGGAAACCTTACTGATATTGCCGTAGTCAGCCGCAAACTCCTTGTTATTATCGGAGATGTAGTTGAGCATTGCCTTTAAGTCCTTGGTATCGATAAGCAGAAGGTTGTTGTCATCCGCAATCTTAAATGCAATCGAGAGAATATCTCTCTGAAGGTCGTTAAGCCCCAATATTCTGGCCAAAAGAAGTGGTCCCATCTCTGAGATTGTCGTCCTAAGCGGTATTCCTTTTTCACCAAAAACATCCCAAAATGTCACAGGATACTTCTGATATTTAAAGCCCGCTTCAGCAAGTCCGAATTTTTGGATTCTCTTTTGCATATCTTCAGAATCCGCGCCCTCGCACACCATTCCGGAAAGGTCGCCCTTAACATCTGCAAGAAATACGGGAACTCCCATGTCGCTGAATGATTCCGCCAAAACTTTAAGCGTTACCGTTTTTCCCGTTCCCGTAGCACCGGCTACAAGTCCGTGCCTGTTAGCCATCTTGGGCAAAAGAAATACATTTTTTCCGTCTTCTGTGTTGGCGATCCAAATCTTTCCGTCTTTTAACATAGTCCCCTCCTCTTACATATTCAATTAATAGCAATTGGCCATTTTGGTTATTATAACACGATGGCACCTCAAGTCCAAATCCCTATTTCAAGCCTTCGGCTTCATGTTAATAAACAGAGCGGTATATCGTTTTTAATCTGATACATCGCTTGACACAAGAACGTTTGTTCTATATTATTATCTCATGGTAGGAAAAGAAAGAACTTACATCTGCATAGATCTCAAATCTTTCTACGCATCGGTTGAATGCGCGGAGAGAGGCCTTGATGTTATGACAACCCGCCTTGTTGTGGCAGATCCCGAGCGCTCCGACAAGACAATATGCCTTGCCGTATCACCGGCCATGAAAGCCCTCGGCGTCCACAACAGATGCCGTGTATTTGAGATACCCAAAAATATCGACTACATCATGGCCGTTCCCAGAATGCAGAAATACCTCGATTACTCCGCCGAAGTATACGCAATCTACCTTAAGTACATTTCCAAAGACGATATTCACGTCTACTCCGTCGACGAAGCGTTCATGGATGTCACGGAATACCTGAATCTCTACCATATGACCGCCAAGCAGCTCGGACGGCAGATAATGGATGACATAGACAAGAACTTAAAAATCCGCGCCACCTGCGGAATCGGAAGTAACCTCTTTCTGGCCAAGATAGCTCTTGATATCACAGCCAAACACTCCCCCGATTTTATCGGAGAACTTGATGAAAAGAGCTTTCGCGAGACCTTGTGGGATCACAGACCGCTCACCGACTTCTGGCGCATCGGAAAAGGTATCGCAAACCGCCTTGCCACATACGGAATGCTCACAATGAGAGACATTGCAAACGGCGACGAAAATCTTCTCTACAAACTTTTTGGCGTAAATGCCGAACTCCTTATAGACCACGCGTGGGGGCGCGAGCCGGTCACGATAAGCGACATCAGAGCCTACAGCTCTTCTTCCCATTCCCTCAGCCAGGGGCAGGTCCTTATGAGCGATTACACCTTTGATAAAGGACTTATCATAGCAAAAGAGATGATGGATGTGATGTGTCTTGATATGGTCGACAAAGGACTTGTCAGTAAATCTTTTTCCCTTATGGTCGGATATGCCAAAGGAACGCCAATTCCTTCAGCGAAAGGCACATTTTCACTCGATACCGAGACCAATGCATCAATGCTTCTGATTCCCGGAATCGCCGACCTCTACAAACAGATTGTCAATCCGCTGTATCTTGTCCGCAGAATGTACGTCGTTGCAAACAACGTCGTTCCCGAAGAATATACTCAATACTCCTTCTTCGTATCTCCCGCCGACCTCGAACGAGACAGACGCATGCAGAAGGCAGTTCTTGAGATAAAGAATAAATTCGGTAAAAACGCGATATTAAAGGGGCTCAACTTTGAAGAAGGCGCCACAACCAGGGACAGGAACAATCAGATTGGTGGCCACAAAGCGTAAGTTGAGGATTGAATCAAGTTTTCATCAGAGGATATATAAATGAGGCAAAAAATGTCCATGGATAAAAGAGCTGCTCAGTTCCTCCCTTTTCAGGCTGTTAAGGGACTTGATGAAGCTCTTTTGGCAAAAGAAAAAATAAAAGTACCAAAAATCGAGCTCTCCGACGAAATGGCCGAAGAACTCGATAAGAAAATGCACAACATCAAAAAGGGGTTAATTTTAACATGTGTCTACTTTAATAAAGGTGAATATCTTCAAGTAACAGGTATGGTCGCCCGCTTTGATGAGGTAGCAAGAACACTTCAGATTGTAAATACTAAGATAAAATTTGATGATATTCTTGATATTGAATTTGAAGAAAACAGCCCTCGTTATATGCCCTAGTCCACGCCACGACTCACCACGGATTTTCCAAGCCATTTCTTCTTATACCAATAGTACATAACAATCAGGCCTCTGATACATTCATCTGTTGCCGTTCCTATGAAGATTCCGGCAACGCCCAGCCCAAGCACGACTCCGACCGTATATCCTACAGTAAGACCAAGTCCCCAGTTACACAGAACTCCGGCTATAAACGGGAATATATAAGCTCCCGCCGCTTTTAGACTGCTGACAAATGTCATATTAAGGCAACGTCCCGTCTCAACAAATATGTCTACGATCATTATCGTCCTGCCAAGAGCGATTATATTGAGGTTATCCGTAAATATACGCAACGTATATCCGCAAAGAATCGCATTGATACATGCCAGTGCTATCGTGATCGGCATAGAAGTCTTAAGCGTTTTGAACACTCTTTTATATGCCTCTTCAGTCTTTCCCGCGCCTACCAGATGCCCGGTGATTATCTGCGTTGACATCGCAGAGGCATTCGAGAAGATCATCGCAAAGGAGATAAGCGTATTGCAATATGCCCTTGCATTAACCGCATCATTTCCCATCGCATTAATAAAGGAAAGAAGTGTTGTCTGATAAAGATTGTATGTAAGGTTCTCACCCGCAGAAGGAAGGCCTATCCTTATCATTTTTATAAGCAGTTTCATCGGAAACGGTATCAGATAGCGAAGTGAAATCCTTCCTGTTTTTGTCACATAGAAGAAAACAATAAGCGCTATCACAGATAAAAGCCTTGCCACCACTGTAGATATCGCCACACCGGCAACGCCCATATTCAAAAACTTAAACGGTCCGTACAGGAAGCAATAATTTCCGACAATGTTAACGATATTTATGCCAAACGTAACCCACATGCCTATCTTGGTATATCCGTTACAACGCAAAATCTGGAGCATAACATTGGACACTGCCATCAGAAAACCTGCGCCTCCGACAATATAGATATATGTCATCGAGAACGGACGCATCTCGGGCGACACATGAAGAAAATCCATAATAAACGGATTTGCGGCACAAAACACCGCACTGAGCCCGATTCCCAATACCAGATTTACAACAATCGAAAGCGTATATATCATGTTCATCCGGTCATACATCTTAGCACCGAGATACTGCGCAACAACTACACTTGTAGCCGTTGCAATGATGTTGAAAAGAATGATCATCATAAACATGATAGTGTTTGCGTTGCCAACCGCTCCGACAGCGAATTCATCAAAATGACTTAGCATGACAGTATCGACGTTGTGAAGCATTGTATTCAGCAAGAGCTCCAAGAACATGGGGCCCGCCAATACCAGAAGCGGTGTTTTTTCATCTATAACTGTATTTCCTGCTTTTTTCATCGAGCATCCTCTTCCATGTAAGCGATAATTTTTATGTTGTTGCTCCTATAACTTTGGAAATAAGACCGTTGCAACCATCAACAACGTCGTTCCATGTAGCATCAAAATTACCCGTATACCAGGGGTCTGCCACATCAGCGCTTCTTCCCGCAAAATCCAGCATCTTGTACACTTTGTTTTCAGGATCTCCGCCATATATCCTCTGCATATTTCTCATATTGGCGCTATCCATACCTATTATATAGTCGAACTTCTCATAGTCGCCGCGCACAGTCTGCCTGGCTCTCTTCTCACTAACACCAAGCTCATTATCAGAAGTTCCTATTCCATGCTCTCTAAGCTTAGCTCTCGCCGGCGGATACACGGGATTACCAACTCCGTGCCAGATCTCCTCTGTGCTTGTCGCTGCGGATTCGATGTAGAACTCATCTTCCAACCCGCGCTTTTTCACCATATCTTTTAATACAAACTCTGCCATAGGAGAACGGCATATGTTGCCGTGGCAGACGAATAGTATCTTAATCATTCCCTAAATCCTCATATTTCCTAGCATTCATGCTATTTTCAATTTTTTATAAGTCGGCATATCATTGCATATTTTAGCGTTATTTTGCAACCGGTAGGGTTAAAAACGGGGTTAAAAATTTTGAGTTTAACCCTTTCAGTTTAAAAAAAACATTTGCCGTTTCCCCATGGCAAAATGGATATAATAATTTAACCCTCAAATCATATTGCCTTTAAGGTTTTAAGCGAATTTAGCTCTCTTTGAGCATCCTCAAATCCAACATGAGTGTATGTATTTAATGTAACACTTATATCTGAATGCCCCATCAGATATTGAAGGGTCTTTGGATTCATTCCCGACTTTGCCATTTTACTGCAATAAGTATGCCTGCAGATATGCGGAGACACAAATGGTATCTGTATCTTGTAGATATGATTGTATTTATCGCGGATGTGCTTGAAATAATGATCCCAATGAAGCGAATATACAACGCTTCCATCCTTATCAAAATACAGAAATCCCGCTTTGCCATCTATCATAGGCTCAGGCTTTGGTGGTCGTCTGTTTGCTATTATTGTCTTAAAACACTCTTCCACCTCGGGAGTCATAGGAATCTTCCTTCGACCGCTCTCCGTCTTGGTCTCCTCAATATAATACCCTACATGAGCACCTTTTTGAAGTTGATGATCAATATTAACAGAATGATCCTCAAAGTCTATATCTGATAATGTAAGACCACAAAATTCAGATATTCTCAGTCCTGTATTAAACAGAATATAGATTCCTTCATAATACTTCTTGTAATGGTTATCTTCCTTGATAAACTTAAGAAACTTGCGCTCCTCTTCCCGAGATAAGGCATCTCGCCTTGTAGAATCATTTACAACAACATTGACCAGCTCAAAATCGAATGGATCCTTGCGGATAAGATCATCATCCATTGCAAGTTTAAAAGCAGGTCTGACAAGCCCCCTGATTGTATGAATCTGGGAATAGCTCTTACCTTTCTCCTTTTGAAGCTGAATAAGCCATAGCTTGGCATCTGACTTACGCACAAGATCAATTCTCTTCTTTCCAAAAGGGTCCTTTGCAAGAAAATTCAGAACTGTCTGATATCCGCGTCTTGTTGATATCCTAACGCCCACGCGGGTATTAACATACTTCTGAACCAACTCCAAGACCGTAAGGTCTCCTCCATTAGATACTATCTTATCAAAGCTGTCTGCATGGATTTTCTTCTCCATTTCACGAAGAGACTCCGTATACTTCTTGCCTTCAGGCGCCTTGTCATTCTTAGCAAGTCTCCAGCTATAAATTGTCTTACGATGGCCATCCCAAGATGTATATCTAAATCTGTATCGGCCATCCGGCATCTGATATTCTCCATCATGGAGAACTCTTCCTTTTTTATCATACCTTCTTTCTATTTTAATCAGCTCCTTCCAACAAAAACGGAGAAGCAGCATTTTTTTACGCTTCATCTATTGTACCTTTACAATAAAAAAAGCGCCAGAATGCCGCCCCTTATATAACTCCTGCATCATCAAGATACTCTTCAAATTTCCTGCGCTTTATTCTGACATGTGAGCCTATTTCTATCACATATTCCTCATTCAGGTTATCTGAAACAAGACTGCGAAGTCTCTTCTCTCCGATACCATAATAGGAAGCCGCTTCCTGTATACTAAGTGAATACTTTCGCCACACCGGCACTTCAATCTTTTCCATTTCTCTTTTTCCCCACTTTCAAATCCAACTGAATATTCAAAGCCTTAGCTATATCCCGACTCATAACGTTTTCGGGAAGTTTACCTATCCTCGCTATAAGCCTCTTCTTATCTATTGTCATAACCTGCTCTGCCATACAGGCTGATTCCATATCAAGCCCTGCAATTTTACCTAGCAGAACATGCGTAGGCATTCCCGCACTTTTATGAATCTTTGTTGTTATAGGCACAACAGAAACCGTCGGCGAATACCTATTTCCTTTATTGTTCTGAACGATAATTACCGGCCTCTCGCCTTTTTGTTCCGATCCGACACCTGCACCTAAGTCAGCAAGATATATCTCTCCACGCCTAACCATGACCACACTCTCCTTCCTTTTATGTAAAAAGAAGGCACCCACTGCCAGTACACAGCGGAATACCTTCTTAAAATCAAACAGTTATATGTTCCCCTATTTGCCCACGGCGCCCCGGAGAACGGGAAATCACTAAGCGGCTGCAGCACAGCTCCATAGGCTCAACCCTTCCTGCGGTTCTCGCAAGACCGCTCCCATTACGATGAGTTGTGGCTGAGCGGAAGTATCATTATACCCGCAGCTGTCATCGCCAGTGCCGGTGCTACCGACATTCCAGTGAGGCTATATCGCGCAAGGCGTACCTTTGGGGCTACATACTACAGGAACGTACTTAGTGAATGTATATTCTCTTGTCAAAGTACAGACAAGGGAAAATCCCTTCACTAATAACTACAGAAATAAGGGGAATAATAAGTCTATTT